>NZ_JALAHB010000093.1 GCF_022712115.1 Brevibacterium sp. | reverse complement strand
CGTCTGCGCCGCGCGCATCCGGGGACGCGGGGGGCCTCGACGGGCTGGGCACGGGCGCGCTCGTCTTCAGCGGGGTCCGGTTCTGCGACCTCGGCGCCGCGGCGGAGGACGGAGGGCACGATGAAGACGAACAGCGCGGCTGCGACGATGGCGATGGCGATGCTCGTATCCACGCTCCAACTGTAGGTTCGCTCACGGGCTCCGGAACGCATCAGGCACGGTGTGTCTCCACCTCTCGGGAAGTTGTGAGGGAATTGAACACCGTCTCAAGTCAGTGCTCAGCCTCTTCCGCGTCCTCCCACCTGCGCTGACGCAGGTACCAGGCGAGGAGTCCGAAGGGGACGTCCTCGCTCAGCAGGCTGAAGACGAGGTGGTCGCGCCAGTCGCCGTCGATGTGCATGTAGCGCTCCCGGAGCCCTTCCCGGCGGAAGCCCAGCTTCTCGACCACCCGGAGGCTGGCGGCGTTCTCCGGGCGGATGGCGATCTCCATCCGGTGCAGTCCGTGCGCAAAGCAGTGGTCCACGGCCAGCGCCACCGCCAGGGGCACGTGCCCGCGGCCGGCCTCGCGCCGGTCGATCCAGTAGCCCAGGTGCGCTGAGGCCAGCGAACCCCATTCGAAGCCGGACACCGTCAGCTGCCCCCGGAAGCGCCCGCCGATGTCGATGGCGAACGGCAGGGAGCGCCCCTGTCTCGCCGAGGCCTGGGACAGCCGGCGCATCTCCGCGAAGTCCGGGCGCGACCACAGGGGATCCGGGACCGTGGCCTCCCAGGGCCGCAGCCACTGGACGTTGGCCGCACGGACCTCCTTGTACGCCCTGCGGTCCCCGCGCACGTGCGGCCGCAGCAGCACCTCCCCGTGGGAGAGCTCCACGGGCCAGAGGGGAGAGGAGCCCACCCGTCAGTCGTCGAGGTCCGCGACGAAGCCGCGGAGCCAGGCGCGGAGGTCCGCGCCCAGGTCCTCGCGCCGGCTCGCCAGCTCCACGACGGCCTGGATGTAGCTGAGCTTGTCACCGGTGTCGAACCTGCCGCCGGAGAACACCACGCCGTACACGCCGTTGGACTCCGGGTCCGCCGCGAGGGACTTGAGCGCGTCCGTCAGCTGGATCTCGTTGCCGCGGCCGGGCTCCGTGCGGTGCAGCGCCGGGAAGATCTCCGGCGCCAGCACGTAGCGGCCGATGATCGCGAGGTTGGAGGGGGCGTCCTCCTGAGCGGGCTTCTCCACGAGGTCCGTCACCTTCACGACGCCGTCCGAGTCCGTGGGCTCCACGGCCGCGCAGCCGTAGAGGCTCACCTGGTCCTCCGGGACCTCCATGCGCGCGACGACGCATCCGCCGGTGCGCTGCTGGACCTCCACCATCTCCGGGAGGATGGGCGTGCGCTCGTCGATGAGGTCGTCGCCCAGGAGGACGGCGAACGGCTCGCTGCCCACGTGGAGCTCGCCCTTGAGGACGGCGTGGCCCAGGCCGAGCGGATCGCCCTGGCGGACGAAGTGGATGTCCGCGAGTTCGGAGGACTGCTGCACGAGCTCCAGCTTGCGGTCGTCGCCCTTGGCCTGCAGCGCGGATTCGAGGCCGTCGACCCTGTCGAAGTGGTCTTCGAGCGGCCGCTTGTTGCGCCCGGTGACCATGAGGACGTCGGTGAGACCGGCCTGCACCGCCTCCTCCACGACGTACTGGAGGGCCGGCTTGTCCACGACCGGCAGCATCTCCTTGGGCATGGCCTTCGTGGCGGGCAGGAACCGCGTTCCGAGTCCGGCGACCGGGATGACCGCTTTGCTCACTGTGGCTGAGGAGGGGGCTTGGTTCGACATGGGCACAGCATAGTCCCGCACCTCTGCGAATGCGCTGACCGATGCGGGCCGGTGCGGGGACCCGCGGAATATGCGACAGGGCCGGTGCAGAGCGCGCCACGGCACGCGGCACTGGCCTATCCTCGGGAGGATGAGCGAATCCCCCGAGCAGCGCCGCCGCGAGGAGCACGAGGAACGCGAGGAGAAGACCGCGCTGAGAGCGGAGATCCGTGCCGCGCGGCGGGCACAGGCAGGCCAGGACCAGGGTTCGAGTGCGCACACGCAGCTGTGCATGCACGCCGCCGGGCTCGTCTCGCAGGTGCGGCCCGCCGCTGTCATCGGCTACGCGGCCCTGCCCGGCGAGCCCAGCATCGACGCGTTCCTCGAATCCCTCGCGCCGCAGACTCCCGCATTCCTCCCCGCCACCCGGCGCGGAGAGCCCCTCCGCCTCGGCAGGCTCACCGGGAAGGTGGCGGAGCTCCCCGCCCGCATCTGGGGCATCCGGGAGCCGGAGGACACGGACACCGTCGCCGAGGCGCTGGCCCGGGTCCCGGGACCGGCTGACCTGCTCGTGCTGGTCCCGGGACTCGCCTACGACGGCAGCGGCGTGCGCCTCGGCAACGGGGGCGGGTTCTACGACCGCACCTTCGGACCGCTGGGGGAGCTCGCCGGGCTCGCCCGGGCCGGGGACCCCGCCGCGGCCGCGGTGCGTGAGAGGCTGCGCTTCGTGGGCGTGTGCTGGGAGCGGGAGCGGGTCGATTCGCTGCCGTGCGAGGACTGGGATCTCACGGTGTCCGCCGTGCTCACGGAGAACGGCGTGAGGCCGGTGCAGGAAGCCGGTGCGTGAGGCCGGTGCGTGAGCAGGGCGGGAAGCGGGGACGGGAGCGGAGTATGATTCTTCCGGTCTCTGATTGGAAGGTCACAGGAAGACATGCCCACATACGCATACCGCTGCAAGAACTGCGACTACGCCTTCGACATCCACCAGGCGTTCACCGACGACGCCCTGCGCGTCTGCCCGGAGTGCGGTGAGGAGAAGCTGCGCAAGGTGTTCGGAACGGTCGGCGTGACGTTCAAGGGCTCCGGCTTCTACGCGACGGACTCCCGGTCCGCCTCCTCCGCCTCCGCCCCCGCGTCGTCCGGATCCTCCTCCGGTGCGGGGTCCGCGGACTCCGGCTCCGCGAGTTCCGGGGCCTCCGGCACGGGGTCGGGTGCCTCCAGCGCAGGGTCCGAGGGCTCCTCCTCGAGCTCGAGCAAGCCCGCCGCCGCGGCGTCCTGAGCCGTCCGCCCGGCAGCGGCGGGCTCGCTCACAGACGCTGACCACCGCAGGTCACACACCGCATCCCGCAGCACCTCGACATGAGGTCACAGACGGTCACTCAGAGGGCGCCGGCATCCACAGGATCCGGCGCCCTCTGGTGTTCCACGTGCAACGGCGCCACGGTTCTCGTATGCATGCTCTCCGCCGCATCCCACAGCTCCTCCGCCGCCCGCTGGCGCGTCTGCCGCCGCGCCGGACCGGAGCGGTCCTCCTCTGCCTCGCCGCGGCCGCAGCGGCATGGGCGCTCGTCCCCCGCACCGCGGGCCACGGTGTGCTCGTGGCCGCGCACGATCTGACTCCCGGCCAGGTGCTCGCGCGCGGCGATCTCCGCATGGCCGACTATCCCGCGGAGCTGATCCCCCAGGACGCCCTCTCCTCCCCGGCCGAGGCCGTCGACGCCGTGGTGGCAGGCGGACACTCCGCCGGCACTCCCCTGACCTCCGCCTCCGTGCTCGCTCCGGAGGCCGCCGCTCGTCCGGAGGGGACGCTGCTCGTTCCCGTGGTGTTCGGCGACGGGCAGGCGGCCGCGACGATCCGGCCCGGGCACCGGCTGCGCGTCTACGCCGCCGTGGACCCCCTCATGGACACGGGTCCGCCCGGCGGCGGAGGGGCGGACGGGAGTGGTTCCGGTCCGGACGGGCCGGAGCAGACGGACACGCGCGCGGACGAAGGGGCCGACGGCGGCGTCCTGCCGGGAGTGGGCGGCCCGCTCTCCGCGGGCGGAGCGGCCTCGGGCGCGCTCGTCGACGATGCGGCGGTGGCCGCGGTGCAGGCGCAGGGCGGCGGCCTGGGGCAGGGCGCCATGGTCGTCACGCTGGCGGTGACGGAGCGCGATGCCGCCGCTCTCGCACGCGCATCCGGCTCCCACCTGAGCTTCGCGCTGCTGAACTGAGCCGTGCGCCGGTGCCCGGGCATGTCATCGCGCGTCCCGCTTCCCTTCCTCACCGGGCTCCGGCCGTGTAATCTGTCCGCGCACACGCCACTGCGCAACGGACGTTCCCGCACGGGGTCGCCCGCACCCGCGAATCCGGGCGCGTGCGCTTCCCGTCTCACATCAGCGCCGGGCCCCGGCCGCGAAAGGACTGCAATGCTCAAGGGCTTCAGGGACTTCATCCTCCGAGGCAACGTCATCGAGCTGGCGACCGCCGTCATCATCGGCGCCGCGTTCACCGCCATCGTCACCGCCGTCTCGGACAAGCTCATCAACCCGATCATCGCGTCCTTCGGCAGCACGGATGTGGAAGGGCTGGGGTTCCAGCTGCGTGAGGGCAACCCGGCCACGTTCGTGGACTTCGGCGCGATCATCACCGCGGTGATCAACTTCCTCATCGTCGCGGCCGTGGTCTACTTCCTCATCATCATGCCGATGAACAAGGTCAACGAGCTGCGCAAGCGCGGTGCCCCGGAGGAAGAGGTGCCTCCCACCTCGGAGGAGCTGCTCGCGGAGATCCGCGACCTGCTCGCCACCGCACAGCAGCGCCAGGTGCCGGACGCGCGCATCGAGGGGACGGACCAGGGCGGGAGCACTCCCAGCCACTGAGACCTCTCGGACATGACGAAGGCTCGACGTCTGCTGACGTCGAGCCTTCGTCATTCTCCGCCGGGTCCGGCGTCCGATCGGGCGGCCTCAGGCGTCCGGGTCCCTGCGCGATCCGGTGTCCTGATCCTCACCGCATCCGGCGTCCGGGCCCTCGCCGTGTCAGGCGTGTGGATTCTCGCCGCGTCCGGCGTTCAGGTTCCCGTCCGGTCTGACCTCCGGATCCCCGCGGCGCTCCGCATGTTCGGGCTGCCCGGAGAAGCGGCGCGAAGTTTCGGGGCGGTACGAGGAGCTGTACGACGGCGGGCTGTGGTGCGGGGGCCGTTCCGCGAGGTATCGGGCCAGAGCCGGATCCCCTTCGCCGGCGCCCACGGACTCCTCCGGCTCAGCCCGATTCCCCAGGAGACGGCGATACTTCGCGATCGCTGCGCGGGCCTCCGGGCTCAGCGCGGAATGGTCCGGCGACGGGGTGCCGCCCATCCGCCTCAGTCCTCCGTCCGTGAACCGTCCGCGCCGGAGGCCCCGGGGTGCGCCTCCGCGGAGCCTCGCCCCTGCGACCCGTCCTCGGCCTCGGCCTCGGCGGACGCAACGCCCGCGCCCGGGGCCTCGAGCTGCGTCTCCGTGCCCTCGGTACGGCCCGCTGCGCCCGTGGTCTCAGATCGGTCGGTGCCTGCGGCGTCTGTCGTGCGTGCCGCACCCTCCGCGCTCTCCGCGTCGTCGGCCTCGGCCCCTGCGGCGGCACCAGTCGTACCCGAGGCACCAGTCGCACCAGTAGTACCCGTCACACCAGAGGCACCGGCGGACGCAGCCTCGCCGGCGCCCTCACCTGTGCGGGAGGCCGTGGGCGCAGTTTCGCCGGCCGAGGTCTCCCCCTGCACCCGGTCGTCCGAGGCAGTCGCCCGGTTCTCTCGTCCGAGGCTCCCGTCACCGCTCCCAGTCTCCCTGCTGCCGGCCTCGGCGTCCCGGTCAGCGGGGACCTGTGCCTTGGTCGCACGGTCCAGGGTCTCGTCCGAGAGCTCGTCCACGACCGGGCGCAGGCCAGCGTCGCGGAGCTCGGCATGCCGCAGGCTGTTCGTGTCGTAGGGCGGAAGCACGGAGTCCGCGGGCGGGCCCACGAGCTCACCGTTCTCGTCGCGGCGGAGCTCCTCGGAGCGGGTACGGCGGGAGGCACCGCGGCGGGAGGCACCAGCGGGGCCTGCCGCACCGGTCTCAGCAGCACTGCCGGAACGCCCGAGTCCGCGTCCGCCCGCGGCGTCCCCGTCCGCATCCTCGGCGCCCGCCTGCGTCGAGGAGGGAGAGCCGGCATCCGAGGCCGCACCCGTGCGAGGCTCGTCGGCACCCGTGCGCGGAGTCCCCTCGGCACGATGCGCACCGCCCTGCCCGGGCGCGCCTCCGCCGCCCTCGGAGGACTCCCGGGCCTCGGCGTCCGCCCGCTTGAGCTCCGCGACCTGCCTGCGGTAGGCGCGCACGGCGTTCTCCAGCGCGGATTCGGTGCGGCCCAGCCGGTTCTTCTGCGCCAGCGCGGCGCGCAGCTGCTCCTTGAGCTCGCCGTCGCCGCGGGCCACGCCGTCGGACTGGATCCACTCGAGCATCGCCACGAGCTGATCGTCGGTGTACATGTGCATGGGCAGGCCGGAGGCCACCCGCGGGCGGCTGCCCTGCCGGTCCACGACCACCGCGGCGGCGCGAGCGGCGTTGAGCAGCGCCTGCGGGGAGAGCTCCTCCACCGTCTCCCGCCACGCGTCGAAGAGGCGTCCGGCCTGCTGCTGCGGATCCACGAAGGCGTCCGTCGTCCACACCCGCACGGAGCGCCAGCCGCGCCGGGCCAGCTGCTCGGAGCGCAGACGCTCGCGCTGGCGGATGCTCTCCGTCGCGGCGTAGGCGGGGCCGTCCGTCTCCACGGCCACGACCATGCCGTGCAGATCGTCCGCGGAGTTCGCGATCGCGAGGTCGATGCCCTGATAGTCCAGGTGGGCCATGACGCCCTTGCGGCTCAGCCGTTCCGCGAGGTCCGCGACGATGGGATCGCCCAGCTCCTCGAACGGCTCCGTCGCCAGGCGGCTGGGGTCCGTCCTGCCGCCGTCGGCTGCGGCGTTGGTGCCGGTGACCGCGCCCGAGGCCCGAGCGGTGGGCTCTCCCCCGCTCGCCACCTCCGCGAGGATGTCCGGGAGCAGCGCGGCGCCGTCGCTGAGGCGGGCACGGTCGAAGTCCTCGGCCTCGAAGGCGGACACGAGGGTGAGCCTGCGCCGGGCGCGCGTGAGCGCCGCCGCGAGGTACCGCTCGCCGCCGGGCTTGGACAGCTCGCCGAAGCTGTGGATGACACGGCCCTGGCGGGTGCGGCCGTAGCCCAGCGAGAAGATCACCACGTCGCGGACCATGCCGTGCACCTGCTGCACGTCCGTGACGATGAACGGCTCCCGGCCGGGGTTCTCGAAGAACGAGGCGACGTAGGGGTACTGGCGGATGGCCTTCTGGATCGCCGTCGCCACCCGCTGCGCGTGCCACGGGGTGAGGGTGACGACGCCCAGCGACTGCCGCGCACGCGTGCGCGCGTGGCGGATCACGAGGTCCACCACCCGGTCCACCTCCACGTCGAGGCTCTCCACCTGTCCGGTGACGTTGTCCGGGGTGCCCAGCGCGTCCTGGACGTAGGCGAACTCCAGCCCCGTGCCCTCGCCGGTGAGCGCCGTGGGCACGGTGCGGATGGAGGAGTCGTAGAAGTGCCGGTTGGCGAGCTCCACCAGCTCCAGCGGAGACACGCGGTAGCTCGTGTGCAGGCGGTGGACCGGCAGGAACTCACTCAGCTCCGACAGCACGCTGCGCGGGCGCTCCTTGGGCGGGCTGAGGGGGCGCCGGTCCACGGCCACGCTGAAGTCGCGCGGCTCCAGCAACCGTTCGTCGCCCATCGCCACGACCTGCCGGGCGCGGGCCAGGGCGGGCAGCGCCTCCGCCGTGGTGAGGCGCCCCGCATCGGCGAGGATGACGGTGTCGAACCGCGGGCCCTCGGCGAAGAGTTCGGGCACGCGGAAGGGGCTCGCCGCCCAGACGGGAGCGAGCGTGCTCAGCACGTCCGGAGCCGCGGCGGAGAGCCGGCGCAGGTCCAGGTGCGGGCTCTTGAGTGCGGTGCGCAGCTCCTGCGCCTGGTCCCGGTGCTCTCCGATCGCCGCGCGCCACCGCTTCGAATGGCTGTAACGCAGACGGGAGGCGCCGGCGGCCACGTACTGCCGGTCCGCCAGCCGGTACTCCGCGGCGATCCGGCTGAGCACATCGCCGTCGTGCGCGCCGATCAGCGCATCTGCGCCCGCGAGATCCTGGAGCACGGTCGCCCAGTGCGCGAGGTCGAACTCCAGGCCCACGAGCTCGTGCGGCACCCGGCGGGCCCGCAGGTCGTCGAGCAGGTCGCCCAGCCCGGCGTCACGCAGCTCGTCGTCGAGGCGGGTGCGTTCGGGCAGATCCCGCAGGGAGGCGCGGTCCTCCGCGAGCGCCTCCAGCCGGGCCTCGAGCTCCTCGACGAGCATCTCCTCGAGCGCCCCGCCGTCCGGGGTGTCCTCGAGGTAGGGGCTCAGCGCTCCGAGCTCGGCGGACAGCGCGCGGTACTCCGCCACGGCCTCGGGCACACCGCGCGGCACCTTGGGGCGGATGTCCGCTCCCGCGAGCTCCCGCAGCTCCTGCCGCTGGGCGGAGGCCGCGAGGAGACCGGCGTGCAGATCCGGGGCCGAGGCGCCGGGCCGCAGGAACTCCTTCGCCGCCTTCTTCAGGCGGTTGCGCTCCAGCATGCCCATCTCGCGGCCCACCTGGGCGCGGTACTCCGCGGTGCCGGTCGCGGCGAGGAGGTCGGAGAGGCTGTGTTCGAACACCTCGGGGCTGAAGACGTCCAGGGTGGCGCGCATCTCCTGCAGGAGCTCCAGCGAGCGGCCCCAGGCGCCCACCGTCCGTTCGGGGTTGAGGCCGGACTTGCGGAGGACCGGCAGGGCGGCCTCGGAGAAGGCGGGGATGAGGGCGCGTGCCGCCTCCGCGAGCGAACGTGCGCGCTCCGCCTCGTCGTCGGATTCGAAGCGCGCGCCGAACCACACGGTGTCCGCGACGTCGAGGGTGAAGGCGCCCCTGTCGGAGAGGGTCAGGAGGGAGTCCCGCAGCTCGCTGCGCCGGGCGTCGTCGAGGTCGAGGAGCTCACGCGAGAAGCGCACGGAGGTGGACGGGCCCGGGCGCACGCTGGTGAGGGCGGCGAGCCGCTGCATCACCTCGTAGGCGGACACGCCCCAGGGCTCGCGGATGCGGTGCAGGGACTCGATGTGCTCGGTGAGAGCGGTGCGGTGTTCGCTCAGCGTCTCGACCAGGCCGGAGAGCTCCGGCTTGGGGGACCTCTCCGCGGAGGTGATGAGCGTGATGAGGCTGCGCCGCAGCTGCTCGCGGTCGCCGCGGCCGTCCACCGCGAAGTCCTCCAGGCCGGTCGAGGCCATGCGGCGGCGGAACTCATCGAGGTCCGCCGCGTCCTGCGCCACGTAGAGCACGCTGCGGCCGGTGTGGGAGAGCGTCGTCGCCAGAGCGGTCGCGAGCTGTGTGGCGCCCGTCCCCGGGGGCGTGTCCACGACGACGGACTCCCCCGCCATCGCCGCGTCCACGACAGCCTGCTGGTCGCCGTCCACGTCGATCGCGAGGAACTCCTCGTGCGGGGCGCGGTCCCTGAGCTCCCGCGGTGCCGGATCCGGCGCATCCCCGGACAGGCCGGCGCGGGCCTCGGCGTCCCCGGCCAGGGCGCGCAGCAGCGGGTGGGCCTCCGGCAGCTCCTCCGTGGAGTAGGGGTCGGCGATGTTGGCGAAGGTGGACACGACCAGGCGCTCGTTGACGAGCATGCCCGGCACGGACCGGGTGACGGCGCGCAGCCGGTCGTACGCCGGTGCCGGGTCGAAGCCGTGGCCCACACGTGTGGAATCCGCCCATTCGTCGACGTCGACGGTGACCTCGTGCTCGCGGTGCAGGTAGTCCACGAGAGCGGGATTGACGCGCACCTCGTCGTCGAGGCGGATCTCGTAGTCGTCGATGCTGGAGCCGCGCGGCACGAGTGTGACGTGGCGCAGCAGCACCGGAGCGCCGAACTCCTCCCGGCCCGTGGCACCCTCGCGGCTCCAGGAGGCGAAGCCGATCGCCAGATAGGCCGTGGCGATTCCCCGCTCCCGGCTCAGCTGATCCGCTTTGGACCGGATGGCCCGTGCCCGCCTGCGCGCGTCCGCGAGGTGCTCGGGGTCGCGGAGCAGACTGGAGAGCCGGGTCGCCCGCCCGGCCAGCAGCTGCGCGAGGCCGGAGGGATGGGCACCGGTGAGGTCGATCGAGCCGTCACGGGAGTCGCGGAAGTGCAGCATGGTGTCGCGACCGCCGATCCGGGCAGCCTGCGCCCGCCATGCGGCGAACGCCTCGCCGACGGCCTGAGCACCAGTCTGGGGAAGAGTGGAATCGGTATGTGACACGTGTTCGAGCCTAACCCGTGGAGTCCCGGACTCCCATACGGCGCACCGGACACCGCCCAGAAATGCGGGGCGGCGGGGGCCGTGGGCAGTTGGCGAAGGGCGCGACTGAGGTGCACGCATGCGGCCGGAGCATCTGCGCCCGGCCGGGAGCGCGCACAGCGGTGGGGTGCCAGACGACTACAGCCGCCCACTGGGTTCCCGTCTGCGAATCGGCCGCTTTGTGCACGGATCCCCCGGCGGATCCGCAGACGGGAAGGGATCCGTTGCCATTTCCCGTCTGTTTCGATTTTCGGATACCGACATATGCGGCTCGCCACGGCCGTGGACGAATTCGTCGCGTAAATGTCTCGCGGGCCGCGAGACTCAGTCTCGCGGCCCGGATCTGCGCCCCAGGCAGGATTCGAACCTGCGACACCCACTTTAGGAGAGTGGTGCTCTATCCCCTGAGCTACTGGGGCCGGCGACAGAAAGAGTGTAGCAGTGACCGTGCGGTCGCCGGCGCGCATCCACTCCCACACCCCGAAATGGGATGTGGCGGGAGAACGCGCCGGGATCCGGCAGAATGAGTGCACTCGCCGGCGAGGGTGCCGGCAGGAGAGGAATCCATCGCCATGCCGCAGCCACCTCTGCCCGTCCCCCGCCTCGAGGCGACGCTCGAGCGCATCATGCACTCGGTAACCGCCGTCTGCCCCCCGCTCGAACAGGAGCAGGCCAGGGCCGATGCCGCACGCTTCCTCTCAGGCCCGGGCCCCGCCCTGCAGTCCGCACTCGAACGCTTCGCGGACGAGGAGACCGCCGCCGGCCGCAACTGGCTGACGGAGCTGTGGCAGCACGCATATCTGGACGTGCGCGAACCGCTCTCCCTCACGACGAACGTCGCCTTCCAGCTCGCACTGCCCGCGCCCGCCCCTGAGGCCGTCGCCGCGCCGGAGACTGCATCCGAACCCGCACCCGAGGCCGAGGAAGGCACCTGCGCCGCCCCCGCCTCACACGTGCTCCACACCGCCCGCGTCCTCCGCAGCATCGCCACCGTGCATCTCACTCAGGCCCGGGGAGACACCGCTCCCGTGGTGGACGCCCGCGGGAGCGAGCTCTGCATGCGCCAGTGGGCCGCCTTCAACGGCGGCGTCCGCCATCCTGCGCCCGGCCGTGACCGGTTCCTGCCCTGTACGCTCGACGGTCGGCTGCGGGAGACCGGCGTGCTGAGAGACGGCCGCATGTTCGCAGTGACCGTGAGCGACGAGAACGGCCTCCCCCTCAGCGAGGAGGCCCTCGTCTCCCAGTTGCGGCAGGTTCTCGCCCACGCCCGGACGGAGCCGCGCCCCTCTGGAGAACTCGCCCAGTCCGATGGACCGCTCCCCCACACCGACGAGCTCCCCCACCCCGGTGACCTCCCGAAGGCCGCGGCCCGCCGTGCCGCCGGGCCCGGTTTCGCCGGGGCCACCCCCCGGGGCAGCGACCCGCTCCCCGCCCG
>NZ_JALAHB010000092.1 GCF_022712115.1 Brevibacterium sp. | reverse complement strand
GGTCATCCTCGTCCCCGCCCCGGCAGCAGCCCCCGCGCCTGGGTCCGGTCCCCGGCTGGATGCGGTTCGCGGGCTGGGCCGCGCTCCTCCTCCCGCTCCTCTCCGTCCTCTGGCGGGTGGCGATGCTCTCCGGGGCGGACGTGGGCCTCGGGCTCGCGGACTTCTACCGGTCCACCGCGGGGACGGTCGCCTATGTGCTGGCACTGGACGCGGCACAGGTGCTCGCCGCTGTGCTCACCTTCGGCCTCATCTGCGGCTGGAGCGAGACCGTGCCGCAGTGGGTGCCGGGCCTGCGGGGCCGGCGGATCCCGCCCCTGCTGCCCGGCGTCCTCGGCTCTGCGGGAGCCGCAGCGCTCCTCTGGATCATCGGCCTCCTGCTGTTCGCCTTCGTGCGCTCATGGCTGGGGATCACGGACGGGTGGACCCCGGACGAGGGCATGGGCGGCGGGCACAGGGCCCTCCTGTTCGCCTGCTACCTCCCGTTCCTCCTCTGGCCGCTGGCGGTGGCTGCGACGGTGGCAGGCCACTGGGCGCGGTTCCGCCGCCGAGGCCGAGGCGCGGAGCCGCCCGCGGCACGTGCCGGGCGCCGCTGACGGGACCGGCACGCGGACCCGCCGCATCGCCCCTCGGCGCTCATGCTCACTGATACGAGACGAACCACGGCGCCGGGTCCAGCTCGAGGGTCTGCTCCGGGGTGAACATGGGCGTGTCCTCGTCGTAGAAGTTCTTCCACGCCATCCGGACGCCCGCGGGCAGATCCCGCTGGAGGGCGTTCCACGTCTCCAGCTTGAGGTCCGGGGTGCCGTGGCCGTCCGCGTGGAGGAGCATCGCGAGCTCGTCGCGGGAGGCGTCGATGTCCTCACGGTCCGTGATCATCGAGGCGGAGAACTGATGCAGAACGAACGCCTTCTGCGGCAGCCCGGCCTCCGCCGTGAGATCCGCCAGCCACTGCGCCGTCTCGTTCACCTCGGCCGCGTCCACGGAGCCGATCTGCTCCAGATGCCGCTGACCGCCCTCCAGCCGCCACTCCGAGTCGAGGGCCAGGCCCACGTGCGGCTCGCGGAGCAGGTCCTCGTACAGCTTCGCCTGCTCCGGGAAGCTCGAGGTGCCCGGCTGCAGGTCGAGGACCACGTAGATCCCCTCCTCCGCGGCCCGCTCGACCCACGGCTTCAGCGTCTCCGGGTCGAGCTCCGCCGAGTAGTTCCCGTCCGCACCCGCCTGGCCCGAGGCCACGGTCGTGATGATCTCCATGGCCGGGACGACGGGTTCCGCGGAGACGTCCTCGTACTCGGCCGCGAGCTCCTGCACCCGGTCCACAGTCGCATCGAGGTCCTGTTCGCCGAGGATGCCGAGGGAGGGGATGCCCGGGGAGCCGTAGGCGGCGACCATCCGCCGGCCGGGGAACAGGGACTGGCCGCCGCCGGGCAGTTCGGGGGCGGTGCGCGCCGTCTCCAGCCGGGACTCGAACCGGTCCGCGAACGACTCGCCCACGGCCAGGACGCCGGCGGACTCGGACGCCTTCGCCGCCTCGACGGTCTCCGCCGTGGCGCGGGGATCGCCCTCGGGCAGCTGGGTCACGGTGCCGTCCGCGGCCTCCACGGTGGCCTCGGCGACCTCCTGCGCAGGGGTGCGGTCGCTGCCCCGGTCCAGGAAGAGGGAGGCGTTCGCGGCGTCCCCCTGCCGGCTGACCTCCGGGGCGTCGCCCTCCTCCGCCTCGAGCGTCTCCGGGTTGAAGGTGACGACGGCGCGGTCCCCCGCGGCGGCGGGGGTCTCGCTGCCGGCGGGGACGAAGACGGTCTCCACACCCAGCCGGTCCAGCTCCTCGGACACGGCGTCGTCCGCCTCGGCATCGCCCGAGGCGCCCTCGTCTCCGGCGGCGGCGTCCGCTGCCGGCGCCCCGCCGGCGCCGGTCAGCAGACCGGGTGCCCCCACCTCGGCGGTCTTCTGCGACACCGCCCAGGAGTCCGACTCCGCACCCAGCACCGCGACGTCCGCGGACTCGTAGGCCAGTGCGGAGGCGGCTGCCGTCGCCGCAGCGGGATCGTCCCCCGCCAGGGAGGAGACTCCCTTCCCGTCCGTGCGGAGGACGACCTCCGCGTCCTCACTCCCGCAGGCCGCGAGCCCGCCTGCGAGGAGGACGGCGACCACCGCGGTGCCGAGGGAACGAGACGCGGGCCGGGCCGTGCCCGGGAGACGAGCGGCACCCGGGAGACGAACATCATCCGGGCGACGAGCGGGGTGCGCGACCGGGTGGCGCGCTGTGACTGGGTGACGCCGGGGGAAGGTCATGCCCGCCACCGTAACGACACAGCATCACCGTGCGCTGAATGCGTCGGGGGACGCTGAAGACTCCAGCGTCACCACGCACAGTGCGCCCGCGGCGAGGACGCCGCCTTAGTAACCGGAGAGGCTCTCGTCCACTCCGGCGGCGGCGTCATCCGCTGACCTACCGCACCGCGGCGTCCTGGGGCACACTGGAGTATGAGTGCTTCGCTGCTCCCGCCGTATCTGCTCGAAGCCGTCGCCGCGCACGGCTCCGCCCGTGCCGCTGCGTGCGCGCGCAGGACGCTCCGCCAGGACACGCACCTCCGCACCGCTCGCGCCGGCGGGGAGGCCCCCGCCCCACGCGAACTCCGCGCCTCCCCGGGCCGCCCCGCTCGGCCGATCTTCGACGCCGGCGGCACCGAACAGCTCCCCGGGGAGCGGGTCCGGGACGAGGGCGAGGCGGCCCTCGGCGACCCGGCGGCGGACGAGGCCTACGACGGCCTCGGCCTCACCTGGCAGCTGTTCTCCGAGGCCTACGGCAGGGACTCCCTCGACGACCGCGGCATGCCCCTCCTGGGCACCGTGCACTTCGGCACGGACTACGCCAATGCCTTCTGGGACGGCCGGCAGATGGTGTTCGGCGACGGGGACGGTGAGCTGTTCAACCGCTTCACCGCCAGCCTGGACGTGATCGGACACGAGCTCACCCACGGCGTCGTCGAGTTCACCGCGGGGCTGCGGTACGCGGATCAGTCCGGTGCGCTCAACGAATCGATCGCGGACGTCTTCGGCAGCCTCGTCAAGCAGCGCGCCCTGGGCCAGACGGCCGAGCAGGCGGACTGGCTGATCGGAGCGGAGCTGTTCACCGACCGGGTGCGGGGCGAGGCCCTGCGGTCGATGGCCGCGCCGGGCACGGCCTACGACGACCCCGTGCTCGGGAAGGACCCGCAGCCGGCGCACATGGACGACTTCGTGGTGACGCAGGAGGACAGCGGCGGAGTGCACATCAACTCCGGCATCCCCAACCGTGCCTTCCACCTGGCGGCGACCGCGCTGGGCGGCCGCGCCTGGGAGCGTGCGGGGGCGATCTGGTACGCCGCGCTCACCGGTGACGGCATCGCCGCGAACTGCGACTTCCCCGCCTTCGCCGCACTGACCCTCGCCGCAGCGGAGCGGAGGGGCGCGGAGGCGGCGGAGGCGGTGAGGAACGCCTGGGCCGGTGTCGGAGTGGAGGCCGGCTCACCCGCCTCGGGCCCGGCGGATCCTGCAGGGG
>NZ_JALAHB010000091.1 GCF_022712115.1 Brevibacterium sp. | reverse complement strand
TACTCGTCGCGGTGGCCGGCGGGGACGTCGGTGCGGAAGAGCGGGGGCGGGACATCGGTCATGGGGTTCTCCCTGTCGTGTGTGCAGGCGGGGCCGGCGAGACGCGGATCCGCCGGATGCTGTGGCGGCGGCCCTGGCCGGGCAGGGCCTCGAGGCGGAGGCCGGCGATCTCCGCGGAGGAGCCCTCGATGAGCACGCGGCCCACGAGCTTCTGCAGGAGGCCGCCCACCGTCGTGACGTCCTCGTCCTCGATGCGCACGTCGAAGAGCTCGCCGAGGTCGTCGATGCCCATGCGCGCGCTCACCGTCACCGCGCCGTCCGCGGTGCGGACCGCGTCCCCATCGGTCGAATCGTACTCGTCCTCGATCTCGCCGACGATCTCCTCGACGATGTCCTCGATGGTGACCATGCCGGCCGTGCCGCCGTACTCGTCGACGACGACGGCGACGTGGACGTTGTCCGCCTGCATCTGCGCGAGGAGGTCGTCGACCTCCTTGGTCTCCGGCACGAACACCGCCGGCCGGGCGAAGCCGGCCACCGTCTCGCCCGCGAGCTCGGGGCTCACGTGCAGGCGGCGCGCGGCGTCCTTGAGGTAGAGGACCCCGCGGACGTCGTCGTCGTCGGCGCCCACCACCGGCACCCGGGAGAAGCCGGAGCGCAGGAACAGCACCATCGCGTCGTCGAGGGTCGCGTCCGCGCCGATCGTCACGAGGTCCGTGCGCGGCACCATGATCCGGTGCACGCGGGTGTCGCCCAGCGCGATCACGTTCTCGATCATGTCCTGTTCGGAGTCCTCGATGACGTCCGAGGCCGAGGCCCGCTCGACGTAGTCCAGCAGCTGCGACTCCGAGAGCGAGGTGCCGGCGGCGGAGACCCTGGCCGGCGTGAGCATGTTGCCCAGCCAGACGAGGACGAGGGCGACGGGTCCGAGCGCCGTGCGCAGACCGCCGACCAGACCGCCCAGGAGCAGGGAGGTGGCCAGCGGGTAGTGGCGGGCGACGGCGCGCGGCGACACCCCGGCGGCCACGAAGACCACGACGGGGGCGGTGATGACGGTGCAGACCACCATCTCCCAGGTGGTCCCGAAGAGGCTGTCGTACGCGAGTGCGATGAAGACCGTGGCCAGCGCCTCGAACAGCTGCCGGACGAAGGTGAGCACGTAGATGTGCACCCGCGGATCCTGCAGGACCCGCTCCACGCGCGCCGCGCCGCGGCGGCCCGCCTCGCGCGCCTCGACCACCTCGGACCGGGAGACCGCGGTGAGCGCGGCCTCCGCCGCGACGAAGAGTCCGGCCAGGGCCACGGAGACGAGTGCGGCGGCGAAGAGCCCCACTGCTGCCATCTCAGCCCTCCGTGGGGTCCGGCACGCTCGTGCGCCCCGGCTCGTGCTCGGCGAAGTAGGTGAGCAGCAGGCGGCGCTGGAGACCGAACATCTCCGCCTTCTCCTGCTCCTCCGCGTGGTCGTAGCCCATGAGGTGGAGGAGGCCGTGGACCGTGAGGAGCAGCACCTCGTCCAGCGTGCTGTGGCCGGCGGCGGCGGCCTGGGAGGCGGCGACCTCCGGGCACACGACGATGTCGCCGAGCACCCCGCGCGCGGCGTCCTCAGGCTCGCCGTCCCCGGGCCGCAGCTCGTCCATGGGGAAGGACATGACGTCCGTGGGGCCCGGCAGGTCCATCCACTCCACGTGGAGGTCGGCCATGTCCTCCGCCGTGGCGAAGCGGATGAAGACCTCGGCCTCGGGGTGGATCCGCATCTGGGCGTAGACGTGCTCCGTCACGGCGCGCACGGCGTCGAGGGAGAGGCCGGAGCCCGCCTCGTCCGCGATCTCGATGCTCATCGTCGTCCCTTCCCCTGCTTCCCCTGCTGTGCGCCCTGTGGCCGCTCCCGGCCCGCCTCGCTGCGGTCGTAGGCGTCCACGATCGCGGAGACGAGCGCGTGGCGGACCACGTCCCTGCTGGTGAGCGTCATGAATGCGATGTCCTCGACCCCGTCCAGGATCCGCTCGACCACGCGGAGGCCGCTGGACGTCCCCGTCGGGAGGTCCACCTGGCTCGTGTCGCCGGTGACCACCATGCGCGAGCCGAAGCCCAGCCGGGTGAGGAACATCTTCATCTGCTCGGGGGTCGTGTTCTGCGCCTCGTCGAGGATGATGAAGGCGTCGTTGAGCGTCCGCCCGCGCATGTAGGCCAGCGGAGCGACCTCGATCGTGCCCGTCTCGATGAGCTTGGGGATCCGCTCCGGGTCCAGCATGTCGTGCAGGGCGTCGTAGAGCGGGCGCACGTAGGGGTCGATCTTCTCCCCCAGCGTGCCGGGCAGGAAGCCGAGCCTCTCGCCGGCCTCCACCGCCGGCCGGGTGAGGATGATCCGGGACACCTCGCGGCGCTGCAACGCTCCCACCGCCATCGCCATCGCGAGGTAGGTCTTGCCGGTGCCGGCCGGGCCGAGGCCGAAGGTGATGGTGTGCGAGCGGATGGCGCGGACGTACTCGTGCTGCCCCAGCGTCTTGGGGCGCACCGTGGATCCCTTGGAGGAGAGGATGCTCGCGCCGAGGACCTCCGAGGCCGGGGTGCCGCTGGCCTGGATGCCCGCGACGCGGGCGACGGTCTCCGGGGAGAGCACGGCACCGGCGGTGAGGATCCGCTTGAGCTCGCCGATCGTCGTCACGAGGCTGCCCACGGC
>NZ_JALAHB010000090.1 GCF_022712115.1 Brevibacterium sp. | reverse complement strand
TGCTCCGCGCACTGCAGGAGGAACCCGATGCGGGCGGAGCATGCCAGGCGCCTTGGTGCGGAAGAGCCGAGATCCCACCTCCTTCCCTGCGGAACCGGACATGCGTTCACGCGAGCGGAGGAGACCGTTGGTGCGGGCGCGGCCTCGGCGGCGGCCGGCCGGTGCCCGTCAGGGGTGCCGAGGCCCTCGGCAGGCGGAAGCCGCGGGCGGCACAGGCGCAGGGCGAATCCGTCGGGGAGGCGTCGATGCGCGACAGGCGCGCGTCGAGCGCGCGGAGGTCCGGATCGGTGAGGACGATGTCGAGGAAGGCCTCGTCCGTCTCACAGGCCTCGCTGCTTCCGAGCACCAGGGTGTCCACCGGTCTCACACTCCCCGGCCGGAGCGGTAGGCGTCCGTGCGGCCGCACTCTCGACGCCCGGGTCGATCCGGCGGGACGCCGTGCCGGAACAGATCTGTGTGCGTGCGAGCCACTGAGCATCCCTCCTTCGCCTGCGAACG
The DNA here is from genome assembly GCF_022712115.1 of Brevibacterium sp. Classification (GTDB taxonomy): domain Bacteria; phylum Actinomycetota; class Actinomycetes; order Actinomycetales; family Brevibacteriaceae; genus Brevibacterium; species Brevibacterium salitolerans. Next base: position 3,308 of record NZ_JALAHB010000090.1, on the reverse strand, counting down.
AGTCATGCCTGATGCCCACGGTCCTCTTCGAGGCCCGTGGTGAGAATGTGATAGCACAGTTTCTTCCTGCACGCAAGAGGGCAGGGGTGCTGGACTGTGGCCGGGGCGGGACCGGCGCTCACAGGTGCAGGCGTTTGGCCAGCTCATGGCGCATCTCGCGGACGCGCACCAGCTCCAGCGCCAGGGCGATGAGGGTGAGCGCTCCGCAGAGCAGCGAGGGCACCGGGTCGTCCTCCACCCAGCCGAGGGCGAGGAAGACGAGGGGCGCGAGGCCCAGCAGCACCGTCAGCCAGCTGTAGACCACGTGCTCGCCCACCTCCATGCGCATGGCCCGGACGGTGATGAGGACGGCGGCGGTGGCAGAGGCGCAGACGAGGGGGATGGCCCAGCTCAGCGCCCAGCCGTTCCACCCGGAGAGATAGTCCCAGTAGGCGCACACGCCGCTCACCAGCACCACCAGGTACACCGTCCCCTTCGCCACGTTGCGCCGTTTGCGCACCGCCATGAGGACGACGAGCCACATGGAGGCCACGCCCAGCCAGGCGGAGCGGAAGGTGCCCACGCTGTCCTCGCCGCGGCGGAACAGGAGCTGCGCGAGGAACGAGGCGGCGATCACCCCCAGCGAGGCGAGGAACAGCACTGTGAGGAGTCTCCGCCGGGAGAAGCTCAGCGGTACGTCCGGCAGCGGACCGGGGACCGGCTCCCCGTCGAGCTGTGCTCCGCAGAGCGGGCATCCCTCCCAGACGCCCTCGACGTCCACGGCACACTCCGGGCAGCGGCTCATCGTCCTGCCTCTCCGCCGGAGATCCCGGCCAGCTCATCCTCCGTCACCCGGGCGGCGGCGACCGTGAGGGGCACACCCTTTCCCGAGAGGATCCGCGCGAACTCCCGCACGTGGTCCGTCTCCGCGAACGGCGAGGTGAAGGTGACGGTGAGCAGTCCGCCGTGCGAGATCGCGCAGAACTGCGGACGCACGGCGGAGACGTGGAACAGCATCCGCCCCACGTGCGCCTCGGCCGGCTCCGGCAGGCTCACGCGCCCCAGGTTGGACACCGCCACGGTGAGGCCGCGGTTGCTGGCGCGGTTGAAGAGGCCGAGGACCACGTCCTTGAGCGGCCGCGGCACCACCCGCAGCGCGAGCATCCGTTCGAAGCGGATGAACCGGCGCAGCTTCGATTCGAGCGCGGCCGGAGCGGCCTGCGGGCGGAACTGCGCATCGATGTTCCGGCAGATCGCTCCGATCCCGTCAGCGGGAGCGTCCTCCCGGTCCCCGTCGCGAGTGCGCTCCTCGCCGTACGTGTGCTCCACCCGCACCGTCGCGAAGAAGTTCCGGGCGGAGGTCGAGGGGAAGAACTGCCGCAGGTTCACCGGGACCGAAGCCGCGAGGGTGGGGGACCTCCCCAGATCGCCCCGCCGCTCGCCCTGTCCGGAGGAGAGCCTCACGGCCTCGAAGAACACGGCCGTGAGGTACATCGTGAGAGAGACGCCCTCCGCACGTGCCAGCGCCAGGACCTCGGCCGCCGGCATCGTGAGCTCCACCGCCCGCGTCCGGTTGTCCGGTGTGCGGGTCCCCCTCACCGTATGGGTGCGTGCCGTCGAGGCGCCCACGAACCGGCCGAGGCCGCGGTGCCCGGCGGGCTGCGCGGTGTCCTCGTCAGCCGCCGCGGGGTCCGCGGGCTCGGGAACGGGTGCAGGGCCCGCCCCGGCGCCGGCCGCCGTCCCTTCCGCCTGGGCCGCTGCCCGCCGGCGCCTGTGCCCGCGCCCGCGCCTGCGGAAGTGGTGGGCGAAGCTGTCCGTCGTGAGGGTGTTGCCGGGGGAGACCTCGGCAGCGGGCTCGTCCGGAGGTACGGCGGTCTCCGGCGAGGCGGAAGGCGGTACGGCGGGGTCGAGGGCGACGTTCGCACCGATCCGGTCCGCGGAGGAGTCCGGGCGCGTGGCCGCGGTCTGGCCGGGATCCAGCGGCGCGATGCTGGCGCCGCCGGCCTCGAGCGAGCCGGCGGCGCCCCGCGTCTCCGGGCTGTGCTCCTCCGGGAACCGCAGCCGGACGTAGGCGGTGACGAGATCCGTGAGGAACCAGAGGGCGCCGGTGCCGTCGGAGAGCGCGTGGAAGACCTCGAGGACGATCCGCCGCCGGGAGCGGATCACGCGGAACAGCAGGCTGTGACGCTCTCCCCGGTAGAGAGGAGCGCAGGTGGGGAGGGTCTCGGGGACGACCTGCGGACGCAGATCGCTGTCCTGCAGGTAGTACCAGAAGACGCCCCTGCGCAGCACCGCGTGGTAGAGCGGATACCGGTCGAACGTCTCGTCGAGTGCGGTCTGCAGCAGTGCAGGGTCCACCTCGTGATCCATCTCCGCGCTGAGGCGGAAGACCTTGGGGTCCGCCTCGCTGCGGGCGGCGAGGAAGATGTTGGAGGCGTTGTCCAGACGCACCCATGCGCGGCGGGTCACGGGAGCCCCTTCGTCTCGTGCGGGCCGGTGCCGTCCAGCTGTGATCCGGTGCCGTCCGGCCGCACACCCGCGGCACCGGGCTGTGGGGCGGCGTCGTCCGCGGCGTCGAGGAAGGCGTTGATCACCTCGTAGGCCTCACGCAGCGGCCGGGCGAAGCGGGGGAGTGCGATGAAGCCGTGCAGCGCTCCTTCCACGCGGTGCATGTGCACGGGGGTGCCCGCCGCGGCCAGTGCGCGGCCGTAGGCCTCTCCCTCGTCGCAGAGCAGATCCAGCTCCGCGGTGAGGAGCAGGGTCTCGGGCTGACCGGAGAGGTCCTCGGCCATGAGCGGGGCGACGAGCCTGTCCTGCCGCTGGGCGGGATCCGGCACGTAGAGCTCCATGTAGTCCTGGACCTCCGTGCTGGTGAGCCGGTAGCCCTCACCGTGGTTCCGCACGGAGGCGAACGGGGAGGTGTCCGGGGAGTGGTCCCAGTAGGTGACCGGATAGAGGAGGATCTGCCGACTGACCCCGCGGTGGCCCTGCTCGTGCAGCAGCAGGGAGACGGCCGCGGCGAGGTTGCCGCCCGCGGAGTCGCCCACGAGGACGATGCGCCCCGGGTCCTCGATGCCCGCGCGCTGCGGGTCGTCCAGCAGCTGGCGGGCGACCCGCACGCAGTCGTCCAGCCCGGCGGGGAAGGGATGTTCGGGGGCGAGCCGGTAGTCGACGGAGGCGACGACGCACCCGGTGAGGGCCGCCATCGCGGCGCAGGCGGGCGTGTAGCTCTCGATGTCGCCGGTCACCCAGCCACCGCCGTGGAAGAACAGGAGGATCTCCTCGCGGCGCTGTTCGCGGGGGCGGAAGACGCGCACGGGGATCTGGTG
>NZ_JALAHB010000089.1 GCF_022712115.1 Brevibacterium sp. | reverse complement strand
TGGTGTAGCTCAGGGTGGAGCCCGGGTCGGTGTCAGGCGCCGGCAGCGCCTCCGGCGCCTGCGTAGGTGCGGGATCCTCGGCATCGAGGTACCCGTATGCGTGCCGGTAGTGATCACCGGCATCGTCGCCCAGCACCAGATCGGGGTCCACCGCGCGCACCGAGCCCACGGCACCGGCCGAGGCCTCCGTGTTCTCCCCGGCCCGTCCCTCCTGCGCGGGACGGAGCCAGGCGGTGACCGTGACCTCGCCCTCGGGGGCGTCGGGCAGGTCGCCGGCGGCCACCTCGGCCCCGGAGCCCGGCACCCAGCCGCGCGCCACCAGCAGGGTGGGACCGGCCTCCGTCTCGAAGGGCACGAGCACCCAGGAGCCCGCACGGCCGTCCTTGGGCCGGTTGCGGGCAAGCACGGTGTCCTCCGGGCGGTAGGTTCCCTCGACGCTCACGCGGGTCCAGTCCGCTTCCTCGGCGAACGGCGCATCCGGAGAGGGGAGGGCGTGAGCGAGCGGCACCGGGACAGCACCGTAGTGGGTCTCGATGCGGTCGATCTCCGCGTCCCTGGCCTCGCGCCGGTTGTTCTGCCAGTTGGCGAGGAAGACGCAGGCCACCGCAGCGGCCAGCGTGAGCGCGATGTACCGCAGCCAGCGCCGGGTGAAGAGGAAGCTCATCCCACTCCTTCTGGAATCGCGTCCGCGGGGACGATGTCGTGGAGGAAGCCCCGGAGCGAGAGGAACTCCGCGAGGCTCTCCCTGTGGGCGGGGCAGGCGAGCCAGACCTTGCGGCGCTCCGGGGTGTGGATCCGCGGGTTGTTCCACAGCAGCGCATGGGAGGCGGTGTCACGGCAGGCCTTGGCGGAGCAGATGAGCTCCGGGGTCCGGTCAGGAGTCCCGATCATCCTCGACCACCTCGCCTTCGATCGTCTCGGGCTCCGGGGGAGTCGTCCCGCTGCCGGTGCCGGGGGCCGGCTCGTCCGCAGGTGCGTCCGTGAGCGCCTGCGGCGGGGGAGGCGTGTACTCGCTCATGGTGTAGGAGACCTGGCGCTCGTTGGCGGCATTGGCGATGAGCACCGCGACATAGGGCAGGACGACGGCACCGGCGACCATCACCCAGCGCAGCCAGCCCGTGGTCGCGAAGGCGAGCACGAGGCAGATCACACGGATGATCATCGAGATCGTGTACCGGCGCACACGGTTCCGGAAGTCCTTGTCTGCGGACTCCTGTGCCTCAGTGACAGAAGTCGGCTCTCTTCGTTCGACCATAGCTACCACCGATCCTATCTCCGCTAGGCTGATGCGAGCTGACACAGACCCCGGCTTCACAGGAGTGCACATGGCGGACACACCGTCCACGCAGGATCCGAGTTCCCGCGTCGTCCTCGTCACGGGCGGCAACCGCGGCATCGGCCGCACCATCGCGGAGGAGATGGCCGCGGCCGGCCACCGCGTCGCAGTGACCTCGCGCAGCGGGGACGCCCCGGACGGCGTGCTCGCCGTCGCGGCGGACGTCACGGACGCGGCCTCCCTCGATGCGGCCTTCGCCACGGTGGAGGACGCGCTCGGACCGGTGGAGATCGTCGTGGCCAACGCCGGCATCACCGCGGACAACCTGCTCATGCGGATGAGCGAGGACGAGTTCACCTCCGTCGTGGATACGAACCTGGGCGGCGCCTACCGCACCGTGCGCCGTGCGATCACCAACATGGTCCGGGCCAAGTACGGGCGGATCGTCCTCGTCTCCTCCGTCTCCGGGCTCATGGGCGTGGCCGGGCAGGCCAACTACTCCTCCTCCAAGGCCGCCCTGGTGGGCCTGGCCCGCTCGATCACGCGCGAGGTGGGCTCCCGCGGCATCACCGCCAACGTGGTGGCGCCGGGCTTCATCCGCACGGACATGACGGACGCCCTGCCGGAGAAGCAGCAGAAGGAGTACCTGCAGACGATCCCGGCCAAGCGCTTCGCCGAGGCCTGGGAGGTCGCAAAGGTCGTCCGCTGGATCTCCTCCGACGAGGCCGCCTACATCTCCGGCGCGGTCATCCCCGTGGACGGCGGCCTGGGCATGGGACACTGATCCCGGCCACGTGCCCCACGGCTTCCAGACACTTCAGCTGCTCCTCAGCAGAGCTTCTCCACACACAGAAAGGCCCCACACATGGGAATCCTCGACGGCAAGCGCATCCTCGTCACCGGCGTGCTGACGGAGGCCTCGATCGCCTTCTCCGCCGCCCGCCTGGCACAGGAGCAGGGGGCTGAGGTCATCCTCTCCTCGTTCGGCCGCCAGATGAAGATCACCTCCGTCATCGCCGAGCGCCTGCCCCAGCCTGCGCGCGTCATCGAGCTCGACGCGACCAGCGAGGAGGACCTCGCCGCGCTGCCGGAGCGCCTGGGCGGCAACATCGACGGCATCGTCCACGCGATCGCCTTCGCCCCCAAGGACGCACTGGGCGGTGTGTTCCTCGACACGCCGTTCGAGTCCGTCTCCAACGCCGTGCACGTCTCCGCGTTCTCGCTCAAGGCCATCGCCGTGGCCGCCAGGCCGGTCCTCAACCCGGGGGCGGGCATCGTGGCGCTCACGTTCGACGCGACCGTCGCCTGGCCCGTCTACGACTGGATGGGCGTGGCGAAGGCCGCGCTGGAGTCCACCGCGCGCTACCTGGCGAAGTACCTGGGCGGCGAGGGCATCCGCGTGAACCTCGTCTCCGCCGGTCCGCTCAAGACCACCGCGGCGACCTCCATCCCCGGCTTCGAGGGCCTCGAGGCCATGTGGGGCGACCGCGCGCCGCTCGGGTGGGACCAGAAGGACACGGAGCCGGCGGGCAAGGCCATCGTCTCCCTGCTCTCGGACTGGTTCCCGGCGACGACCGGTGAGATGGTCCACGTGGACGGCGGCTTCCACATGACCGGCGCATGAGCTGACGGTCCGCAGCGAGCTCCCCTGAGCTCCGTGCCGCGGCGGGCGGGTACTGTGAGGGCATGCCCCTCCTGGTACTCGCCCGTCACGCATTCACCCCCTCCGCGCCTGCCTCCGGCACCACTGACTTCGAGCGCCCCCTGGACGCGACAGGGCTCGCGCAGGCGCGGCGGATGGGTGCCTTCCTCGCCGCGTTCGCCGCAGGCGAGGGAACGCCGCTGGACACCGTGATCGCCTCTGCCGCGGTGCGGACCATGCAGACCGCGCGTGCGGCGGCGGAGGGGCTGGGGATGGACGCCGAGGCGGTGCGCCCGGACCGTGCCCTCTATGACGCGACCGCCGCGGAGTGGGAGGAGACGATCGCCACGATCCCCGCCCGGGCCTCGGGTGCACTCGTCGTGGGACACCAGCCCGCGCTCACGGACATCGTCGCCGCACGCTCCGGCGTGTGGCCGCTGCCCGGCCTGCGGCCCAGCACCGTGGCCGTCTTCCGGCTGGACTCGTGGGAGCAGGAGCCGCCCTACGGGGAACCGGCGGTGCTGCGCGACTTCGTCTGAGCGCGGGCGTGCGGCTGGAGGCGCCCTCTCTCTGCGAGCAGCCGCTGTGCACCCTCCCAGACCTGCATGAGGTCGCGCTCGTCCACGATGAGGTCCGCGTGCTCCCGCAGGGCGGGCTTGGCGCAGAAGGCGACGCCCACCTCGGCGGTGCGCAGCAGGTCCCGGTCGTTGGCCCCGTCACCTACCCCCACCGTGCGGCGCAGGCCGATGCCCCGGCGCTGTGCGATCTCCCGCAGCCGCGCGGCCTTGGCCGGACGGTCGACTATGGAGCCCGCCACCTCGCCCGTGAGCACTCCTGCCGCCTCGTCGACGCCGAGGCCGTTGGCCCAGATCTCCGTGATGCCGAGGCCCTGGGTGAACCGCTCTATGACGGCGGTGAAGCCCCCGCTCACCAGTGCCACGGTCCAGTCCGCGGCGTGCGCGGCGGCCACCAGCTCCCGGGCGCCGTGCGTGAGGGTGACGGCACGGGCCGCGGCCTCGACCTCGGTGACGGGGACGCCCCTCAGCACGGCCACCCGTGCGCGCAGGCTCGCGGCGAAGTCCAGCTCACCGGCCATGGCGCGCTCCGTGACGGCGGTGACCTCGGCCTCGCGGCCGGTGGAGCGGGCGAGGAGTTCGATGACCTCCTGGTCGATGAAGGTCGAGTCGACGTCGGAGACGAGCAGGCCGGCCGTGCCGGTGCGGGGAGAGGTCATGCTTCCATCCTAGTGAGCGCCGTGATCACCCGGGCGGCGGCCGCGTGCACCTGCTCCAGGGCCGCGCCCAGTGCCGAGCTCCCGGTCTGGGCCGGCACTGCGAGCGAGGAGAGGCTGTAGTGGACGTGCATGGCGGTGTGGAGTGCGGCGGCACGGTCGTGGTCGCCGAGCACGGCGGCCAGGGCCGTGTGCACGGCATCGCTGCGTGCGCCGCTGAGCTCCCACTGCCAGTCCCGCCAGGGCAGGCCCTCCACCGCGACGGCTCCTGTGCCCTCGGAGCCTGAGTCCTCGGCCTCCACCGCGGCGAGTGCGTGCATGACGGTCTCCCGCAGACGCCGGCTCGCCTCGGCCGCCGTGAGGTGGTCGACCGTGGTGTAGGCGGTGCGGGCGCACGGGACCATCGCGGTGTCCGCCTCCGTGCCGATCGCGAGCACGCCCAGCGAGGCGCCCTCGGCGTCCTCCACCACGCAGAGTGCGCGGGTGCGGGCCGCGGGACGGGCGGTGGCGCGGCGAGCCTCGCGCTCCAGGCGGGGCACGCGCAGCGGGAGGGTCGGGTGCACGGGCTCCGCACGCACCCGTGCGGCACCGCACCGGCGGGCACCGGCCTCCCACAGGAGCAGTCCGGTGGGGACCTCCGCGCCGCCGCCGGCCGGGGGCGCGAAGACGGAGTCGGAGACGAGCAGCGGCACCGGCAGACCGGCTGTGAGGAACGCCTCAGCGGCGGCGTCGGGGGAGATGTCACCGCGCAGCCGCGCGGTGAGCGCGGAGGCGAGCAGGACCGGCAGGAGGGGAGTCGTCTGGAGCATCGCTGGAAGTATAGGGTGAGCCGTATGAGCGGAGTACTCGAATTCGACTCGGTCAGCGTCCGACGGGGACAGTCGTTCCTCCTCGATGACATCAGCCTCACCATCGCCGAGGGTGAGCACTGGGCGGTCCTGGGACCCAACGGGGCGGGCAAGACCACGCTCCTGCAGCTGGCAGGCGCCCGCATGCACCCCACGACCGGTGCGGTGCACATCCTCGAGGAGAAGCTGGGGCGGGTCGACGTCTTCGAGCTGCGGCCGCGGATTGGCTTCGCCTCCTCGAACCTCATGCAGCAGACCCCGCGCTCCGAGCTCGTCCGGGACTTCGTCCTCACCGCTGCCTACGGGGTGCTGGGCCGCTGGACGGAGGAGTACGAGCCCGATGACGTCGCACGCGCCGAGGACCTGCTCGCCGCCTTCCGCATCGGCGAGCTCGCGGACCGCGAGTTCGGCACGCTGAGCGAGGGCGAGCGGAAGCGCGCACAGATCGCCCGCGCCCTTATGACGGACCCGGAGCTGCTGCTGCTCGACGAGCCGGCGAGCGGCCTCGACCTGGGCGGGCGCGAGGAGCTCCTGCAGGCGCTCACGGAGATCGTGGGCTCCAAGCACGCTCCCACCACCCTCATGGTCACCCACCACGTCGAGGAGATCCCGCTGGGCATCACGCACGCCGTGATGGTGCGCGAGGGCGGTCTGGTCGCCGCGGGGCCGCTGGCGGAGGTGCTCACGGAGGACAACCTCGAGTCGACCTTCGGTCTGCCCGTCATCCTCACGGAGCAGGACGGCCGCTACGCCGCACGCGCGCGGCTGTGACGCGGCGTTCTGACGCAGCCCTGAGGGAGCTGGGCTGATGGGGCTCTTCGAGAGCATGGACCTGCTCACCGCCGCGTTCATCCTGTTCGCGGGACTGGGAGCGGGTGCGATCAACGCGGTCGTGGGCTCCGGCACGCTCATCACCTTCCCCGTCCTCGTGGCGGCGGGCATCCCGCCCGTCACGGCGACGATGAGCAACGCGCTGGGTCTGATCCCCGGCAACGTGGCCTCCTCCTTCGGCTACCGGGAGGAGATCCGCGGGCAGGGCGGGCGCCTGCTGAGGCTCGTCCCGGCCTCGCTCGCGGGTTCGCTCGTGGGCGCCTATCTGCTGCTCCACCTGCCGGAGACGGCGTTCGAGTCGATCGTGCCCGTCCTCATCGTCCTCGCACTGCTGCTGGTGATCTTCCAGCCGGTGCTCCAGCGCGTGGTGCGCGAGCGCAAGCAGATGGCCGCACCGGAGCTCGACGTCCACGGCGGCCTTGCGACGATGTCCACCGGGCGCTGGGCCGGGGTGATCGCGGTGGTGTTCCTCACCGCGATCTACGGCGGGTACTTCGCCGCGGCGCAGGGCGTCATCCTCATCGGCCTGCTGGGCCTGCTGCTGCCGGATCCGCTGCAGCGGATCAACGGCGCCAAGAACGTCCTCGTGCTGGTGGTCAACGTCACCTCCGCCACGGTCTACACGATCGTCGGGCACGATCGCATCGACTGGGCGGCGGTGCTCCTCATCGCCGTGGGCTCACTGCTGGGCGGATACTTCGGGGCGCGCGTGGCCCGGAAGTTCAGCCCCGTGGTGCTGCGCACCGTCATCGTCGTGCTGGGCCTGGTGGCCTTCTGGAGGATCCTCACGCTGTGAACACCCCCAGGAAGCCCGAACCCACCGACGCGCAGATCCGCGAACTCGCCGCCCGCCACGGCATCGCCGCGGAGCGGCTGCTGTTCCTGGACGACGACCGCGCCCCCGTGGCGTCTTCGACCTCGGCACTCCTCAGCGAGTACGAGAAGCTCACGGACGTGCGTCTGCGCGCGTCCTCGGAATCGAGCTGGGGCCTCTACATCGCGGAGTCCACGAAGATCATCGAACGGGCGCTGGCGGCCGGACACCGCCCGCGGTCGTTCCTCATGACGCGTGAGTGGTTCTCCCGTCTGGCGGAGAGCCTGGGGGAGGCCGGCTGGGGCGCTCCCGGAGCCTCGGGTGCTGAGGCGCCCCTGCTCATCGGGTCCGAGGCACGCGTGGAGGCCGTCACCGGTTACCACCTGCACCGCGGGGCGTTGGCCTCCATGCACCGGCCGGCACCCGTGCCCGTCGCCGAGGCCGTGTCCGGGGCCCGGCGGGTGGTGGTGGTCGAGGACGTGGTGGACCACACGAATCTGGGGGCGATCTTCCGGTCCGCCGCCGGCCTCGGGGTCGATGCGGTGCTCCTGTCGCCGCGCTGCGCGGACCCGCTCTACCGGCGCTCCATCCGTGTGTCCATGGGCACGGTCTTCCAGATGCCGTGGGCGCGCATGGACGAGTGGCCGGCGGGGCTGGAGAGGCTCAGGGAGGCCGGATTCACGGTCGCCGCGCTGGCGCTCGAGGACAACTCGGTGAGCCTGCGCGAGTTCGCCGCGCAGGTGGAGGGGCCGGTCGCCCTCGTGATGGGCACGGAGGGCGATGGCCTGCGCCGGTCGACGATCCGCGCGGCGGACGTGACCGTCCTCATCCCCATGGGGCACGGCGTGGACTCCCTCAACGTCGCCGCAGCCACGGCCGTGGCCTGCTATGCCCTGCAGGAGGGGTGAGGTCCCTCAGCTCCGTTCGACGGTGCCGACACCACACGGACGCCGCGAATGTGCTCGCCCCCCGGAAGACCATCGGCGCGACGCACCACGACGGCACCGTCGTCAGTGGTACCATTCATCGGTACCACTCTTGCGACTGCGGAGGTCCTCACCATGTCCATCAGTGCCAGCGAGGCTCGTAAGACGCTGTTCCCGCTCATCGAACAGGTGAACGCGGATCACGAGGCCGTCGAGATCGTGTCCCGTAAGGGCAACGCGGTGCTCATGCCTGCTGATGAATACGCCGCATGGCAGGAGACCGCGTACCTGTTCCGTTCACCGGCGAATGCAAGACGCCTGCTGGACGCGTACGACCGGGCGCGAGCAGGGAAGACGGAGTCGCATGAACTCGACCGCTCCGACGATCCCGTCGAGGATGCCTGAGTGCGTCTGGTCTGGGATCCTTCCGCATGGGAGGACTACACGCACTGGCAGAAGGCCGACCGACGGGTCCTGAAGCGGATCAGCACGCTCATCGATGCATGCCTGCGTACGCCTTTCGAGGGCATGGGGAAACCCGAACAGCTGAGGTACGGCGCGCAGGGCGCATGGTCCCGCCGCATCACGGACGAGCACAGGCTCGTCTATCTGGTCGACGGCGATGACCTGGTCATCCTGCAGGCTCGCTACCACTACTGATCCGTGCGGGTACCGGGCAGCTCGCCCGCTGCTCAGCCCACCAGCTCGTCCACGAGCGCCTCGACCCTGCGCCTGATCTCGTCGCGGATGGGACGGACGGCCTCGATGCCCTGGCCCGCAGGATCCTCCAGCTCCCAGTCCTCGTAGCGCTTGCCGGGGAAGATCGGACAGGCGTCCCCGCAGCCCATGGCGATGACCACGTCGGAGGCCCGCACCGCCTCGGGGGTGAGCACCGCAGGCTGCGCGGAGGCGATGTCGATGCCCTCCTCTCGCATGGCCTCGGCCGCGACCGGGTTGATCTGCTCCGCCGGCAGGGAACCCGCGGAGAGGACCGTCACGCGGTCTGCGGCGAAGTGCCGGAGGTAGCCGGCGGCCATCTGGGAGCGTCCGGCGTTGTGCACGCAGACGAAGAGGACGGTGGGTGCGGTCATGAGGGTTCTCCTGGTGTTGTCTCTAGGCGGGGGAGCGAGGCTTCCCGAACGGGGAACTGATCCCCTCAGGCGAGGAGTTCGAGGACGAGGCCGCCTGCGGCCCCTGCGAGGACGACGGCCCAGGGCGGGAGCTTCCAGGCGATCAGCAGGACGAAGCAGACCACTGCGAGGCTGAAGGCGCCCGGCCCCGTGATCGCGGTGGTGAAGACCGGCATGTACAGGGCGGCGGCGAGGATCCCCACCACCGCTGCGTTCGAGCCCCGCATGACTGCCTGCGCCCACACCCTTCGGCGCAGCGCCTCCCAGAAGGGAAGGACGCCCACGAGGAGGAGGAATCCGGGGAGGAAGATCGCCAGCAGTGCGATCCCGGCACCGAGCATGCCGCCCGGCCCCGTCGCAGAGACGGCACCGAGGAAGGCCGCCACCGTGAATAGCGGGCCGGGGACGGCCTGCGCCGCTCCATACCCGGTGAGGAACTCCTGCCCGGTCACCCATCCGGTCTCCACCGTGCCCGCCTGCAGCAGGGGCAGGACCACATGCCCGCCGCCGAACACGAGGGAGCCGGCGCGATAGAAGGCCTCGAACAGGGCGAGCGCGCCGGAGCCGGTGACGAGCACGAGCAGGGGAGTGCCCAGCAGGAGGACGGTGAAGAGGGACAGGCACACGATCCCGAGGCTGCGGCGCACAGGACTGAGCCGCACAGCAGCGTGCGGTGCGGCCGCGGCGGGCTCGTCCTGCGTGCGGCAGAACAGGCACCCCGCGAGCGCCCCGAGCACGAGGGCGGTGATCTGCCCCGCGGAACCGGGCAGCAGCAGGGCCGCGACCGCAGCGGCGGCGGCGATGGCGGCGCGCTGCCGATCCGGGGCGAGGGTGCGCGCCATGCCCAGCACGGCCTGCGCGACGATTGCGACCGCGACGATCGTCAGCCCCGTGAGCAGCCCCTCGCCCACGGGCCCGGAGAACACCGCCGCGCCGGAGGCGAAGGCGACGAGGAGAACCGCCGAGGGCAGTGTGAACGCGGCGAACGCGGCGAGTGCTCCGTGGAACCCCGCACGGTGCAGACCCAGGGCGAACCCCACCTGGCTGGAGGCCGGCCCGGGCAGGAACTGGCACAGTGCCACGAGTTCCGCGTACTCCCGGTCTCCCAGCCACTTCCGCCGCTCGACGAGTGCGGAGCGGAAGTAGCCGAGGTGCGCGACCGGTCCGCCGAAGGAGGTGAGGCCGAGCACGAGGAACACGCGGAACACCTCCCACGCGGACCGCCTCGGGCCCGCCTGCGCGCTCCTCATCCGGTCTCCTCCTGCGCGGAGTGCAGGGAGGCGAGGAGCACGCGGACCCGGGCCTCGAGGTCGTCGCGGATGGCGGCGACCCCCTCCGCCGAGGCCAGCGCCGGGTTGCCGACGGCCCAGTCCTCGTAGCGGACGCCGGGGACGACCGGGCAGACGTCGCCGCACCCCAGCGTCACCACCACATCGGCGGCGCGGACCGCCTCATCCGTGAGCGGCTTGGGGAAGACCGGGTGCTCGTCGCCGACCAGCTCGTCGAGCAGCGCCCGGACGGGCGGATGCACCCGTGCCGCCGGCGCGGCACCGGCGGAGCGTGCGATCACGGACCCCTGAGAGAGATGATGGGCGAGCGCCGCGGCGAGCTGCGAGCGCCCGGCGTTCGCCGTGCACACGAACAGCAGCTGCGGCCGCGGTGCGGTCCCTTCCGGTTCGCTCCGTGCCGGGTGGTTCGCGCGTGTGCGGTCACGCACCAGGTCGGCCAGGCGCTGTTCGGCGAAGGCCGCCGTGAGCGGCAGCAGATCCGCGGAGACGCGCCCTGTGCGGGCGAGTGCTGCGAAGGAGTCCCTCACCGTTCCGGTCACGAGCTCGGCAGACAGCGCCGAGGTGCGGACGGCGAGCCTCTGCGCCAGCAGGGTCACCTGCGCGTCCAGGTCCGGCCGTGGGGCGTCCTCCGCGCCCACCCCGGCAGCGGTCTGCTCCAGGAGCGTCGCGGGCGCGAAGGCGTCGAGGAGGGCGGTCACGGCAGAGCGCCGGCTCGCGTCGATCCGGTACCAGACCCAGGTGCCGCGGCGTTCGGAGGTGAGCACTCCCACGTCCTTGAGGACCCTGAGGTGGTGGGAGATGGTGGGCTGGGAGACCTCGGCGAGTCCGGCGAGGTCGCAGACGCAGGCTTCGCCGCGGGGATCGGCCGCGAGTGCCGAGAGCATCCGCAGGCGGAGCGGATCCGCCAGCGCCTTGAGCACCCCGGCGAGCGCGGTCGCGTGCTCGGTGCCGATCGCGTGTGTGACGACGGGAGTGCAGGTCTCCTCCGCAGGACCGCCGTTCATGCGCGGTCCTGACCCTGCACGGCGGTCTGTTCCTGCATCACGTCCTGCTGGGCCGCGGTGTCCCGCTCCCGGACAGGGGAGCGCGAGGGCTCTCCGGGAAGCGCCCGCGGCTCGGTGCGGAACACGGTGCGCGCAGCCCACAGGGAGACGTAGACCAGCCCCACGAGCACGGGAACTTCGATGAGGGGTCCCACCACTCCCGCCAGCGCCTGTCCGGAGGTCGCGCCGAACGTGCCGATCGCCACCGCGATGGCGAGCTCGAAGTTGTTGCCGGCAGCGGTGAAGGCCAGTGAGGCGGACCGCGCGTAGCCCAGGCCGAGGACCCGGCCGAGCAGGAGGCCGGCACACCACATGAGGGCGAAGTAGACGAGCAGCGGGAGCGCGATCCGGGCGACGTCGAGCGGTCTTCGCGTGATCGCCTCGCCCTGGAGGGCGAACAGCATGACGATGGTGAACAGCAGGCCGTACAGGGCCCAGGGACCCACGCGGGGGACGAAGGTGCGCTCGTACCAGTCCCGGCCTCGGCGGCGCTCTCCGATCCGCCGGGAGACGAAGCCTGCGACCAGGGGCACACCCAGGAACACGAGGACGTTAAGGGCGATCTGGCCGACGGAGACCTCGAACCCCTGCGTGTCGAGGCCGAGCCACCCCGGCAGGACGGTGAGGTAGAACCAGCCGAGCAGGGAGAACGCGAGCACCTGGAAGATCGAGTTGAGCGCGACGAGGACCGTTGTGGCCTCCCGGTCGCCGCATGCGAGGTCGTTCCAGATCACCACCATCGCGATGCACCGCGCCAGACCCACGATGATGAGACCTGTGCGGTACTCCGGCAGATCGGGGAGGAACAGCCATGCGAGGGCGAACATCACGGCAGGTCCGGCGACCCAGTTGAGCAGCAGCGAGGAGAGGAGGAGCCTCGTGTCCCCGGTCACCGCGGCGATCCTGTCGTAGCGGACCTTCGCCAGGACCGGATACATCATCATGAGCAGGCCGAGGGCGATGGGTACGGAGATCCCGCCGAGCTCCAGGCGCGACAGGAGCGGGGCGATGCCGGGAACGAGGCGGCCCAGCAGTAGGCCGGCGACCATCGCGAGGCCGATCCAGGCGGGCAGCCACCGGTCGAGGGCGGACAGGGGGCGCATGGTGGGCGCGGTCGCGGGCGGAGTGGCCGGCGGGAGGCCGGTCTGATTCGACATGTTTCTATATTGATGGATCTCTAATCAATGGGCAAGGCGGGAGAGCGGCTGAAAGGGATGGGGCGGGCCCGGATAAGCTGAGCGACGTCTGTCGCCATCGTCTCCCGCCCGTGGGGCCCTGCCTGCGGGCGGGCCCTCCCTGACGGACGCCGGCCAGGATGATGCACACGACGCCGATGCACACGACACCCGAGGAGCATGCGTGACCCTGCAGTCCGAATCGGACCTTCGCACCCAGCTGGCCGTCCACCTCGATGCCGCACGCATCACGGGCGAGGTGGGGACGCCGCGGGAGAACAACCTCTCGCACATCCACCGCTTCCTCGCACAGGAGCGGCAGTTCGACTTCGGTGTGCCGCTGGAGCGCGACTGGGACTACGCCTCCGTCTTCGCTCTCATGGTGGAGCGCGCGGGCCTGCGGCCTGAGGAGGCGTTCGTCGAGGGTGTGGACACCATCTCCGCGTCGCTCTGCATCGCGGCCCTCGACCGCATGCGCATGGTCCTGCGGGAGGTGGCGGCGGCCGGAGGGCGGATCCTCTTCGCCTCCGGGCATCCCGCCGGTCTGCTGCCGGTGCACCAGGCCGTGGCCGAGTGGGCGCGGAGCGAAGGCGCCGAGGTGGTGGCCGCGGAGGCCTTCGCGGCGGACCCCGCCACCCTGCGGATCCCCGTGCCGGAGCCCACCGGCGGTGACGTCCGCCGGCTGGGCCTGGTGCACGTGTGGCATCAGCACGGGGGAGTGCCGCACACGCATCTGGCCGAACCCATGCAGGCGCTGCTGGCGGCACTGGATGCCGCCGGTGCACCGAGGCCGGACCTGGTGGTCGCCGACCACGGCTGGGCCGGCGCGGCCGGCTCCGCAGGTCTGCGGACGGTGGGCTATGCGGACTGCAACGACCCGGCACTCTTCGTCGCCGAGGCGCAGGGCCAGCTGGAGGTGACGGTGCCGCTGGATGACGACGTGGTGCCGCAGCTCTATCAGCCGATGATCGACTACCTCCTGCGGTGAATGCCCCTGTTCAGCAGTCGGGGCCGTGGGGTGCTGCCCGGCAGTCCTCACCCACGCGGTACTTGTGGTAGCGGTACACCGTCATGGGGAGCGGGTCGCTGGGGACCGCGGCGGTGCCCGGGATGGGGCTCCAGCCCGTGCCGTAGCTGAATTCTCCGGTGTAGACAGTGGTGAGAGTGACGGAGTACTCGCCCTTTTCCGTGTAGGTGTGCGTGATGCTGCCGTCCGCCGGACGTCTGGGCTCGCGCCCCGGGCTCTTCGACCGGTCTCCCGAGCCATCGCCGAAGTCCCAGAGGAACTCGACCGGCGTGGCCCGCACCTGCAGCGGGAAGCCCAGGAGTTCGGCGTCGAAGACCTTCACCCCGGCGTCCGCCCAGAAGGCGGTCTCCTTCCCGGAGACGGTCCAGTCCCGCGGAAGCGCGTGAGGGACGGACGGCGGAATGGGGAAGGAGGCGAAATCCGATTCGTCGGGGATGGGCGGAGGTGCGGGCTGCGGTGCGGGGCCGGGCCCCGGCTGCTGCGGCGGCCGAGGCTGCGGGGCCGGGATCTACGGGCGGGGCGATCCGCACGGCGCACCGAAGTCACAGCGCGGACCGTGATCCGGATACTGCGGAGCGCGAGGGCGTTCCGGCGGGTGACTCCCACCCCCTCCGCCACCGTTGCCGCCTCCTCCGCCGTCGCCGTGGTTGCCCCCACCGCCGCCTCCACCACGATCAGGCCGGTCGGGCCGCTGCGGGGGCGGAGGTGGCTTGCCTCCAGGCTGGTCCCTCTGGCAGTCGACGCGACTGTCGCGAATTGTGCACTCCCGTGATGCTAAAGCCAATGCTGTTGTACCCGTGGCAGGTAGTAATGGAGAGGGTAAAAATAGTGCAATTATCGTTATAATAGTTGTGCGAAAATAATGAAGGCCGGGGTCAAAGAATTTCATCGCAGTTCGACTCATAATATTCTTCTTTGGTGAGAACCCAGTCACTTGCCCTCAGGTCTGCAGAGTGTATAAATAGGCGTTCGGAATCCTCTTTGTCTACTTCTTCTGTTGAGCTTTCATTCTTGCGCATCCATTTATAGTTGGTGTAATCTACACACGTCCATATCTGGGCATCCGAGCCCTCGTTGTATAGGCCAACCAGGGAGTTTTTGATAGATATGGTTCCGCGGGTTGTGGCTTGGGCCTCACTTTCCGCGTTCAGTGAATCCTGGTGCTTCTTTGCGAAATCGGCAGATAGCCGAGGTGTGAGGGACTCAAATCCCGCGAGGTGATAGTCGGTGGTCCCTGACGCATATTCAACCCACTCGTCTATGAGTAGTAGCAGCTCGTCAATCTGTTCGCGATCTTCGCTGGAAAGCTCAACGGCGCTTGTGTATGGAGGGATCGTCGGCTCGTAGGTGGACTCCGGGTCAGCTCCTGCGGTGGGGCCTACTGTGGCAGGAGCCTCGGGGTCGCCTCCGCAGGCGGTGAGCAGCAGGACTGTTGCGAGCGCTGCGGTCACGGAGCCGGTCGCACTCACGCGCCCGGAGCGCGTCCTGCTGCGAGGCCTCTGCCATGCGTGCTCTCGCGCACTTCCATGCTGCGAGCATCCGTGCCGTGCGCGCCCGTTCCCACTGGGCTCGCGTCCGCGTTCGTCAGCCTTCCCATCCACCCCAACCACACCCCATCGCCGCTCCTCACCACACTGTGAAGATCGCACCATCCCTTGCGAAACTAGTGCGTTCTCGCGCGGCCGGAAAGGCGGAAGCGGGAACCTGTGGACGGAAGTCCAGAGGTTCCCGCTTATAAGAGTGCTGCCGGTTCGCTCGCTCCGGGGCACACCGCAGGCCTGTCGTCGCGGCGAAACAGCAGTGAAACCGCAGCGACGGTGAAGCAGTCCGCGGCGGGGGCCGAAGGAGCCTCAGCCGGCCTCGACGGCCAGGTCCTCGATGACATCTGCGCCGGGGATCCGGGCAAGAGCGGCTCCGGGGAGGATGATCTTGGAGCCGCGGATGCCTGAGCCGATCACCACGGCCTCCTGCTCCACCACACGGGAATCGAGCAGCAGCCTCCACCCCTCCGGGAGGCCGATGGGCCCGATCCCGCCGTACTCCATGCCGGACTCCTCCACGGCACGGTCCATCGAGAGGAACGAGGCCTTGCGGGCGTCCAGCAGCTTCCGGATGCGCCTGTTCACATCCGCCCGGGTGGAGGCGAGCACCACGCATGCGGCGATCTGCTCGTTCTCGCCGCGCGTGCCGGCCACCACCACGCAGTTGGCGGAGGCCTCGGCGGGCAGGGAGAACGCCTCCATGAGCGCGGCGGTGTCGGCGAGCTCCGGGTCGATCTCGAAGACCTCGGCCCGGCCCGTGAAATCGGGCGCGGAGGCCGCCGCCCGTGCGACGGAGGCGCCGAGGAGCTGGGGGCGGGACTGCGCGGCCTCGGCGAGAGGAACGGTGGTCACATGTGCGGGAAGGAGACTCATGTCATCCGAGCGTACAAGCGGTTTCGCCCACGCGGGCGAGGGGTCCGTCAGTCGGTACGGGGCTCAGGTCCGCCCTCTCCCGTGCCGCCCCGGGGGATGCGCACCTCACAGGAGCGCTGCGACCCTCCTCGCCGTCGCCTTCGCGGAGCCGGGGTTCTGGCCGGTGACGAGGGTGCCGTCCGTCACCGTGTGGGAGACGAACGGCAGGCGCGCCTTCTCGTAGAGGGCCCCGCGCCTCCGCGCCTCCTCCTCGGCATTGTAGGGAACGAGCTCCGCGACCTTCGCCAGCTCCTCCTCCCGCCAGGAGAAGCCCGTCATCCTGCGTCCGGCGAGCAGGTGGGAGCCGTCGGAGAGGCGGGTGTTGAGCAGGCCGCAGTATCCGTGGCACACCGAGGAGACGATGCCGCCGCGCTCGAAGATCTCCCGCGTGATCCGCTGCAGCCCCTCGCTGTCCGGGAAGTCGTACATGACAGCGTGCCCGCCGGTGAAGAAGATCGCGTCGTAGCGTGCGGGATCGATCTCCTCGGGGCTCGCCGTGTGCTCGAGCAGTGCCGTCCTCTCGGAGCTGGCCTGCCAGGCGCGAGTGCTCCTGTCGCAGTTGGGGAGCTTCAGCGAGCGCGGCTCCAGCGGGGAGCGGCCGCCCGCCGGACTCACGAGGTCCTGCGAGAACCCGTGGTCCTCGAACACCTGCCAGGCATGCGTGAGCTCGGAGAGCCAGAGCCCGGTCGGATGGGCGGGGTCGTCGTAATGCCCCACGTTGGTGACGACGTGCAGGACTCGAGTGGACATGTGCGTGGTCTCCTTGCTCTGTGGATCGTCTGCCCGTGAAGTCACTCCGCGAGAGCGCGCAGGGTGGCGAACGACCCGCGTACGCGCGCCTCGACCTGCTCCGCGGTGCCCGCCGGGAGCTTGCCGTCGAGGTGGAGGAACGCGAGCCCGTGCGTGAGCGCCCACAGCGTCGTGGCGAGAGCCTCCGCATCCGCGGCGGGAAAGGCTCCGCGCACCGAGTCCGTGAGCAGTCCGCGCAGCTCCCCGGCCGCGCGGACGCGCTCGTCGTCCTGATCGTCGCACTCCTGCCCGAACATCAGCGTGAACAGTGCGGGACGGTCGAGCGCGAACCGCACGTAGGCGACGGCGAACCCGATGAGCTCCTCCGTCGAGTCCGCCGCGGCGCCGTCCGGCGAGAGGCACCGACGCAGCTCATGGAATCCACGCACCGCGAGCGCCGCCTCGAGCGCCTCGCGGTCCGCGAAGTGCCGGTACGGTGCCGTCTGCGAGACGCCGGCCCGGCGTGCGACGGCCCGCAGGGAGAAGGTCTCCCCGGCCTCGAGCATCGCCGAGGCCGCATCGAGCAGTGCGGACCGGAGGGCACCGTGGTGGTACGTCTCCCGCTTCGTTCCCGTTCCCGACACCTCGTCACCGGCCTTCCCGGCCTCGCTGGGCCCTCTTCGATGTGTTCAGTGTAAACACGGATGCGGCGCAGCGCCACACACGCCTCGCGGCGAGGAGGGTGTCCCTGAGCTGGTATAGTCGTCAGTCGGCCCGCGCGCGATCACACGATCAGGACCTCCATGTCCGCGTGGGCTGAGTGGGAATTCGGGCACTGGCGGGCGGAGCGCGTCTCCGCACCAGGCGCCTGAGGAGAATTCACAGCAAAGGACAGAACATGAAGAAGGACATCCACCCGGAGTACGGCCCGGTCGTCTTCAACGACCTGGCGTCCGGCACCAAGTTCCTCACGCGGTCCACCCGCACGAGCGAGAAGACGATCGAGTGGGAGGACGGCAACACGTACCCCGTCATCGACGTCGAGATCTCCTCCGCCTCGCACCCGTTCTACACGGGCAAGCAGCGCATCATGGACTCCGCCGGCCGTGTGGAGCGCTTCAAGGATCGCTACAAGGGCTTCGGCAAGCGCTGATCGTCCTTCCGGACAGCCTTCGCTGAGGGCCCGGCGCTCTGGACTCACCTCCGGAGCACCGGGCCCTCAGTGCATTCAGGCGGGGTGCGCACCCGCTTCTCTCCTAGACACCCGTTTGTTCGCGTGAATACGCGGGTGTATAGGAGAGAAGCGGGTGTCTTCGCGCGGCTGAGCGCTGAGCTCCTCAGCGCACCTCGACGCTGACGGCCACGTCCGGGTGCGGCCGCACGCGGGCGGCGGGGTGGAAGAGCGAGTCCACGCCTATCGCATTGGGCAGCGAGGCCGCGATCGCGTGGGCGACCTTCTCCTTGGCGGTGCGCACGGCCTCGGCCACGGTGAGCCCCGTCGCCAGGCCCGCAGCGATGGAGGAGGCGAAGGAGCACCCGGCCCCGTTGACCAGCTTGTTGTGGGTCTTGCGGGAGGTGAGGACGCTGATCCGCTCGCTGTCGCCCTCCAGGAGCACGTCCACGGCGTCCTCACCGGCCAGGCGCGCGCCGCCCTTGACGACCACGTTCTCCGCGCCCATCGCGTGCAGCCGGCGTGCGGCCTTGATCATGTCCTCGACGGAGGTCAGCGGCTCCATCCCCGTGAGCGTCGCCGCCTCCTCGAGGTTGGGCGTGATGACGGTGGCGAGGGGGACGAGGTTCTCCACGAAGAGGTCCGTGAGGTCCACCATGGTCCCGCTGCCCTTGCACACCAGCACGGGATCGAACACGTAGGGGAGCGGCTCTGCGAGCTCCCGTTGCACGCGCAGGCGCCTGGCGAGCTCCAGCGCGGAGTCCACGGAGCCGAGCATCCCGGACTTGAGCGCGGAGAACTCGTGGATCCGCATCGTCGACTCGAGCTGACGGACGATCTCCTCCGTCTCCAGGAAGCTGACGACGTGGACGAAGTCCGCCTCCGGGTCGAAGGTGACGATGCACGTGACGACGGCCGCGCCGAAGGCCCCGTACTCGTCGAACATCTTGAGGTCCGCCTCCAGGCCGGCGCCGCCGGAGACGTCGGAGCCGGCGATCGTGAGCACGCGCGGGACGGAAGCTGTGGTCATGGGTGTGGGTCCTTTCCTCGGACGGACTGGGAGCGGCGCAGCTCAGCTCCCGCCGGGGTAGCCGTTCTGCCGCCAGGCCTCGTAGACGGCGATGGAGGCGGAGTTGGCGAGGTTGAGCGAGCGCCGCGAGGGGAGCATGGGGATGCGCACCCGCAGGTCCACGTGCGCATCGTCGACGACCTCCGCGGGCAGTCCGGTCGACTCCCGGCCAAACAGCAGCACGTCCCCGGGCCGGTAGGCGACGTCCGCGAAGCTGTCCTCCGTGTGCGTGGTGAAGGCGATGATCCGCCGCTCGCCCAGCTGCGCCCACAGGTGGTCGAGGTCCGGGTGGATCGTCACGTGTGCGAGGTCGTGGTAGTCGAGGCCGGCCCGGCGCAGCTTCGCGTCGGACAGGTCGAAGCCCAGCGGCTCGACGAGGTGCAGGTGGGCCCCCGTCACCGCGGCCAGCCGGATGGCGTTGCCGGTGTTGCCGGGGATCTCAGGTGTGTGGAAGACGATGTCGAGGCCGTTCATAGCTGTCCCAGCCTAGCTGTAGCGTGGACGCGGCAGCGACGGGGTCGCAGCGACGACACCGCAGCGGCAGAGCGGCGGCGGAGAGAACGAGAGAGGGAGTGCACATGAGTGGGAGAACGGAGGCCGCCGAGGCCGTCGTCGTGGGCAGCGGGGTGATGGGCGCCTCGATCGCTTTGGCCCTGTCCCGCAGGGGCATGCGCGTGACAGTGGTGGACAAGGCCTCGGGCCCGGCGCAGGGCTCCACGGCGGCGACCAGCGCGATCATCCGCTTCACCTACTCCCTCCGGGACTCCATCGCCCTGGCCTGGGAATCCGCCCACATGTGGACCTCCCTGCGCTCCCACGTGCGCGCACCGGCCGAGGAGCCGGTGGCGGGATTCGTGCGCACCGGTATGGCGGTCCTCGAGGTCCCCGGCCTGCTGCCCCCGGACATCCGCATGGACTTCGACGCTCTCAGCATCCCGTACGAGGACTGGACGACAGCGGACCTGGAGCGGGAGATCCCGGGCATCGTCGCCCGCCGGTTCTTCCCGCCCGTGCGCACGGACGATCCGGCCTTCTTCGCGGACGAGCCGCAGCCGGTGACCGCTCTGCACACCCCGGACGGCGGCTACATCTCCGACCCCGTGCTCGCCACGGAGAACTTCGTCCGGGCCGCACGGCGGGAAGGTGCCCGGTTCCGCTACGGGGCCGAGGTCGTGGGCATCCGCGAGGCCGGCACGCCCCGCTGGGAGCTCGAGCTGGCCGAGGCGGCCGGCGGCGTCTCCGGCGGCACCGGCACCCGGACCACCCTGCGCGCGGACGTGGTGGTGAACGCCGCCGGCCCCTGGTCCTCCCGCATCAACGCCATGGCCGGCGTGGGCGGCGACCACGGCGTGAGCCTCACTCCGCTGCGGCAGGAGGTGCACACGGTGCCTGCGGAGTCCACCGTGCGCCGTCCGGACGGCAGCCCCATCCCCGCCCTCCTGGACGCCGGGATCGGCACCTACATGCGGCCCGAGGCCGGCGGCCAGCTGCTCATCGGCAGCGCGGAGCCGGAGTGCGACCCCCTCGAGTGGCTGGGCTCCCCGGAGGAGGCGGAGATGCGCGTGCGCGGCGCGCAGTTCGAGGCTCAGGTCCTGCGCGCGGCGAAGCGCCTGAGCGGGGTCGCGGTGCCCAACGCCCCGCGCGGCGTGGTGGGCGTCTATGACGTCGCCTCGGACTGGACGCCCGTCTACGACCGCAGCAGCGCGGACGGCTTCTACCAGGCGGTGGGCACCAGCGGCAACCAGTTCAAGAACGCGCCCATGGTGGGCGAGCTCATGGCCTGCCTCATCGAGGCCGTGGAGTCCGGGCACGACCACGACGCGGACCCCGTCCGGGTCCCGCTGCCGCTCACCGGCGGCACGCTCGGCCTGGGCATCTTCTCCCGCCTGCGGACGCCCGCGGCGACGAGCGGCACCGTCATGGGCTGACCTGCGCGCTTGCCGATTTCGAACACGCGTTCGATACTTGAGGCATGTCCGTCGCGCCCGTGCTCCCGCTCCGTCCGGGGGAGAACCCTGCGGCCGGAGAGGCCTCCCCGGCCGGAGCCGGTGCTGCGCTGCGGGACGCGCACGCGCTCACGGCCCGGCTCAGCCGTCAGCTCGGGATCCCCACCGCCACGACTCTGCTGGAGAAGGAGCGGCCCCGGCCCGTGCTCCCCGCGCTCGCCGGCCTCTTCTCCCGGGGCGGCCTGCCCCGCGGTGAGACCGTCGCCCTCACCGGGCACTCCACCCTCTCCCTCGCCCTGGCCGCGTGCGCAGCGGTGACGGCCGAGGGCGGCTGGTGCGCCGGGGTGGGATTGGGGGAGCCGGCCGTGTCCGCGCGCGCGGACCTGGGCGTGGACCTGTCCCGCTTCGTCTGCGCGGACGTCCCGGCGCAGGACTGGCTG
>NZ_JALAHB010000088.1 GCF_022712115.1 Brevibacterium sp. | reverse complement strand
GTCCCGGCCCCAGTGCCCGCGCCGCTCGCGAACGTCGTTGCGTCCGCGGCATGGAACTCCGCCTCGAGCCCGAGCTGTGCGGCAGTGGCCTGTGCGGACGCGATCGCCTCCGCGGAGACCTCGACACCGATCACCCTCCTGGAGCTGTGCTCCTCACGCGGCCGCGCGCAGTGCAGCGCGAAGCCGCCCACCCCGCAGAACAGGTCCCATACGACGAACTCCTCCTCGTCGCCGCCGGCCCGGAGCCCGCTGCCCTCGGCCCGGTCACTCTCGGTCCGGAGCTCACTACCACCGGCCGGGAACCCGTCGTCGTCCGCCCGGACGGCGGCCTCGGCCCGGAACGCGGCCTCGGCGGCATCCGCCCACTCCGCGGCCTGCACGTACAGCTGCGAGGCGACGGCGGTGTTCGTCTGCAGGAACGACTGCGGCCGCACGCGCAGCGGGATCCGCCCCTGCCGTACCGTGAGCGCGTCCTCACCCCAGATGTGCACCTCCTCCGGCCCCTCGAGGACCGCGGAGTGCTCGGGCTGGAGGTTCGCCGTCACCACACGGACTCCCGGCACCGCCTCGGTGAGCAGGCCGATGTGCTCGCGGATCCGCGCCACGGGTGTGGCGTCCCGCAGCACGAAGCGGACCATGAGCTCACCCGCGTCCGAGGCCGTCACCAGCATGTGCTTGAGCTGGCCTCGGCGGCGGCTCACGGAGTACGGGGGCACCTGCGCGCGGCGGATGAGCCCGGGCAGCGCAGCCAGAGCGGCGTGGACGGGAGCGGGGTACAGGGGGCAGTCGCTGAGGTCCACGCCTGTGCCGTCCTCGTCGACGATGCCCAGGACGGGTGCCTCGGCCGTTCCGCTCACCACCATCTTCGCCTTGTTCCGGAAGCCGGCCAGCGGACTCCGCACCGGCGCTCCCCAGTACGAGCCGCTCGCCGTTGCGTGGACCGCCGGAGTGCCGCTCGCCGCGGTGCGGTCTGCCGACCGGACGTCCGCGTAGGGGTCGAGGAGGGCGGCGACCTCGGCCTGCACCCGCGTGAGGCGGTCCTCCGTGGCCACCGGGAGGAGCGTGCAGGAGCGGCACTCGTGCGCATCGAAGTGCGCGCAGGCGAGGAGCGTGCGCTGCGGGACGGAGAGGAGCTCATTCATCGCTCCCAGGGTACGGGCCGCCGGCGGACGCCCGTCCCGTCTCACTGGCCGGCAGACATGAATCCCATGAAGTGAGACGGGAGAGGTCGCGAGTTGGGAACGGTGCGAGGCGCATGTAACATTCCTGTCATGAACTTCCTTCTCGTCGTCATTACCCAGCGCGCGGAGACCCGCAGCTGACGCTCTGACGACGTCCCGCGCGCCCTTTCCACCAGGAAGGGCGTTTTTTTGTGCGAGGCGGACGGTGCGCACTCCGTGAGGAGCGCGGATCGATGCCGAGCGAGGAGCGGGGCATCCTCCGCCGTCCGGGCCCATCCCGGCGCGGGCGGCGGAGGACAGAAGATCTTCGAGGCCAGCAATAAGGAGCTACCCGTGGCAGGTCCAGCACCGGCGCGCACAGCGCGCGCCGAATCCCCCACGCCCGCCTCCGTGCCGCATCCCGGCACGGCGCGCCGCGCATCCGCACCCCGCAGTGAGGTCATCACCGGGGCGCAGGCGGTCATCCGCACACTCGAGAGGCTGGGCGTCGACACGGTCTTCGGCCTGCCCGGCGGCACGATCCTGCCCACCTACGACCCGCTGCTCGACTCCGAGCAGATCGACCACGTCCTCGTCCGCCATGAGCAGGGCGCGGGCCACGCGGCCACCGGCTACGCGGCGGCGACCGGCCGGGTGGGCGTCTGCATGGCGACCTCCGGTCCCGGTGCCACCAACCTCGTGACCCCGCTCGCGGATGCGCACATGGACTCCGTCCCCGTGCTCGCGATCACCGGTCAGCAGTCCTCGGCGCTCCTGGGCACGGACGCCTTCCAGGAGGCGGACATCGTCGGCATGACCATGCCCGTCACCAAGCACTCCTTCCTGGTCACGCAGGCCGAGGACATCCCGCGCGCCCTCCGCGCCGCCTTCCACATCGCCAGCACCGGCCGCCCCGGCCCCGTGCTGGTGGACATCACGAAGGACGCGCAGGCCGCGCAGCTGGAATTCGTGTGGGAGGACGACGTGGAGCTGCCCGGCTACCGTCCCGTCAACCGCCCGCACGCCAAGCAGATCCGCGAGGCGGCCGCTCTCATCGCGAGTTCGAAGCGGCCTGTCATCTACGCCGGCGGCGGCATCGTCCGCTCAGGCGCGCACGCGGAGCTCCTGGCACTGGCGGAGGCCTCGGGCATCCCCGTCACCACCACCCTCATGGCGCGCGGTGCCTTCCCGGACTCCCATCCCCAGCACCTGGGCATGCCCGGCATGCACGGCACGGTGCCGGCGGTGGCCGCCATCCAGAAGGCGGACGTGCTCATCGCGGTGGGCTCCCGCTTCGACGACCGCGTGACCGGAGACCTGTCCACGTTCGCGCCGCACGCCAAGGTGATCCACGCGGACATCGACCCGGCGGAGATCGGCAAGAACCGCACGGCGGACGTGCCGATCGTGGGCGATGCCCGTGAGGTGCTCTCCGCGCTGCTGGACGAGCTGAAGAACTCCTTCGCCTCCTCGCTGGAGGACGGGCGCGCGGCCTGGTGGAAGCTCATTGACGGCTGGAAGGCCTCCTACCCGCTGGGCTACGAGCGCACGGACACGGGTCTGTGCGATCCGCAGTACGTCATCGAGCGCATCTCCGCGCTCACCGGTCCCGAGGGCGTCTACGCCGCCGGCGTGGGCCAGCACCAGATGTGGGCGGCGCAGTTCGTGCAGTACGAGCGCCCCCACTCCTGGCTGAACTCCGGCGGGCTCGGCACCATGGGCTACGCCGTGCCCGCGGCGATGGGTGCGAAGAAGGGCCAGCCCGACCGTGTGGTCTGGGCCATCGACGGCGACGGCTGCTTCCAGATGACCAACCAGGAGCTCGCCACCTGCGTCATCAGCGGCATCCCCATCAAGGTCGCCATCATCAACAACTCCTCGCTGGGCATGGTGCGCCAGTGGCAGACGCTGTTCTACGACGGCCGCTACTCGCACTCGGACCTCAACACCGGCCACGAGACGGTCCGCGTGCCCGATTTCGTCAAGCTCGCCGACGCCTACGGCTGCTTCGGCCTGCGGGTGGATCGCAACGAGGACGTCGACGCCGCGATCGAGCAGGCGCTCGCGGTCAACGACCGCCCCGTCGTCCTCGACTTCACGGTCCCCGCGGACGCTATGGTCTGGCCCATGGTGGCCGCCGGCGTGAGCAACGACCAGATCCAGTACGCCCGTGACATCCGCCCGGACTTCTCCTCCGAGGCCGAGGAAGGTGAGATCTGATGAGCCGCCACACGCTCTCGGTCCTGGTCGAGGACAAGCCGGGTGTGCTCACCCGCTTCACCGGCCTCATCGCCCGCAGGGGCTTCAACATCCACTCCCTTGCCGTGGGAACCACGGAGCTCGAGGGCCTGTCCCGCATCACCGTCGTGGTCGATGTGGACGACACGCCGCTCGAGCAGGTGACGAAGCAGCTCAACAAGCTCATCAACGTCATCAAGATCGTCGAGCTCGAACCGGAGAGCTCCGTCCGCCGCGCACACATGATCTTCAAGGTCCGGGCGGACGCCGCGGCCCGTGTGCAGGTGGCCTCCGTCGTGGAGATGTTCGGCGCGCGCATCATCGATGTCGCCGTCGACGCCGTGAGCGTCGAGGCCACCGGTGAGCAGGACAAGGTCGATGCCCTGCACCGCGTCCTCGAGCCCTTCGGCATCAAGGAGATCGTGCAGTCCGGCACGCTGGCCATCGGCCGCGGCTCCAAGTCCATGACGGACCGCGCCGGCCGCTGAGCCCTCGCCCTCCCGGTGCGCGCGGCGCGTGTGCGCGGGGAGGGCACCGGACGGGCGTCTGCGGGAAGTCAGGCGCATCGTCCGCACCGTGAGATTCTGAGAGGGTGCCCGCGCACCCGTACTATCCTGGGATGCGGATATACGCATCCCACCCCGTGAGAAGGAGTAACCCCATGGCAGCAGAGCGCTTCTACGACGACGACGCAGACCTGTCCGTCATCCAGGGCAAGAAGGTCGCCGTCATCGGCTACGGCTCGCAGGGCCTGGCCCACTCGCTGAGCCTGCGCGATTCCGGCGCCGAGGTCCGCATCGGCCTCAAGGCGGACTCCAAGAGCCGCGACAAGGCCACCGCGGAGGGCCTCGAGGTGGGCACGCCCGCCGAGGTCGCCGCATGGGCCGACGTCATCACCATCGCCGCTCCGGACCAGGTGCAGGCCGAGATCTTCAACAACGAGATCAAGGACCAGCTGAGCGAGGGCAAGTCCCTCGTCTTCATCCACGGCTTCAACATCCGCTACGGCTACATCACGGCTCCCGAGGGCGTCGACGTCTTCATGGTCGCGCCCAAGGGCCCCGGCCACGTGGTGCGCCGCGAGTACGTCGACGGCCGCGGCGTGCCGGTCCTCGTCGCCGTCGAGGTGGACGCCTCCGGCAGCGCATGGCAGACCGCACTGTCCTACGCCAAGGCGATCGGCGGCCTGCGCGCCGGCGGCATCAAGACCACCTTCACCGAGGAGACGGAGACGGACCTCTTCGGCGAGCAGGCGGTCCTCTGCGGCGGTGTCTCGCACCTCGTGCAGTACGGCTTCGAGACCCTGACCGAGGCCGGCTACCAGCCGGAGATCGCCTACTTCGAGGTGCTCCACGAGCTCAAGCTCATCGTCGACCTCATGGTGGAGGGCGGCATCGCCAAGCAGCGCTGGTCCTGCTCCGACAC
This sequence comes from Brevibacterium sp., assembly GCF_022712115.1. Taxonomy (GTDB): domain Bacteria; phylum Actinomycetota; class Actinomycetes; order Actinomycetales; family Brevibacteriaceae; genus Brevibacterium; species Brevibacterium salitolerans. The sequence goes on along the minus strand of NZ_JALAHB010000088.1, from coordinate 26,767 downwards.
CGCCGAGTACGGCGACTACGTCTCCGGCCCCCGCGTCATCACGCCGGAGGTCAAGGAGAACATGCAGGCCGTCCTCGCGGACATCCAGAACGGCGCGTTCGCCAAGCGCTTCATGGACGATCAGGCCGCGGGCGCTCCGGAGTTCAAGGAGCTCCGCGCCAAGGAGGAGACGCACCCCATCGAGGCCACCGGCCGCGAGCTGCGCAAGATGTTCGCGTGGCTCAAGGAGACCGACGACGACTACACCGAGGGCACTGCCGCTCGCTGAGTCCCGTCTGCCTCCGGTGAGGCGCGGGAGCGTCCCGCACCCGCCACCTCCTGAGTTACGTCTGCGTACCGGCCGCTCACCACGGCCGCTACGCAGACGTAACTTGCATTCAGGGGCAGATGGCACCTGCACTCAGGGGGCACGCGCACCACGCTGCGGGTCCGCGGAACGAGACGCGCCTCACGTCCTGCTATAGGCTCGGACGGTGACTGAGTACCGCTTTGAGACATTCGAGCCCACCTTCAGCGACGATGCGCCGGAAGCGCGCACGGCGGCCTACCTCCAGGCCGTCACCGCCGGATTCCACGGCAAACGCGACGAACCGGAGCAGGTGAAGCGGCGGGTGGAGCGCTCTCGTGCGGACGGGCGCGTCTTCACCGCGGTCTACGCGGACAAGACCCCGCAGCACGCGCTGGACGCCTCCATCCCCGTCGCGACGTTCGCGCACTTCGAGAAGACCGTCCACGTGGGCGGCGGCCGCCTCGTGCCGGCCCACCTCATCACCTGGGTGACCGTCCGCCCCACCCACCGCCGCCGAGGCCTGCTCCGGTCCATGATGACCGCCAACCTCGTGCGCGCCCACAGCGAGGGCTACCCCTTCGCCGCGCTCACCGCCACGGAGGGCTCCATCTACCGGCGCTTCGGGTTCGGCCCGGCCACCTGGTACAACGAGATCGAGCTGGACACGAGCCCCGGCTTCCAGCTCGCGGTGGAGCCGGACCGCCGCCTCGAGATGGTGGATCCGCAGGTGCTCCGCAAACTCGGTCCCTCCCTCTACGAGCGGTTCCAGAAGGTCTCGCCCGGCGCCACGGGACGTCAGCGCACCTACGTGGACGTGGCGGCCGGCGATCTCGACCGGGACACGGGGGACAAGGACCGGGGCATCCGCGCCGCCGTCCACTACGACGAGGCGGGCGTGCCGGACGGATACGTCTCCTATCGCTTCGCCGGCTGGGACGTGAAGCCCACGACCATCGACGTCATGGACTTCGTGGCGGTCTCCGACGCCGCCTACTCCTCGCTCTGGGCCTTCCTGGGCGCGGTGGACCTCGTGGAGCGCGTGCGGTTCGGCTATGCCGCGCAGGAGTCCCCGCTGCCGTGGCTGCTCGCGGACCCGCGCCGGGTCACCATCACGGCGCAGGAGGACGGGATGTGGCTGCGCATCCTCGATCCGGTCAAGGCCCTGGAGGCGCGCCCCTACACCGTGCCGGGCACGCTCACGCTCGCCGTCACGGACGACATGGGGTTCGCCGCGGGCGTCTACCGGATCGAGTCCGCAGGCACCGGCGCCCGCAGTGCGGAGCCCGGCGATGGCCGCGTGGAGAAGCTCAGCGACGATCCGGCGGGGAAGCAGGCGCAGGACGCGGATCTGCTGCTGGACGTCTCCGAGCTGGGCTCGCTCTTCCTGGGCGGGGCCGATCCCGTGGTGCTGGCCCGCGCCGGGCGCATCACGGAGCGCACGCCGGGCGCGGCGATCTGCGCCCGCTCGCTGTTCGCCCTGGAGCGCGCGCCCTACGCGCCCAACGACTTCTGACATCATCCCCACGGCTTCCGGCAGGAAGACACGGCATGCGCACCGCTGCGCTCATACACACCGCGCGGACGGCGATCCGGCGGAAGGAAGGACTCGCATGAGCACGCACACCTCGGAGACGGTGACCTGGCGGAAGGAGGGCGGGATCGCGGTCGTGGAGATCGCGAACCCTCCCGTCAACGGGCTGGCGGACACGGTCCGGGCGGGCCTCGCCGGAGCGCTCACGGCCATCGCGGCGGACGCCGAGGTCGCCGGCGTGGTGCTCACGGGCACCGGACGCGGGTTCTGCGGCGGGGCGGACGTCCGGCAGTTCAACACGCCGGCCGCCTCCGCGGAGCCCGGTCTGCGCGCGGTGCTGGCTCAGCTGACCTCCCTGCCCGTGCCCACCATCGCTGCGATCCACGGCTTCGCCCTGGGCGGGGGCCTCGAGCTCGCACTGGGCGCGAACTACCGGATCGCCGCGGAGGGCTCCTCGATAGGCCTCTCGGAGACCACGCTCGGCCTCATCCCGGGCGGTGGCGGCACGCAGCGCCTGCCGCGCCTCATCGGCGCCGCACCTGCGCTTGACCTCATCCTCGCCGGTGCGCGTCTGGACGCCGCCGAGGCCCACGCGCGGGGCATCGTGGACGCGGTCTTCACCGGCGACCCGGCAGAGGCCGGGATCGCCTTCGTGCGGGCACGGGTGCAGGAGGCCGAGGCCCAGGGAACGGAGTCACAGGGTGCCGCTGCGCACCCCTCCCTCGACGCCGTGCCCGCGCCGGACGCGACGGGACTGGACCTCGCCGCCGCCCGCGCCAAGGCCGGGCGCAACCGTCGCAACGGCACGGCCCAGCTCGCGGCCGTCGACGCCGTCGAGGCCTCGCTGACCCTGCCGCTGGAGGCCGGCCTGGACCGCGAGCGCGAGCTGTTCACGGTCCTCGTCGAGGGCCCGGAGTCCAAGGCGCTGCGCCATCTCTTCTTCGCCGAGCGCACCGCCGCGAAGATCGACAGTGTGCCCACGGGCACCCCTGTCCGGCAGATCGAGACCGCGGGCGTGGTGGGTTCCGGCACCATGGGCTCCGGCATCGCGATGGCACTGGCGAGCGCGGGCATTCCCGTCACGGTCGTGGACACCACCCCGGAGGCGCTGGAGCGGGCACGGGACCGCGTCGACTCCACCTACCGCTCGCAGGCCGCGCGCGGGCGGATCAGCGAGGAGGCCGCCGAGGCCGCGATCGCCCGGATCTCGCTCACCACCGGCCTGGAGGAGCTTGCGCCGGTGGACATCGTCATCGAGGCGGTGTTCGAGGACATGGACGTGAAGAAGGACGTCTTCGCGCAGCTGGACGGGATCGTGAAGCAGGGGGCGGTGCTCGCGACCAACACCTCGCGGCTGGACGTCGACGAGATCGCCGCGGCCACCCGGCGCCCGCAGGACGTGATCGGCCTCCACTTCTTCAGCCCCGCCAACATCATGCGGCTGCTCGAGGTCGTCCAGGGTCGGGAGACCGCCGCGGACGTGCTCGCCACCGCGATGGCGCTCGCCGGCCGCATCGGCAAGCAGCCGGTGCTCTCCCAGGTGGGTGAGGGCTTCATCGGCAACCGCATGCTCTCCCCGTACAAGCGCGAGGCCGAGCAGCTGCTGGAGCAGGGCGCCACGCCCGCCCAGGTGGATGCCGCCATGGAGGCATTCGGGTTCGCGATGGGACCGTTCGCGGTGGGCGACCTCGCGGGACTGGACGTGGGCGAGGCCGGCCGGCGGACGTTCCGCGCCACTGCCACGCCGGTGCAGATGCAGGCGTTCTCGGAGATCCCCACCAAGCTCTTCGAGGCCGGCCGCTACGGGCAGAAGACGGGGGCCGGCTACTACCGCTACGAAGAGGGCGACCGCACCCGTCACGAGGATCCGGCAGTGCTGGAGATCATCGAGCAGTGTGCCGAGGCCGCCGGTGTCACCCGCCGTGAGGTCACGGACGAGGAGATCGTGGAGCGCTGCCTCCTCGCGCTCGTCAACGAGGGCGCCAAGGTGCTCAGCGACGGCATCGCCCAGCGCCCCGGCGACCTCGACGTCGTGTGGGTGCACGGCTACGGCTTCCCCGCCTACCGCGGCGGTCCCATGCACTGGGCCGCGCAGCAGGGCTGGGCGCAGGTGGTCTCCCGCCTGGAGGAGTTCTCACGGATCCACGGTGAGTACTGGGCGCCGGCGCCGTGGCTCGTGGAGCGCGCACAGGAGGGCTGAGCAGAAGGCCCCCGTCCTGGGCGGACGGGGGCCGGTACTGCCCCGAGGCGGTCGGCTCACTCCTCGCTCATGCCCTCGGCGGGCGGGATGCGGGACATGGTCCGTGCCGGCACCGCCGAGGCCAGCACGGCTGCCAGCAGTGCGACCGCCGCGATGAGCGCCAGCTGGCCCGGGGCGGCGTCCAGCACGGGAGAGGCCGCGTCCCCGAGAAGGGCGGCGGTGCCGACCCAGCCGTAGAAGATGCCCAGTCCCAGGCCCACCACGAGCGCCACGACGGCCATGAGGAGGGCCTCGACCGTGATCATCCGGGCCAGAGCACCGCGGCTGAAGCCCAGGGCGCGCAGCAGTGCTCCCTCCCGCCGGCGGTCGATGACGGCCAGGGTGAGCGTGTTGCTCACGCCGATCACCGCGATGACGACGGCGGCGGCGAGCAGGCCGAGCACCACGGCGAGGGCGACCTGGAACGCCTGGGCGTACTGGGCGCGCTCAGCGGCGGCATGCGGATCCACCGCGTAGCCCTCGGCACCCAGCTGTGCGGTGAGCATCTCGAGCTGCGGCATCGTCGCGTCCTCGGCCGTGCGCACCCAGGTCTGGGCTCCGCCGGCCGGAGCGGAGGCGCTGCCGGAGGCACCGATGCCGAGGGCGCGGGCGTCCTCGGCGGAGAGGAGCGCGGTGCCGGCGGGCGCGGCGAGAGAGGCGTCGAGCTTCAGCTCGAGCTCCTTCCCGCCCACCGTCACCGTGACCGGAGCGTTCTCGTAGTCCGCAGTGGGCCCCTGACCGCCCACCTCCTGCTGGCTCAGCAGCAGGGTGCCGGGCTCCACCTCGTAGCCTCCGCTGCGCAGCACCGTACCGGAGGCGTTCGGTGCGGCGGCCTCGGCGGCGGTGAGCACGGTGAGCTCGCCGGTGAGAGGACCGGCCGGGTCGCCCGCGACGGAGGAGTCGAGGGAGACCTCGGCCCGCGCGGCGGGCACCGTCTCGACGGCCTCGGTGACGGGGGAGTCCGCCAGGAGCGCCTGGACCTCGGATCCCGCTCCGTCGATGACGAGGTCGACGGGGTACTCGCGGGAGGTCTCCAGCTCCACGGAGCGCTGCACGGAGGCGGAGCCCACGACCACGGCGCTCACGAGGGTGACGCCGATCAGCAGCGCCGCCGTCGTCGAGGAGGTCCGGCCGACGGCTTCCCGGGCGGAGCGCCCCGCCAGCAGCACGGTCTTCGAGCGCCGCGTGAGCACGCCGAGGCCCGTCGCGAGCAGACCGATGAGCGGCGGCACCACGGCGCGGGCGGCGAGGAGGACGGCGAGGAAGAGGGCGAAGCAGCCCACGATCGCGACCGGCACGCCGAGGCCGAAGGCTCCCACCAGACACAGCGCCGCTCCGCCGAGCCCGAGCACGGCGCCCGCGATCGTCCGCACCCAGGGGAAGCGCGACTGCGCGGGCCGGACGTCGGCCGGCCGCAGCGCCTCGATGGGGGAGACGCGGGTGGCGCGGCGCGCCGGTGCGAGCGCTGCCGCCATCGTCACGAGCACTCCCACCGCGGGACCCACGAGCAGGGCGGCGGGCCCGGGGGCGATCTGGGCGAACTCGGGCATCCAGAGCGCGCGGGCGAGGGCGGTGAGCCCCCAGCCGAGCAGCAGGCCCGCGCCCACGCCGGCGGCGGAGCCGAGCAGCCCGAGTGCCGCGCCCTCGAGCAGTGTGGCCCCGCGCAGCTGTGTGCGCGTGGCACCGACGGCCCGGTAGAGGGCGAGCACTCGGGCGCGGGAGGCCACGAGCACCTGGAAGGTGTTCGAGATGACGAGGGCGGCGACCCCGGCGGCGAGCAGGCCGAAGCCCAGGCCGATGGTCGCGAGCATGTCCGTCTGCCCGGACATCTCCCTGAGCTGCGCCTCGACGTGCTGTTCGACGGTCACGGCCGTGAAGCCCCCGCCGGCGGAGTCGAGCGCGGTCTGGACGTCCGCGGCGAGCGCGGCCGGATCCGTGCCGGGGTCCGCGGCCACGCGGACGGCGGTGGGGAACACCTCCGCCGGTGCCGCGTCGAGGCCCGCGTCCGTGAGGTAGAGCGTGGTGGCGAAGGGGGAGCTGCCCTCCAGCAGCCCGGTGACGGTGTAGCTGTCCGCATCGTCCGCGGCGTCCGTGGCAGCGGGGTCGGGATCGGCCAGGCGCAGGGTGTCGCCCGGTCCGAGCCCCAGCACCTCGGCATCACCGGCGGGCAGGGCGACCTCGTCCGCGGCAGCGGGCAGGCGCCCTGCGCTGAGCCGCTCCTCCAGTGCGGTGGGGAGATTCGTCACCACACCGGAGACCTCGGTGTCGCCGCTGGCCACCTGGAGGTAGCCGGAGCGCTCCAGGACCGCCTCGGACACGCCGGGCACGGCGCCCACCTCGTCGGTGAGCTCCTGGGTGAGCGCGGTGTCCTCGGCCGCGGGCATCGCCGCGGCCTCCCGATCCGCCTCGAGCACCGCGACATCGGCACCGGCCCACTGCTGGCGGACCTGGTTGCCCAGGGTGTCCCCGAAGGCGGTCGAGAACAGGAACGCGGCGACGATGAAGGCCACGGAGACGGTCACCGCGATGCCCGCGGACAGCAGCCTGCCCGAGGCGCTGCGCAGATTGGCGAGCGCGATGCGGATCATCGAGCGCCTCCTGCACGCGTCTCCGCCGCCCGGTGGGCGCTCGTGGTGATGTGCATGAGCGCCTGTGCCACGGCCTCGGGCGTGGGGCTGTGGAGCTCGCCGGCCAGACGTCCGTCCGCCAGCAGGACCACCCGGTCCGCGCGGGCGGCCGCCTGAGCGTCGTGGGTGACCATGACGACGGTCTGGCCGAACTCGTCGACCGAGGCGCGCAGCAGCCCCAGCACCTCGTCCCCGGAGGCGGAGTCGAGGTTGCCGGTGGGTTCGTCCGCGACGATGAGGTCCGGCCGGGTGACGAGTGCGCGGGCCACGGCGACACGCTGCTGCTGGCCGCCGGAGAGCTCGTGCGGCCGGTGCCGGAGGCGGTCGCGGAGCCCCAGCAGCTCCACGATCCGGGCGAACCAGGCACGGTCGACCTTCCGCCCTGCCAGCTGGGAGGGGAGCAGGATGTTCTCCTCCGCCGTCATCGCGGGCACGAGGTTGAAGGCCTGGAACACGAAGCCGATCCGGTCCCTGCGCACCCGGGTGAGGGCGGCGTCGCCGAGGCCGGAGAGCTGGGTGTCTCCGATCGTCACCTCGCCGGAGTCCGGGGTGTCCAGCCCGGCGAGCATGTTGAGCAGCGTCGACTTCCCGGAGCCCGAGGGGCCCATGATCGCGGTGAATCGGCCGGCGGCGATGTCGAGCGAGAGGCTGTTCAGCGGCCGGACCTGCGCGTCGCCCATGCCGTAGGTCTTGGTGAGGGCGGCGGCGCGGATGGCCGGCCGTGGGCGGCCCGGCTGCTGCGGACGATCCGTGGGCGGGGCCTGGGCGGCGGGGGTGTGCGTCGCTGAGTGACGGGGATGAGTGTTCATGCCTGCCAGTCAACCGCCGCCGCGGAGAGGGCGAATCGGCCTCGGGGATGGTCTTCGCGGTGATGCAGGACACCCGGCCTCCGGCCTCGTCCGCCGGGGTGTCATACCGGGGGATGAGGTGAGGCAGTCCGGAGGGCCGCGGACAGGTCCTCAGTCCTGCGGTGCGACGAGTCCCGCCTCGTAGGCGAAGACCACTGCCTGCACGCGGTCGCGCGCGCCGAGCTTCATGAGGATGCGGCTCACGTGGGTCTTCACGGTGGGCGCGGCCAGGTACAGCTCCTCGACGATCTCCGCGTTGCTCATGCCGCGCGCCACCAGCCGGAGCACCTCGAGCTCCCGCGGGGTGAGGGATTCCAGCAGCCGCGTCTGTTCCGGGGACGGCGTGCGCGCGGCAGGGGCTGCGGCGGCGCCGTGACCTCCGCCGGGAGCAGCGGATCCGGCCTCGGAGCCCTCCCCGGTCCCGTGGCCGGGTCCCGCACCGCCGCCCTGTGCGGCGGCGGGATGCTCCGGGCCGGGGGACCCGCCGCGGGCGAACACCGTGTCCAGCAGCCGCCGGGTGGTGGTCGGGGCGATGACGGCGCCGCCGTCCACCACGGTGCGGATCGACTCGAGCAGCACCTCCGGCTGCGCGTCCTTGAGGAGGAAGCCCGCGGCCCCGGCGCGGAGCGCCTCCAGCGCGTACTCGTCCGTGTCGAAGGTGGTGAGGACGATGATCCGCGGTGCAGGCAGCGTGCCGGAGTCCGCGAGCGCGTGGAGGCGGACGGTGGCCTGGATGCCGTCGCCGCGGGGCATGCGCACGTCCATGAGCACCACGTCCGGGTGCAGCTCCGCTGCGAGCGCGAGCGCTTCCTCACCGTCCCCGGCCTGTCCCACCACGCTCATGTCCGGCTGGGAATCGATGACCATGACGAAGCCCGCCCGGACCAGGGCCTGATCGTCCACGAGCATGACCCTCAGCTGTGTGTCGCTCACGCGTGCGCTCTCCTCGTCTCGTCCCTCGGGGTGCTGCGGTCCTGCACGTCGGCGCCGGCAGGCCCACCGTGCGGAGTCCCATTCTGCCCGGTCCCGTCCGCGGGTGCGCCGATCCCCGGGGCACCGCGCGGCGACTCTGCCGCCCGCGCGGCCGCGGTGTGCCCGGCCCCCGCCGCAGCCGCTGGTGCCTCGGACGCCGTCGGGGTCGCGGGTCTCGCGTCCTCCGCCGCACGGCCGGAGCCGTTCGGCCGGAGCGCCGCGGGAGCTCCGACCGGGAACCGCGCCGTGACCCGGAAGCCGTTCGCCGTCCCGTCGGCTCCCCAGACCGGTCCGGCCTCGAGCTCGCCGCCGTGCAGCTGCGCCCGCTCCCGCATGCCGATGATGCCGTTGCCCCCGCCCGTCCGCGCCAGCGCCTCGCGGTCCGCAGCGCGCCGGCGCCGGCCTGCGCGGCGGCCCGCGGCGCCGTCGTCCGTGCCTTCCCGCGTGCCTGCGCCCGCCCACATCCCGGCTCCGGCCTCGGCGGAGGGCAGGCCCTGGAGCCCGGTGTTGACCACGCTGACCGTGAAGGCTCCCTCGCCCTCGGCGAGCTCCACGGTCGCCTGTGCGCTCGCGCCGGCGTGCTTGAGGACGTTGGTGAGCGACTCCTGGACGATCCGGTAGACGGCGAGCTGCACCGGCTCCGTCAGCCCGGAGCCGCGGGTGAGGACCTCCTCGCCCCGCAGCCGCACGTCGAGGCCCGCGGAGCGGATGTCGGCGAGGAGGGCGGGGACCTCCGCGAGGCCGGGCAGCGGCTTGGCCTCACGCTCCTCGCCGGACTCGGCGCGGAGCACCCCCAGCAGCGAGCGGGTCTGTGCGAGGGCGCTCCGACCGGTCTCCGCGATGGTGGCCAGCACCTCTGCGGCGGCCTCCGGGTTCGTCTTCGCGACGTATCGTCCGCCGTCGGCCTGGACGATGACGACGGACAGGGAGTGGGCGATGACGTCGTGCATCTCACGGGCGATCCGCATGCGCTCGGCATCGGCCGCGAGCCGGGCCTCGGCCGCCCGCTCCTGCTCCAGCAGCCGGTTGCGCTCCCGGATGCCCTCGATCTCCCGGCGGCGGCGATATGCGACCCCGCCCAGCAGCCAGGCGCTCAGCACCACGGCGGCGCAGAACCCGGAGTAGATGGCGATGACCGCGTAGGTCGACGGTTCGAGGGGACTGGCGTCCGGCCCCACCGTGCCCTGCAGCAGGGCGAGGTAGATGCTCAGCCCCATGAGCAGCGAGCCCACAAACCCCAGCGCGAGCACGATCTTCCCGTGGGCGGCGGTGCCCCACTTGGTCGTCGAGTAGATGGTGAGCGGGACGGCGAAGACGGACAGCGAGGGGCCCGTCATGGTGAGCACCGTGAGCAGACAGGCCCCGGCGATGAGGAGCGAGCTCAGCAGCGGTGCGGCCCGGCGCAGGGCCAGCGGCGCGGCCATGAGGAAGGAGAGCGCCACGGCCACCTGCACGGGCATCGCGCTGTCCGTGTACAGGAAGCCCTGCTGCGAGGAGGAGAGCATGCTCACGAAGATGAGCGGCAGCGCCCACACCAGGGTGTCCGCGATCCACGGACGGCGGGCGAAGAACCGGCGGAACCGGGTGAAGGCGCCGGACGGCTCCGCGGACGCGCCTGCCGTCTCCGGAGGCCGGACGGGTGCCGCGCCCTCCGCACGCGCTCCTCCGGTGCCCGAGGAGGCGGCACCCGCAGGCACTGCGGGACCCGGGCCGCGGGCACCTGCGGAGGAGGCGGGAGGAGAGGTCATGGGCACCACGGTAGTGCGCGCATGCCCGCCGGTCATCATCCCCCGGGACGATGATCCGGCTCACGATGTGATCCCCTCCACCGCCGGCCGCGGGCGGCACCGTAGGCTTGGGGGATTCCGCATCGACGCTCCTTGAGGAGGAGAACTGTGCCCAAACCCGTTGTGATTCTCGCTGAGAACCTCTCTCCGGCCACCGTGGAGGCGCTGGGTCCGGACTTCGATGTGCGCCAGGTCGACGGGACGGACCGTCCCGCGCTCATCGCCGCACTCGCGGACGCGGACGCCGTGCTGGTCCGCTCCGCCACCCAGATCGATGCGGAGGCCATCGCCGCCGCACCCGCGCTCAAGATCGTCGCCCGTGCCGGTGTGGGCCTGGACAACGTGGACGTCTCCGCCGCGACGAAGGCCGGCGTCATGGTCGTGAATGCGCCCACGTCCAACATCATCTCCGCCGCGGAGCTCACGATGGCCCACCTGCTGGCATCGGCCCGCTTCCTGGGAACGGGGAACTCCTCGCTCAAGGACGGCCGCTGGGAGCGCAAGCGCCTCACCGGTGTGGAGCTCTACGAGAAGACCCTGGGCATCATCGGCCTCGGCCGGATCGGCGGGCTCGTGGCGGAGCGCGCCAAGTCCTTCGGCATGAGGATCGTGGGCTACGACCCCTACATCTCCGCCTCCCGCGCCGCGCAGATGGGCGTGACGGTGCTGAGCCTCGACGAGCTGGTGGAGACCGCGGACTTCCTCACGGTCCACATGCCCAAGACCCCGGAGACGGTGGGCATGATCGGTGCGGAGCAGTTCGCGAAGATGAAGCCGGGCGTGCGCGTGGTGAACGTGGCGCGCGGCGGCATCATCGACGAGGACGCGCTCGCCGAGGCCGTGGCCTCCGGCCGCGTGGGCGGCGCGGGCATCGACGTGTGGAGCCAGGAGCCGCCGGAGCACGGCCCGCTCATGGAGCTCGACGCCGTCAACGTCACTCCGCACCTGGGCGCGTCGACGGACGAGGCGCAGGAGAAGGCCGGCATCGCCGTCGCGAAGTCCGTCCGCCTGGCGCTCGCCGGCGAGCTCGTGCCGGACGCCGTGAACGTGGCCGGCGGCCGCATCGACGAGGACGTGCGCCCGGGCATCCCGATGGTGGAGCGCCTCGGCCGCATCGTGGGCGCGCTCGCGGACTCCGTCACCCACCTCGAGGTGGCGGTCAAGGGCGAGATCGCGTCCAAGGACGTCGCCGCGCTCAAGCTCTCCGCGCTCAAGGGGCTTTTCCGCGACCACGTCTCCACGCCGGTGTCCTACGTCAACGCCCCGGTGCTGGCCGAGGAGCGCGGCATCACCGCAGAACTCGTCACCTCCGAGCAGGCCGACGGCTTCCGCAACGTCATCACACTCACCGCATCGACCTCGACCGGTGCGCGGGTGTCCGTCTCCGGCACGCTCACGGGCCCCAAGCAGATCCAGAAGCTCATCGAGGTCAACGGCTTCGAGCTCGAGATCCCCCTCACGGACCACCTGCTGATCTTCCAGTACGTGGACCGTCCCGGCGTGATCGGCGTGTTCGGCCAGGCCCTGGGCCGCAACCAGATCAACATCGCCGGCATGCAGGTCTCGCGTGCGGGCGAGGGCGGCGAGGCGCTGTCCGTGCTCGCGGTGGACTCCGCGGTGACGGCCGAGGTCGTCCAGACCGTGGCCGCTGCCGCCGACGCCTCGCACGTGGCCGCCGTCAACCTCACGGAGGACTGAGCCGATGGCGGGGGAGAGGCCCGAGGCCGGTGCGGGCACGAGCGTCACCGAGCCGCGGCCGCCGGCGAGCAGGCGCGGCCATCTGCGGATGCTGGGTCCGGGGATCGTGCTGGCGCTCGCGAGCGTGGGCGCCTCGGACATGGTCACGACGCTCAACTCGGGTGCCGAGTACGGCCTCGCGCTCATCTGGGTGTTCGTCGTGGGTCTGCTGCTCAAGTACGCGCTCTCCGAGGCGATCGCCCGGCTGCAGCTGAGCGCCGACCGCTCGTTCCTCTCCCACGCCACGGACGTGGGCGGCCGCCTCTTCCCCGTCGTGCTCCTCATCGCGGAGGTGATGGTGGGCCTGTTCTTCGGAGCGGGCGTCGCCTCGATCACCACGCGCATCGTCCAGGCGATCTTCCCCGGGCTGCCGTTCTGGCCCACCTTCGTGGTGGTGCTGGGCTCCGCCGTGGTGCTGCTGCTCGTGGGCAGGTACGGCATCGTGGAGAAGGCGATGGTGGGCTTCGCCATCCTCATGTTCTTCGGAATCGTCTTCATGGCGGTGGGCTCCGCAGTGGACCCGGACGCGCAGCAGACTGCGGTGGAGACCGTCGTCCCGATCTTCCCGCAGGGATCCCTCATCACCGTGCTCTCGCTGATCGGCGGCGTGGGCGGCGCGACGGGGATCATGGCCTACACCTACTTCGTGCGGGAGAAGCGCTGGCGCGGTCCGGCGTGGAAGAGCGTCATCCGCACGGACCTCGGCTTCAGCTACTCCCTGGTGGCGATCTTCGCGATCGCCATGACCGCGGTGGGCGCCTTCTGGCTGTTCGGCCAGGGGCACACCATCGAGAGCAACGAGGCGGTGTTCGACATCGGCACCCTGCTGGGCGAGCAGCTGGGCGGCTTCGTGCACGTGCTCTTCCTGCTCTCGTTCTTCGCCGTCACGTACTCCAGCCTGCTGGGCGGCTTCCAGGGCATCGCCTACGTCACGGGCGACTGCCTCCGCGTCATCCGCACCTACCCCCGCCAGGACGCGCCGAGCGCGGACATGCGGGCGAACGGACCGGAGTTCCGGATCGCGCTCGCCTGGCTGACGTTCGGCACCCTCCTGTTCATGGGCACGGACAAGCCGGTGAGCCTGGTGCTGATCTACGCCTCGATCAGCTCTCTCATCCTGCCCGTGCTCGCGATCCTGCTGCTCATCCTCCTGAATCGGAAGAGCATGGACGCGCAGCTGCGCAGTGGACCGCTGTCGAATGCGATGCTGGTCCTCTGCCTGCTGCTCTTCACCTTCCTCGCCGGAGTCCAGATCGTGGAGACGGTGAGCGAACTGGTGGGCTAGCGGCGCGCGGCACCTCGCGCGCACGGCCGCTGCGCTGCGCGTGCCGCTCGCGCGCAGCCGCTGTGCAGCGGCCTCCCGCCCATGTCTCACTTCACGTCGCTATTTCCGTGAATCTTCGACGTGAAGTGAGACATGGGCAGCAGGGAGCTGCCGGGGTGCGTTCCTCCGCCTGTGTATCGCTTCCCGTGGTATCCACATATTCGCAGGCCCGCCTCTGCTCCGGACGGATTCGGTCTACCGTCCGGGAATGGGCCGTTCCTCTCCGTCGTCCGGGAGCGCAGCCTCAACCGCTGAGTCCGCTGTTGCTTCCGCGCCTGCCATCCTTGCGCCTGCGCCCGCTGCCCCCGCGCCTGCGCCTCCCGCCGTGCCTGCTCCTCTGCTGCGCACGCAGACTCAGCGCACTCGCTGGGTGCAGGCACCGGTGCTCCTCCACGCCGGGAACCTGGCGGAGTACGGGCTGCCTCCCTATCAGCTCTCGAATGCGCGGGGTCTCGAGGCGGTCATCCGCGGGGTCCGCCGGCATCCGGAGCGCACGCGGACCCTCCACGTCCCCTCCTGGGCGGACGAACGGTGGCTCAGTGTCCGGGAGAGGGCGGAGGCGCTGCAGCTGCGCATGCCGGAAGCCGTGGTCTCCCACTCCTCTGCGGCGGAACTTCGAGGCTGGGTGCTGCCCCGCCGCTTCACCGCGGAGCCTCTCCTGCACGTCACGAGCCCTGTCTCACACGTGAGGCGTGAGGGGTGCATCGGACATCGGCCCAAGGAGACGGAGACCTGCACGGAGTGGGGCGTCAGCCTCGTGGAGGCACCGGAGGCGCTGCGTCAGATGTGCGCGCTTCTCACGGACGAGGAGCTCCTGACTCTTCTCGAGGGCCTCTGCGGGCCCTGGCACGGAGCTGCGGTGAGCACCGCCGCAGAGCTTGAGGCTGCGGCTGCGGAGTGGTCGCGCTTTCCAGGATGCCGGCGGCTCAGCAGAGCCCTCCGCCGGGCACGGGACGGGGTCGCATCGCCGCAGGAGACCCGGCTCAGGCTCGAGATCGTCGCAGCCGGGCTGCCGGAGCCGGAGGTGAATGCGGAGGTGAGGGCGAACGGCATGGCCTACCACGCGGACCTCTCCTACCGCAGGGCGCAGATCGCGCTGGAGTACGAGGGCGACCACCACCGCACGGATCCGCAGCAGTGGGAACACGACATCCGGCGGGAAGCGGACTTCCGCGCTGCAGGCTGGGAGTACCTCCGGGTCACGCGCCGCACCCACAGGTCCGCGCTGTTCGCAGACCTGCGTTCCATGCTCCACAGGCGATCACCCATGTCTCACTTCACGTCGAAGAATCGCGGGAAAAGCGATGTGAAGTGAGACACGGGTGGCAGGGAGGCTCAGGCGTTCCAGAGGCCGTAGGAGTCGGAGAGCGCGGCGATCTTCTTCGCGCGCGCCAGACGGGGCAGGTAGGAGCCGTCCGTGATCTCACCGGTCTCCGCGTCCTTGAGCAGCTCGCGCGCCCACTTCCGGTCGTCCTCGGACGGGGCGAGCGCCTCGTTGATGACGGGAGTCATCTCCGGGCGCAGCGAGAGCTTGCCCGCCATGCCCATCTTCATCGTCCAGGCGCAGTCCTCGAGCACCCGCTCCCTGTCCGCCCCCGCGGGGGAGGGGCCGTCGATGGCACCCGGCAGGCCGCCCACGCGAGAGGCGATGACGAGGCGCGAGCGCGCATAGGCCAGGGCGATGGGGTCGTCCGCGACGCCCGTGTCCTTCCGGAAGTCGTTCGTGCCGAGCGCCAGGCGGAAGGTGCCCGGGGCCTCGGCGACGCGGGTGGCGTTCTCCATGCCGACGGCGGTCTCGATGAGTGCGAGCACCGGCACGCCCGCGCCCGCCTTCATCGCCGTCCAGGTCACCTGATCGGGCCGCTCCGTGTTGGGCAGCATGATCCCGCGGAGTCCGGGGAGCCCATTCAGCGCGGCGAGGTCCGTCTCCCACTCCGAGGTCTCCGTGCCGTTCACGCGCACCCACGCCGTCATCCCCGAGCTGCCGTCGAGGGCGGCGACGACGTTGGTCCGAGCGTCGTCCTTGCGCTCCTGGGGAACGGCGGCCTCCATGTCGAAGATGACGGAATCCGCCTCGGACCGCTGGGCGTCCTCGAAGAGATCGCTGCGGGAGGCATTCACGAGCAGCCAGGAGCGGGAGAGCTTGGCGGGGAGGGCGGCGGCACGGGCGTTGCGGATGGTGGGAGTCGGCATATGCCCAAGTCTAGGGATCATTCCGCTCCGTGGACCAGCCGTGAGAGGTATGCGAGCCGTCACGTGTCCCATATCGCGAACAAGGGTGACGAATGCTGAGACCCCATGCTTAGCATCGGAGGCATGACGACGTTCAAGATCGCAGTGATGCCCGGCGACGGCATCGGCACCGAAGTTGTTCCCGAAGGCCTCAAGGTCCTGCAGCGCGCAATCGAGGTGACCGGCACGGATGCGGTCCTCGAGACCGAGCACTTCGAGGCGAGCGCGCGCCGCTGGCACGAGACCGGGGAGACCCTCACGGATGCGGAGATGGAGCGTCTGCGTGCGTTCGACGCGATCTTCTTCGGCGCCTGCGGCGATCCCACCACGCCGTCCGGCGTGCTGGAGCGCGGCATCATCCTCAAGATGCGATTCGGGTTCGACCACGCGGTCAACCTGCGGCCGTCCAAGCTCTTCCCCGGCATCACCTCACCGCTGGCGGATCCCGGCGAGATCGACTTCGTGGTGGTGCGCGAGGGCACGGAGGGCGCCTACACCGGCCAGGGCGGCGTGCTCCGTCAGGACACCCCCGCGGAAGTCGCCACCGAGGTCTCCCTCAACACCCGGTACGGCGTGGAGCGCACGGTCCGCTACGCCTTCGAGAAGGCGCAGTCGCGGCGGAAGAAGCTCACCTTCCTGCACAAGCACAACGTCATGGTCCATGCAGGCCACCTCTGGCGCCGCACGGTGGAGGCCGTGGCCGCGGAGTTCCCCGAGGTCGCCGTCAACTACCAGCACACGGACGCGTCGATGATCTATCTGGTCCAGGACCCGGGTCAGTACGACGTCATCGTCACCGACAACCTGTTCGGCGACATCGTCACGGACCTCGCCGCCGCCGTCACCGGCGGGATCGGCCTGGCCGCCAGCGGCAACATCAACGTCGCGGGCACGGCTCCCAGCCTCTTCGAGCCCATCCACGGCTCTGCGCCGGACATCGCGGGTCAGCAGATCGCGGACCCCACGGCCTCGATCCTCTCCGGCGTCCTCATGGCCGAGCACCTGGGTCTGACCCAGGTGGCCTCCGCCATCCAGGCCGCGGTCGAGGCGGACCTCGCCGAGCGCGGCGACACCCCCCGCAGCACGGCGCAGGTGGGCGACGCCATCGCCGCCCGGCTGGGCTGAGGCCCGCCTCCCGGGCCTTCGCATCCTCCACGGGCCACGGCACCGCACAGTGTGCGGTGCCGTGGCCGCACCCCCTGATCTGTGGTCCGCGGACCTGCGCTAGTGTGTGCCTTAGCACAGTTCTGCTCACAGAAGAGAGAAGAATCCACATGTCGGAATTCGCGCTCAAGAAGAACCCCCAGCCGCAGTCGGACGCGGTGCGGGAGGCGATTCTTGCCGCTCCTGCCTTCGGCACCCAGTTCACCGATCACATGGCCCACATCCGCTTCACGACGGAGCAGGGCTGGCACGGCCACGAGCTGATCCCCTACGGCCCGCTCACCCTGGACCCCGCCGCCGCCGTCCTGCACTACGCGCAGGAGATCTTCGAAGGCATGAAGGCCTACCGTCACGCCGACGGCTCCGTGTGGACCTTCCGGCCTGAGAAGAACGCCGCACGCCTCAACAGGTCCGCCGGCCGCCTGGCGCTGCCGCAGATGGTCGAGGAGGACTTCATCGAGTCGCTGCGCGTGCTCGTGCAGGCCGACAGCTCCTGGGTCCCCACGCCCAAGGACGAGCAGGATGAGGTGAGCCTGTACCTGCGTCCGTTCACCATCTCCGCGGAGCGCTTCCTGGGCCTGCGCCCCACCCAGCAGGCCGACTACTACGTCATCGCCTCACCCGCCGGAGCCTACTTCTCCGGCGGTGTGAAGCCGGTGAGCATCTGGCTGTCCCAGAACCTCAAGCGCGCCGGGCGCGGCGGCACCGGCTTCGCCAAGTGCGGCGGCAACTACGCCGCTTCCACGGAGGCGATGATCGAGGCCGGTCAGAAGGGCTGCCAGCAGGTGATGTTCACGGACGCCGTGGACGGCACGCACCTGGAGGAGCTGGGCGGCATGAACCTCATGCTCGTCACGAGCGACGGACGGCTCATCACACCGGAGGTCTCGGAGACGATCCTCGACGGCGTCACCCGCCGTTCGCTGCTCGACCTCGCCCCCTCGCTGGGTCTCACCCCGGAGGAGCGCCCGGTGACGGTGGAGGAGTGGCGCACCGGCGTGGCCGACGGCACGATCGTCGAGGCCTTCGCCTGCGGCACCGCAGCCGTCATCACGCCGATCGGCGCTCTCGTGTCCGAGGACTTCACCGTGGACCACGGCGACGAGCCCGGCGAGATCACCATGAAGCTGCGCAAGCCGCTGCTGGACATCCAGTACGGCCGCGCCGAGGCCCCCGAGGGCTGGATGGTCCGCCTTGCCTGAGGCTCTGCCCGCCGTCGGGACGCGTGAGTGACGCCCATGCGCGACATCGCCGCCTGCGCCGCCTGTGGGGTGGAGACCGATCTGGTCACTGCCGCCCAGGCGGCGCAGGCCGTTTCGGGGCAGTTCCCGGATGTGCGCGGGGGTGCTGCGGAGGGGACGGCAGACGGTGACGGCACCGCTGTCCCGCAGCTCCCCGTCTGCCCCATCTGCGCGGACGAGCGCCAGTTCGTCCCGGCCGGCGGTCAGGAGTGGACGAGCCGGAACCTGCTCGAGGCCTCGGGTCGGGCGGTCTCCGTCGCCGAGGCCGAGCCCGGGCTGTTCTCCCTGCGCACCTCGCCGAAGACCGGGATCGGGCAGACCTGCTATCTGGCGCAGTGCCCGGCCGGCGGCACAGGGGGTCTCCTCTTCGACGTGCCGCCGTACATCGACGATGCGGCGGTGGAGGCCGTGGCCGCACGCGGGGGAGCGGCGGCGATCGTCGCCAGCCATCCCCACGTGTACGGCCTGCAGCTGGAGTGGAGCGCGGCCTTCGACCATGCGCCCGTGTTCGTGGCCCGCAGGGATGCGGAGTGGGTGCAGCGCCGCGGCGCCGCGATCGAGCTCTTCGACGAGGAGATCGCGCCGCTGGCCGGTGTGCGGGTGCGCCAGGTGGGCGGGCACTTCCCCGGCAGCTCGGTGGCGCTCTGGCGATCGCCGGCGGACGAGGCCCTCGTCATGCTGGGCGGCGACACGATCTCCCCGGTCGCCAGGACCGGCTGGGTGACCTTCATGCGCTCCTTCCCCAACTACCTCCCGCTCTCCGGGGCCGTGGTGAGGCGGATCGCGGCGGCGGTGGACGACGTGGAGGTCGAGCGCATCTACGGCAACTTCGGACAGAGACTGACCAGCGGCGGGAGCCGCGCGATCGAGGAGTCCGCGCGGCGCTATGCCGAGTGGGTCTCCGGAGAGCACGACGACCTGACATGAGCAGCGAGACAGGCGGAAGTTCTGTGACAGAGGAGCATCGAGGGCGCCCGTTCGCCTCCCGTCGCGGGCGGAAGATGCGCCGGATGGCGGAGAACACACCGGGTCTGCGCCGCCTCGACCGGCCGGTCCATGCGGGACGGGCAGGAGACGCGGAGCCCACGGACGAGGATGCCGGTCTGCGTGCCGGCAGGGGCGCGGGACCATCCGGAGCAGATTCCGCTGCATCGGCCGGACCCGTGTTCTCCCTCGCGTATGTGCGCACACGGCCGGCGGCCCCCGTGCCCGGACGTCCGCCGGTGGTGATCGTCCCCGGCGGGCCGGGGCTGGCCTCGGCCGTTCCCTATACGGCTCTCCGGGCACAGGCGGCACAGCGCGGTCTCGACGTGCTCATGGTCGAGCACCGCGGGGTGGGTCTCTCGCGGCGCATGCCTGACGGCGAGGACCTGCCTCTCGAGTCCATGCGGATCACCGCCGTCGTGGACGACCTCCGTGCAGTGCTGGAGGCGGAGGGCATCGGGCGTGCACTGGTGGTCGGATCCTCCTACGGCACGTACGTGGCCCAGGCATTCGCCCACGCGCACCCGGAGCTCACCGCCGGTCTCGTGCTCGACTCGCCCATGCTGAAGGCGGGCAACGGTGCAGAGGAGGAATGGGCGACCGCGCTGCTCTACGACGGGACGGCGGGAGACGACGAACATCGGCGTCTCGCGCACAAGGTCAGGGACCTGGCCGCCGAGGCCTACGGGAGCGAGAAGCCGGGTGAGCTGGCCGCGCTGGGCAGGGCGGTGCGGATCGTCTACGAGTTCGGCGGGCCCGAGGTGCTCGACGCCTTCCTCAATCAGAGGAAGGTGGGTGCCTCACGACTGGTCCGCAGGCTGCTGGCCGCCATGGGCGGAGGTGATACGGGCACACCTGTGCCGTACTACATGGAGTTCGACCGCACAGGTGAGATCGCCTTCCGTGAACTGGACTACGGCGGGACGGGCCGGAGGCCGGGCACTGCAGCGGTCGGCGCCGAGGCGGAGGGCACGGAGGCAACCCGCACCGCCGCAGGGGATGGCCCGGCCTCCGGCACCGAGTCCGTCGCCCTCGCCGGACCCCGTCGCCTCTTCGCCCGCAGCGAGGACTTCGCCGAGGTCGCCCGGCAGTTCTCCCCGTTCGCCGGGGAGCCCGTCGACCTCGAGGCCGTCCTGCCCCGCATGCGCATACCGGTCACAGTGCTCTCCGGCGACCGGGACCTCCGCACACCGCGGCCGGTGGCCGAACGCATCACCGCCCTCGTGCCGGAGGGAGTGCTCGTCGCCGTCCCGGACCACGGCCACAGCGCCCTCGACACACATCACGCCGCTCTGCTGGAGGCGCTGGTGGCCGGCGCGGACGGGAAGCCGGGCGAGATCGGGACGGCGGAACCGGGCGAGCCGTGCAGACGCCGGCTCCACTGCCTCGGCTCCGGTGGCGGTCCGAGCGCGGCGGTGGGGCCGATCATCGCCCTCACCCTCGCCCTGGATCGCCTGCTCCCGCGCGAGCGGCGATAGCACACCACCCCCGTCTGCCGGTTCCGAGGCTGCGCACCCGCGCGAGCGGCGGAAAGACCAGATGTCCGCGCGGCAGACGGCCATAGCGCCTTCGCCGCTGTGTGACCGCCGGTGCCGTCCGGGAGTGTGACTGGCGGTACTCTTCTGCTCATGCCTGAGCACTCCGGCGCCACGCCCTCCAGCGCCACTCGACCCGCCACGCCGGCGTCCCCGGCGACCTCGTCCGCCACCCTGCCGACCACCGCGGACGTCATCGCGCATCTGCCGTGGCGCTGGCGCGTGCAGGGAGCCATCTTCCTCGTCGGCGGCCTCGGCTTCATGTTCGACGCCTGGGACGTGGCGCTCAACGGCTTCCTCATCCCCCTGCTGAGCGACCACTGGGACCTCACGGTGGGCCAGGCGGCGTGGATCGCCACGGTGAACCTCATCGGCATGGCCGTGGGTGCGTTCGTGTGGGGCGGGATCGCGGACCGGATCGGACGCAAGTCCGCGTTCACCCTCACCCTCCTCACGTTCACGGTCTTCACCGCGGCAGGAGCCTTCAGCCCGGACCTCGTGCTGTTCTGCGCGTTCCGCTTCCTCGCCGGATTCGGACTGGGCGGCTGCATTCCCGTCGACTACGCCCTCGTGGGGGAGTTCTCACCGGCGAAGCACCGCGGCCGCGTCCTCACGGCGCTCGACGGCTGGTGGCCGGTGGGTGCCACGCTCTGCGCGCTCACCTCGGCCTGGCTCATCCAGTTCTTCGACTGGCGTGCGCTCATGCTGGTGATGATCGTCCCGGCGCTGCTGGTGTTCGCCATCCGCCTCTTCGTGCCGGAGTCGCCCATGTACCTGGCGAGTGCGGGCAGGCATGAGGAGGCGGACGCGATCGTCTCACGGCTGGTCGCCAGGACCGGGGCCGAGGTGACCGCCTGGCGCCGCGCCGAGGTCGCCTCCCCGGCGCGCGCGGGTGGCGCGGTCGGAGCTGGGGCGGGAGGTGCCGGCGCCGGCGGTGCCTCAGCCGGCGGCGGCTGGCGCTCGCAGCTCGCGGCGGCCACGGGCCAGATCGCCGGGCTGTGGCGGTGGTCGTGGAAGATCACCCTCACCGCGTGGCTGCTGTTCGTCTCCGTGCTGCTGCTCTACTACGCCGCACTCACGTGGCTGCCGGGAATCCTGCGCAGGCAGGGGCTCGACGATCAGGCGGCCTTCCTGGTGACGGGGCAGATGACGGGGATCGGGATCCTCGGCGTCCTCGCCTCCGCGCTGCTCGTGGAGGTGCTGGGGCGCCGCTGGCTGCTGGGCGCATCCGCCATCGCGGCCTCGGCGGCGCTCGTGGGCTTCGCCTGGGTGCTGGGCAACTCCGGTGCTGAGCTGGTGACGAGTGCACAGGTGCTCATCCTCGCGTTCGGCTTCCTCATCCAGATCTCCGTGCCGACGCTCTACACCTACGTCTCGGAGCTGTATCCCACGCATCTGCGCGCCTCCGGGTTCGGCTGGGCCTCGAGCGCCTCTCGCGTGGCGACGGGTGTGGCTCCGCTGGTGTTCGGCTCCTTCATGTGGCCGGTGCTGGGACTCACGTGGACCTTCGTCTGCACGGGCGCGCTCGTGGTCGTCGCGATGCTCGTCATGGCCTTCCTCACCCACGACACGACGGGCCGCGAGCTGGACTGAGCGACAGCCCGCCCGCGTCAGGGACCGTTCGTGCGGAGGCGGGAGGCTTTTATATTCTTTTATATTGGGGCCTCCTCCTTTATAGCCTTTATACAGTTCTGCAAAGCCCGCTGTCTCAGCGCTGCGGCCACGCGCCCATGAGGGTCCGTGCGCGGTTGAGGAGTTCGATGACCTCCCGGGTGCTCATGTCCTGCACTCCCGGCACGAAGACCCAGGAGTGCTGCTGACCCCGGCCGAATCTCCGCACAGCGGGGGAGAGCAGCGGGCGCAGGTGCAGCGGCATCCTCGTGTTGACGTTGTGCAGGCCCGAGGGCGTGAGCATCATGACGGCCCGGAGCGTATGGCTGCCGCTGCTGGGGAGCATGACCAGCCGATTCTCCGCCGGACCCAGGTCCTGCCACGGCAGCGGGCCCACGCCGCGCAGTGTGAGCCCCCGCCCGTCGATGACGACGGGACTGTTCTCCGTCTCCTGGTACTGCTGCTGTCGCTTCCGCGCAGCTCGATCCTGCCGTGCGTCTGCAGCGTGCGCAGCGCCTGGTCGACCGGGAGTGTCATGCCCCATACGCTAGTGGAGGTTCTGCGCTGCAGACGGCTCTGCGCATGCAGCATCCCTGCTTGCACGGGACCTTGCATGTGTGGAGTCCCTGCGCATGGGGAGTCCTGGTATGCGGGGAAGCCCCTACGCCTGCGGGCCGCAGTCGATAGGGTGACCGTATGACGAGCGGACCCTCCCAGACGACGAAGACCACGCAGGCCGCTGAGCAGGAGGACACCCTGCCCCACGATCCCTATCTCTGGCTCGAGGAGATCGAGGGCGAGGACGCGCTCGCGTGGGTGGAAGCACAGAACGCCCGCACGCTGGCGCGCTTTGCGGATCCCGCGTACGAGGACATGGTCGGTGCCATCCGCAGCGCCCTCGACTCCGAGGACCGCATCCCCGGCGTGAGCAAGCTGGGCGACTTCTACTACAACTTCTGGCGCGACCGTGAGCACCCCAAGGGTCTCTGGCGGCGCACCACGTGGGAGTCCTACACGACGCAGAGCCCGGAGTGGGAGATCCTCCTGGACCTCGACGCGCTGGCCGCGGCCGAGGGGACGGAATGGGTCTTCCACGGTGCACGGGTCCGCCGCACGGACCGCCGCAGGGCGCTCGTGTTCCTCTCCCCGGACGGCGGCGACGCCCACACGGTGCGCGAGTTCGACCTCGAGGCCAGGGCGTTCGTGGCGGATCTCGCCGCCGGGACCGCGGGCGCGGGGGAGAAGGCCTTTGTGCTCCCCACCGCCAAGGCACAGGCGAGCTGGGTGGACGACGACACCCTCCTCGTCGCGACGGACTGGGGCCCGGGCACGCTCACGGACTCCACCTACCCGGCCAGCGCCCGGCTGCTGCGCCGCGGCCAGGACCTGTCCGAGGCTCAGGAGATCCGCACGGTGCCGGCGGAGTCGCTGGCGATCTTCTCCGGGACGGACCGCACGCCGGGCTTCGAGCGCGCCGTCGTCACCGAGGCCCTCGACTTCTTCAACTCCCGCACCTGGATCCGCGACCTGCCCCTGGACGGCGGCGACCCCGCCGCGGGCTGGACCCTCATCGACGTGCCCACGGACGTCTCCGTCGACGTGGACCGCGACCTCCTCCTCTTCCGCCCGCGGACGGACTGGCGCGGGACGGGGCCGGACGGTGCGCCCTTCACGGTGCCCGCCGGAGCACTCGCGGTCGCGCCCTGTGCGCAGTTCCTCCACGGTGCCGAGGCCTCCGGCGCCGGGACTGCCGAGCAGACGGGGGAGAACCGCTCCGGTGCCCGTCCGCGGATCGTCTTCGCGCCCGAGGCCGTGGCCCAGCCGGCGGCCTCCCTCCAGGGCTGGTCCTTCACCCGGAACCACCTGGTGCTCGCCTTCCTGCGCGACGTGCGCTCGGAGCTGCGGACGCTGGACCGTGGCGCGCTTCTGACGGAGGGTGCGGACTCCGTCCCCGGCGAGCTGCCGGGCGGGGCCGTCCCCGGTGTGGATCCGCTGCTGACGGTGGGCATGGGCGCGGTCGACCCCGATGACGAGGACTGCGGCGACGACGTCTGGATGACGGTGAGCGGCTTCCTCACCCCCACCACCCTGATGCGCGGAACCCTGGGTGCGGCTGCCGCGGACGGGGAGCCGCCCGCAGTGGTCAAGACGGCCCCGCATCTCTTCGACGCCGGCGGTCTCGCGGTCACCCAGCACTTCGCCACGAGCGCGGACGGCACGCGGGTGCCGTACTTCCAGGTGGGGCCGGCCTCGGCGGAGGACCCGACAGCAGGACTGGACTCCGGCACCCCGGAGAGCCCGGCCTCGGCGGAGGGGCCCGAGGCCGCACCCGTCATGCTCGACGGCTACGGCGGCTTCGAGCTCAGCCGCCTTCCCGGATATGCCCCCACAGTGGGCCTGGGCTGGCTGGAGCAGGGCGGCACCTATGTGCTCGCCAACATCCGCGGCGGCGGGGAGTACGGCCCCGGCTGGCACGCCGCGGCCCTGCGGGAGAACCGGCACCGGGCCTACGAGGACTTCGTCGCAGTGGCACGGGACCTCGTGGCCCGCGGCGTGACGACGCGCGAGCGGATCGCCTGCTCCGGGGGCTCCAACGGCGGACTGCTCGTAGGGAACATGCTCACGCAGTTCCCGGAGGACTTCGGTGCGGTCTCCTGCGGAGTGCCGCTGCTGGACATGCGCCGCTACACGCGCCTGTCCGCCGGTGCCTCCTGGGCCGCGGAGTACGGCGACCCGGACGATCCGGAGCAGTGGGAGTCCATCCGCACCTTCTCGCCGTACCACCTCGTCGAACCGACGGCCGCGTACCCGCCGGTGCTGTTCTGGACCGCCACCTCGGACGACAGGGTGGGGCCGGTGCAGGCGAGGAAGATGGCCGCGAAGATGCAGGATGCGGGGATCGGCGGCGTCTGGTTCTACGAGGACAGGGAGGGCGGCCACTCCGCCGCCTCGGACAACGAGCAGGCCGCCCGCACCCGCGCGCTGTCCTATCGCTTCCTCATGGAGCAGCTCACGGGTGCGGACGGTCAGGTGGGCTGAGGGCCTGCCCACCGAGGGCGGAGCGAGGCCGCCGCGTGACGCCTGGTCACGGCACCGACCGCCGCAGCGTCAGCCAGGATCCCGCCCCGAGCACCACGACCAGCAGCCCGAGCACTCCGGCGGCGCTCAGCGGCCCCAGCTGCGCCACCCAGCTCACCACCTCCGGCCATGCCTCCAGGCGGGTGATGGCGAACACCACCACGAGGAGGCAGAGGGCCAGACCGATGATGACGAGGGTGAGCACCGTCGTCCCGAGGCTCCGGTAGAGGGTGGAGAACCAGAAGCCGACGATGAAGAACAGCATCACCATGACGAAGACGAGAGCGGCGCCGCTGGCCCAGCCGCTCTGCCAGATCCACGGCAGATAGGCGATGTAGCCGTTGATCCCGTAGCCGTCCGTGGCGCGTTCGAGGAGGCCGAGGAGGACGTAGACGGCGGCGAGACCTGCTGCGGCCAGTGCGGAGGCGAGCAGCGTGCCGAGGAAGAACTCCCGCCGGGCCAGGCTCATGGCCTGGGAGAACGGGAAGGTCAGGGTCATCGCCTGGACGCCCACCACCAGGAAGTACCAGAGTGCGGCCTGGGAGCCGCCGCCGTACATCGGTTCGTCGGAGCCGATCATCCAGTAGACCGCCAGTGAGATCACGATCGCACCGCTGAGCACGATGAGCGGGACCCAGACGAAGATGTAGCTGTTGAGGTACTGCAGCCGCACCACTCCGAGCACGCGGGAGAGTGTGGTGGGGGCGTGCGCGGCCGATGCGCTGCTGTGCGTACCGGCGCGGGGTGCTGGGGTGCCGTGCATGGCGGTCCTCTGCTTCCGGGGACGGTGGACGGGTGTGGAGGGGCGAGGCGGGTCGTGTGCGAAGTCTGCCGAGGTGAGCGCCGTTCCGTAGCGATTCATGTCCTGCTCCTCTCGTGCTGCCGGCTGAGGCGGACCACGAGCTGCTGGAGGGGGACGGGGGAGAGCTCCACGCCCGCGGCCCGGGCCTCCGCGGTCTCCGCGTCCGTGAGCGTGCCGCGGACCGTCGTCGCTGCGACCCTGCCCAGGCTCTCCCGGTGCAGGACCTCGCGCTCGCCGGCGATCCGCTCGACCTCCTCGGCGGTGCCCGTGAGGGTGACCGCCTCGCCGCGGAGCTCCTCCGTGGACCTGTCGACGAGGATCCGGCCGTCGTCGATGACGATGACGCGTTCGATGAGGTCGGCGATCTCGTCGATGAGGTGCGAGGAGAGGACGACGGTGCGCGGGTGCTCCGCGTAGTCCTCCATGAGGCGTTCGTAGAAGAGCGACCGGGCCACGGCGTCGAGACCCAGGTACGGCTCGTCGAAGAATGTGATCTCCGCACGCGAGGCGAGTCCCAGGATCACCCCCACGGCGGACAGCTGCCCGCGTGAGAGCTTGGAGATCCGCGTCTTCACCGGCAGGCGGAAGTCCTCGATGAGGCGCTTCGCGTACTCCTGGTCCCAGTGGGGGAAGAAGAGCGCGGCGGCGCGGAACGCGTGGACGGGGGTGAAGTCCTCCGGGTACTTCTGCCCCTCGCGGACGAAGCACATGCGGGAGAGCACGCGCCTGTTCTCGAACGGCGCCTCGCCGAACACGCGGACGCTGC
>NZ_JALAHB010000087.1 GCF_022712115.1 Brevibacterium sp. | reverse complement strand
GCGGTCACACGTTGAAGCGGAACTCCACGACGTCGCCGTCGGCCATCACGTAGTCCTTGCCCTCGATCCGCGCCTTGCCCGCCGAGCGCGCGGCCGCGACGGACCCCGCCTCGACGAGGTCCGCGCGGCCCGTCCCGGCGTCGAACCCGATGTGCGGATCGTGGGCGTTCCCTTCGACGCGGGCGTGAGCTACCGGCCCGGCGCGCGGTTCGGCCCCGACCACATCCGTGCCTCGTCCAAGCTGCTCCGGCCCTTCAACCAGGCCACGGGGGTGAGCCCCTTTGCCGTGCAGCAGATCGCGGACTGCGGCAACCTGGGGGTGAATCCCTTCGACATCGAGGCCGCCATCATCGCGGTGGAGGAGAACGCGGACGCCATGCGCGCCCACGGCGCCCGCCTCCTCACGCTCGGCGGCGACCACACCCTCGCACTGCCCAACCTCCGCTCCGTCCACCGCACCCACGGCCGGGTGGCCGTCCTCCACTTCGACGCGCACCTGGACACCTGGGACACGTACATGGGAGCGCCCTACACGCACGGGACGCCGTTCCGCCGCGCGAGCGAGGAGGGGCTGCTCGATCCGGAGCACTGCCTGCACGTGGGCATCCGCGGCCCCCTCTACGGTCCGGAGGATCTCGAGGACGACGGTGTCCTGGGGTTCCAGATCATCCGCGCGGACGACTTCGAGGAGCAGCCGCTGCCGGCGATCGTGGACCGCATCCGCGCCCGGCTGGGTGATGCGCCCGTCTACCTCTCGATCGACATCGACGTGCTCGACCCCGCCGCCGCTCCCGGCACGGGCACCCCGGAGGCCGGCGGCCTCACGAGCCGGGAGCTCCTGGGCGCCGTGCGCGGCCTGGCCGGTCTGGACGTCGTCGGGGCGGAGATCGTCGAGGTGGCACCGGCCTACGACCACGCGGAGATCACCGGGCTCGCCGCAGCCGCGCTGGGCTACGAGGTCCTCTCGCTCTGGGGTGCCGCGGCCGCGGACGGCCGGACCGCTGCGCAGGACGGCCGGACCGCTGTGCAGGAGGGCCGGGCATGAGCACGGAGCCGGGAGGCATCCGCAACGGCGGCCTCGCCGTCGTCTCCGCACTGGCCGCGCACGGCGTGGACACCGTGTTCGGCATCCCGGGGACCCACAACCTCGAGCTCTACCGGCACCTGCCCGCGCACGGCATCCGCGCGGTCACGACCCGGCACGAACAGGGCGCGGGGTACGCGGCGGACGGCTGGGCGCTCATGACGGGCCGGCCGGGCGTGGTGCTCACGACCTCGGGCCCGGGGCTCACGAACGTCCTCACCGCGGCGGCCACCGCCTATGCGGAGTCCCGCCCGCTGCTGCTCCTCTCCCCCGGCCCGCCCACGGGTGCCGAGCACGCGGATGCGGGCACGCTCCACGAGACGCGCGATTCCCACGGCATGGCGGCCGCCGTGCTGGGCGCGGCGCACCGTCCGCGCACCGCGGAGGCCGCCGCCGAGGCCGTGTCGCGGGCGTTCGCCCGCTTCCGCACCCGCAGGCCCCGGCCCGTGCACATCGAGATCCCCCTCGACGTCCTGGAGGGGCCCTGGCACGGCGAGGTCCCGGAGCCGGCGGACTGCACCGTGCCGCTGCCGCCGCAGGGTGCCGTACGGCGGGCCGCGGCAGCTCTGCGTGCGGCCCGGAGTCCCCTCCTCCTCGCCGGGGGCGGCACCCGCCGCGCGGGGACGGAGCTGCGCCTGCTGGCAGAGGCGCTCGACGCACCGCTCGTCACCACGGCGAACGGCAAAGGTGTCCTCGACGAATCACACCCGCTGGCCGTGGGCGCGTCCGTCCGCTTCCCGTCCGTGCAGCAGGCCTCCCGGGAGGCCGATGTCCTCCTCGTCATGGGCTCCGAGCTGGGCGACTCCGACCTGTGGGGCGGGACGATCGGGGCACCGCCGGCGGCGAGCGCATCGGCAGCGGAGACGAGTGCGCGGCCGGGGAGCACACCCGCGGCGAGCGCAGCCGTGGACACCGCATCGGACAGCGTCTCCCACCGTACGGACGCGCCCGGTATGCAGACGGTGATCCGCTGCGATGTCGATCCGGAGCAGCTGCACAAGAACCTCGCGGCGGATGTGCCTCTCCTGGGCGACACCGCCGCCTGCGCACGGGCGCTGCTCCAAGAGCTGGAGAGGAACGGTGCAGGCGCTGCCCCGGCGGCAGACGGTCCTGAGACGACGGACACCGCCCGTGCCGACACGCCCGGTGCCGCACGGGCCCGTGCGCTGCGGGCGCGGGCGGACGCGGAGTTCGACGCGTCCACTCTCGGAGCCCGCGTGACCGCACTCGTGCAGGAGGCCGCGGGGCCGGAGATCGTGGTCGCCGGGGATTCCTCCCGCGTCACCTACGACGGCGCGGTGCACGCACTGCGAGCTCAGGCTCCGGACCAGCTGCTCTACATGCCGGGCTTCGCGACGCTGGGCTACGGCATCCCCGCCGCGCTGGGGGCCAAGCTCGCCGCACCGCACCGCCGGGTGGTGTGCGTGGTGGGTGACGGCGCCGCCATGTTCTCCGTCCAGGAGATCATGACGGCAGCGGAACTGGGGCTGGCGATCCCGTTCGTCGTCGTGGACAACGGCGGCTACGAGGAGATCGAGCACCAGATGGATGCGCGCGGCATCGCACCGTTCGCCGTCCGTCTCCGCACTCCCGACTTCGCAGGCCTCGGCAGGGCGATGGGC
The DNA here is from genome assembly GCF_022712115.1 of Brevibacterium sp. Classification (GTDB taxonomy): domain Bacteria; phylum Actinomycetota; class Actinomycetes; order Actinomycetales; family Brevibacteriaceae; genus Brevibacterium; species Brevibacterium salitolerans. Next base: position 2,475 of record NZ_JALAHB010000087.1, on the reverse strand, counting down.
GCACACGGAATCACGCTCGAGGAGGCTGAGCTCGCAGACGAATTCTCCCGTGCCCTCACCGTCGCCTTGGAGGCGGCGAGACCCACCGTCATCCACGTCCGCGCTGCGGCGCGATAGGCCGCCGGAATCGGCCCGTCTGAGCTGGAACCGGCCGGCGTCAGCGCCGCCCGGACCGGCGGCGCTCAGTGCCCCGCGTCCGCTGAATCCGCGTCCGCCGTCGCGTTCCGCAGGGTGACGAGCGACATGACCGCCGCGGCGACCATGAGCACCGCCGCGATCGCCGAGGTGAGCACCACTCCGGAGTCGAAGGCGTGCTTCGCGGACTCCATGAGCTGGGAGGCGACCTCCGCGGTCTGGGCCCGCGCCACCTCCGCGGCACCGCCGAGCGTCTCTCCCGCGACCCCGGCCTGAGAGGCCGTGAGCGCGTCCGGCAGGTCGACGTGTGCGCGGTAGGCGGCATTGAGGATGCTGCCGAGCACCGCGGTGCCCAGCACGGCACCGGTCTCATAGGCGGTCTCGGAGATCGCCGAGGCCGCGCCCGCCTTCTGCGGCGGCACCGCCGCGAGGATCACGTCGTTGGTGAGTGTCTCCGCCGCCCCCACACCGGCACCGATCACGGCGAACGCGATGAGCAGCCCGAGGTCCGAGCCGGCCTGGCCGCTCAGCAGCACGACACCGTATCCCACCGCATTCAGCAGCAGACCGGCTGCCACGACGTGCGACGGACGCATGACGCGCACCAGGCGACCCACCAGCAGGCCGGCGATGACGGTGACGACGAGGCCCGGCAGGAGCAGCATCCCCGCCTCCATGGGTCCGCGACCGCTCACCAGCTGCAGGTGCTGGGAGATGAAGTAGAGGAAGCCCACGAGGGAGAACACGCTCAGCAGGTTGGCCGCGACCGCTCCGGTGAACTGCGGCACCGCGAACAGCCGGACATCGAGCATGGGCGTGGTGCGGCGCAGCTGCCTGCGGACGAACAGCACTCCCGCGACCGCACCCACTGCCACTGCCACGAGCACGGGCGGGACCAGGCCGTACTGCGAACCCTCCTTGATGGCCCACACGAGCGGGGTCATCGTGAGCATCACGAGGACGATGCTCACCGGGTCCACGGGGCCCGGGTGCGGATCCCTGGACTCCGGCAGGAGCCAGAGGCCCAGCACGAGCAGCGGGACGAGGACCGGCACCGCCATGAGGAAGATGGATCCCCACCAGAAGTGCTCGAGCAGGAATCCGCCCACGATGGGTCCCAGGGCCGCTCCCCCGGAGAATCCGGCGGCCCACACCGCGATGGCCATGCGCCGCTCGGCACGGTCGGTGAAGATGTTGCGGATCAGCGAGAGCGTCGCCGGCATGAGCATCGCGCCGAAGAAGCCCAGAGCCGCGCGCGCCGTGATGAGCGCCTCCGCGGTGGGCACGAACGCCGCCGCGGCGGAGACCACGGCGAAGCCCAGGCTGCCGAGGAGCAGCAGGCGCTTCCGGCCGAACCTGTCCCCCAGGCTGCCCATCGGCACGAGCAGGCCTGCGAGCACGAGGGAGTAGATGTCCACGACCCACAGCAGCTGCGCACCGCTGGGCGCGAGCGCGGCGGAGATCTCCGGCAGCGCGAAGGCGAGCACCGTGTTGTCGAGGGACACGAGGAGGACCGGCAGCATGAGGACGGCCAGCGCCGCCCACCGGCGGGTGGCCGTGGGCAGCGGGCTCGCGGGTGCTGCGGGACGGATGGCGCGCACAGGCTCTGCGGCGTTCGACACGGTCATGGGGCTTGCTCTGCTTTCGCTCTCGGGGCGGACACTCCAACTGTACCGTCCGGACGGTTTAGCGCAAGCGCGAGGTTGTGTAAGGTCGTGCACATGTCTGCCCGCGAAGAAGTCCTCGACGCGTTCGAGTCGATCCTCATAGAAGACGGAGAGCGCACCGCCACCCTGGACGCGGTGGCCGCCCGCGCCGCGGTCTCGAAGGGAGGGCTCCTCTACCACTTCGGTTCGAAGAGCGCGCTCATCGACGGGCTCATCGAGAGGCTCCGCACGCGGGCGGAGATCGATGTGAGCGCCATGCGCGAGGCACCGGAGGGGCCGGCAGCCCGCTACATCGCCACCTCGGTGGTCGAGGACAGCGCCTTCGACCGGACCATCCTCGCCACCGTCTGCCTCGCCCAGGGCTCCGACCCGCGGGCACGGCAGGCGATCCAGGACCTGCGGCAGCAGTGGCTCGCGGCCATCGACGAGGAGATCGGGGACCCCACCGTGTCCGCGGCGATCCTGCTCATGGGAGACGGCCTCTACTACCACGCCTCCCTCGCCGTCGACGGCGAGGCTGCTGCGGAGGCGGTCCGCGGCCTGCCGGACGTCGAGGATCTGCTGGGCGTCGTCGAGACACTCCGCCGCTCCGCCCGCGGCTGACGCGCACAGAGCCGGTCCGCGCACCCAGCCGCCCGTCCTCCGTTCCTACTCGCGCCCGGCCGACGCCCGC
>NZ_JALAHB010000086.1 GCF_022712115.1 Brevibacterium sp. | reverse complement strand
GGGGGGCCGCCCCCCATTCCCGGGCGTTCCTGGCCGGCCCCTCGTCAGGGAGGGATTGAACCGGGGGTCGGCGCGGTGGTGGAGACGCGCATGGCGTGTGCCCACCACAGCCGTCGGGCCGGCGCCGTTGCGTTGTTCACCGGTCGCGGACGCTGTCGAGCAGCGCCGAGCGGAAAGCCACCTCCGCAGGCGAGTAGACGCGTTCCTCACGCTGCCCGACCATGATGCGGCGCTCCGGAGCTTTGGCTCCCAGGCTGAGGATTCTGATGCCCGGGTGGGTGAGCGTGACGGCGCTGCTCGGTGCCAGCGCAACCCCGATGCCCGCGCTGACCATCGCCTGTGCTTCCTGGTAGTCATTGGCGTACATCGCGATCGTGGGGCGGAATCCTGCTGCTGTGGCCGCGCGATCCAGCACCTCGACGACCGGGTGCTCCTCCGCCCGGACCACCCACGACTCGTCTGCGAGGTCCGCCATGTCCACGTGCGCGGCGTGGGCCAGGGGATGGTGCTGCGAGACCAGGATGACGAAAGGCTCCCGGAACAGTTCCTCGACCCGTATCCCCTCCCTGTCGAACGGACGCCAGGGGTGGTCCCAGAGCAATGCGAGATGTGAGAAGCCGCGTTCGAGGTCCGTGACCAGCTGGTCGATGCGGGTGCTCCGGATGGACAGGGCGACCGCCGGGTACTGGGAGCTGAATCGTTCGATCACGAGGGGCAGGAACGAGGAGGCCACGGTGGGGAATGCGCCGATGACCAGTGATCCCCGCTTTCCGGCCGTCAGGTCCTCGAGGTCGGATCGTGCTGCGTCCATGTGGCGCAGGATCTTGCGCGCGTGGGCGGCGAGCACCATTCCCGCCTCCGTGGGCACAACGCCGCGGGGTCGTCTGCGCAGGAGCGGCTGGCCCACCTCCTGCTCCAGGCGGCGCAGCTGCTGGGACACCGCGGAGGGGGTGTAGGAGAGGAGGTCCGAGGCGGCGGTGACGGATCCTGTCTCCACGGTCTTCACGAAGACCTCAAGTCTTTTCGAGTCGAAGGTGACCATTTCTTTAGCGTACCTACATCTCTGTGTGTCTCGCATGACATCGGCGTGAACTCGGCGAATCCTCCTCTTTGCCGGCCTCGCCTCCGTCGTTCCGCGCCGAGTTCTGCTCATCTGCCGCTTTCCCACCCGTTCTGTTGTTAGCACCGCTTCATCAAGCTGTACAGAACTGACATTGTGCTTAAGGCGAGGCCCGCTCACGATGGGTGCGTATTCGGATGTCGTGAGAGGAGAAGCCGGTGAAGGTCAGAGCACGATGGATGAGGGGCGGCACCAGCAAGTGCTGGGTGTTCGATGCCGCGGATCTGCGGGAGACGGGGTTCTCCGCGGATTCGGCTCTGCCTAGAATCTTCGGGAGCCCGGATCTCCGTCAGCTCGACGGCGTCGGAGGTGCGACCTCGACGACGAGCAAGGCCCTCATCGTGGAACCCGGCGGGATCGCCGATGCGGACGTGAGCTACACCTTCGCCCAGGTGGGCATCGAGGAGGCCACGGTGGACTGGGGGAGCAACTGCGGGAACTGCTCGGCGGCTGTCGGCCTGTTCGCTCTCGAGAACGGATGGGTGCCGATGACAGCCGGTGTGACGGAGGTGCGCACGCTCAACATGAATACGGGGCAGGTGATCATCCAGACGATCCCGACTCCGGAAGCGCGTCTGCCCGAGGACCCGCAGGATTCGATTCCGGGCACCGTCTTCACAGGGCACGGAGTGGAACTCGGGTTCGTCGCACCCGAGGGGAAGACGACCGGCGCAGTGCTGCCTGCCGGAGAAGCGGTCTCGGCGTTCCGTGCGGCGGACGGCCGGCGGGTGAGGGCGAGCCTCGTGGACGCCGGCGCTCCGCTGGTCATGGTCGATGCGGAGAGCTTCGGCCTCATGCCCGAGGAGTATGCGATGTGGGCCGATCTGATCGCGGATCGGCTGCCGGAGCTCGACCGCATCCGTCGTGCCGCCGCCGTCACCATGCGGCTCGTGGAGGCTCCCGAGGAGGCCGAACGTGCGATTCCGAAGATCGGGCTCGTGAGTGCGGCGGTCGAGGCGGGATCGGACGTGCAGGTGCTCATGCTGTCCATGGGGCGCCCACACCCTGCGATGCCGATCACCGGGAGCGTGGGCGTGACCGTTGCGGCACGCACCCCCGGCACGACGGTGGCCGAGTGCCTCCGGGGACCGGTGGGTGCAGAACTGCGCATCCGCATCCCGGTGGGTGTGATGTCCACGTCCACGGTGGAGCGTCCGGAGGGCCGCACGGTCGGCATCCGGCGCACTGCGCGCACGCTGGCAGATGCGCAGCTCCTCGTGCCCGATCGTCAGATCGAGCGCGCGGCCGCGCTCCTCACGGCGGGGGCGGCCTCGTGAGCGTCCCCATGTCCAGGCGCGCACTTCTGAGCGGCGGAGCGCTGGCGGCCCTGGCCGGGATCGCCGGGTGCGCGCCCGCACAGACCGGATACACGCCGTCCGGAGAGGGGATCGTGGACGTCGTCGTACCCTACGGTTCCGGAGGCACCGACACCTGGGCCCGGTTCATCACGCCCTATTTCGCCGCACGGCAGCCGCACGTCACCCGCTACCAGATCGAGAACGTCCCGGGAGGGGAGTCCATCACCGGCACCAACGCCTACGTGCGTGACGGAGTGACCGACGGACGTCAGACCCTCGTGGTGTCCGCGACGACCTACTTCCAGAGCATCCTGGGACAGCATGCGGTCGAGTTCGACTTCCTCGACATGGAGCCGCTGGCGCTGAACGGCACCGGTGCCGTCCTCTGGACGAGCGCTGACACCGGCATCCGCTCGGTCGAGGACCTGATCGGCAACTCCGCGCAGTACCGCTATGCGGGCATGTCGGCCTCGGGCCTCGACTTCATCCCCCTGCTGGCGCTGGAGGCTCTGGGCACGAACTTCCGCGGTGTGTTCGGGATGGAGGGACGCGGTCCCACCCGGCTGGCCGTGCAGAGGGGCGAAGCCGACCTGGACTTCCAGACGACCTCGTCGTATCTCAGCCAGGTCAAGCCCATGGTCGACGCCGGTGACGCGGTTGCGCTGTTCTCCGTGGGGAGCCTGGAAGACGGAGAGATCGTCCGTGACCCCAATGTGCCCGACATCCCGACGTTCACCGAGGTGTTCGAGGGTCTGAGCGGGCGAAGCGATCACCATGAGCTCGCCTACGAGGCCTTCCGTTCGTTCTCCGTACCGGGCTTCTTCTATCAGAAGGGCCTGTGGACGAATGCGGGAACGGATCCCGGCGTCATCGAGGACTATGCGCGTGTGGTGGACGAGCTCAACGGCGACGAGCAGTTCATGGAGGAGGCGGCGGACGCCCTCGGCGGCTATGAGCTGGTCGCCGGTCCCGAGGCGAGGGATGCCTTCAGAGAGGCCCTCCGCATGGACCCGGAGGTCCTCGCCTTCGCCAAGGATCTGCTGAGGGAGAAGCACGACGCCGTGCTCGACTGAACTGCTGCACTCCTGCCTGATTCACACGGTGCCGGGGCGATTCGCGGACGAATCGCCGGTGCCGGGACATTTCACCTGACTTGAGGAAACAAAGATGTTTGAAGCAGCTGGCGAAGCGCTGTCGGCCTTCGCCGATCCCGCGATGCTCCTGTTCCTGGGAGTGGGAGTCGTCGTCGGAATCGTCATCGGCGTGATCCCCGGGCTCGGCGGCACAGGCGCGGTGGCCGTGCTCCTGCCCTTCGTGTTCGTGCTGGAGCCCAACCAGGCCATCGCCATGATCATCGGCGCCGTCGCGGTGGTGCACACCTCTGACGTCATCACCTCCGTGGTTCTCGGGATACCCGGATCCGCTGCGGCCTCGGTGTTCCTGCTCGACGGCCACGAGATGGCGAAGAAGGGACAGGGCGGCCGGGCGCTGTCCGCCAGCTTCATCGCGTCGACGATCGGCGGTCTCGTCGGCATCGTCGCGCTCACCCTGGTGGTGCCGATCGCCACGCCCATCGTCACGTCCTTCGGCTCGCCGGAGATCTTCGCGCTCATCGTCATGGGCGTGTTCCTCACGGCCATGCTGTCGAAGGGGAACGTCGTCAAGGGGCTCATGGTCTCCGCCTTCGGTCTCGCACTCGGCCTCGTGGGGGTCTCTCCGGTCTCCGCGGAGTACCGCTACACGTTCGGCTCGGAGTTCCTCACCGACGGGATCGGCCTGGTCGCCGCAGCGCTCGGGATCTTCGGGCTCGCGGAGATCATCGACCTGGTGGCGAAGAAGAGTGCGGTGTCGGACAGGGAGATCAGCCTCGGCGGAGGCTGGGGCGCCGGCCTGAGGGACATCGTGACCTACAAGTGGGACGTCTTCCGCGGATCCGCGGTGGGCGTCGGGGTGGGGATCCTGCCCGGCGTGGGCTCCACGGCCGGCTCGTGGCTCTCCTACGGGCAGGCGCAGGCCTTCGCCAGCCGGCGGGCGGACAACCGGTTCGGCAGCGGCGATCCGCGCGGTGTCATCGCGCCGTCCGCTGCGAGCAACGGCATCGAATCGGGCGCGCTCATCCCCACGCTGCTCTTCGGAGTGCCGGGCGCCGCACCGTTCGCGCTGCTGCTGGGCGTGCTGCTGATCTTCGGCGTGCAGCCCGGTCCGGGGCTCATCACCAACGACCTGGACCTCGTGTACGTGATCGTATGGTCCTTCGCAATCGCAAGCGTGATCGGCGCGATTCTCGCGTTCTTCATGGCGCGGCCGCTGGCCCGACTGAGCTACGTGCCGTTCCCCGTCCTCGCGGCAGCCCTCATCCCGATCCTGTTCATGAGCGGGTTCCAGGAGCCTCTCAACCTCAACGTCTTCTACCTCATGCTCCTCCTGGGCATCGTGGGTTGGGTCTGCAAGGTCGTGAACATCCCGCGTGCCCCGTTCCTCATCGCCTTCGTCCTGGCCGAACCCCTGGAGCGCTACTACTTCCTCACGGTGAATGCCTTCCCTGTGAGCGAATGGGCCACCCGGCCGTTCGTCCTGGTGGTGCTGCTCATCCTCGTGGGCGCGATCGTCGTCCCGATCATCCGCCGTGCGAGGAGGCGGACCAGGACCGTGGAAGCGGACGTCCAGTTCTCCGAGAAGTCGGACATGCCCGTCCCCATGTTCGTGGAGATGGCGGTCTCGGTGCTGATGCTGCTCTTCTTCGTCGCCGCCATCGTGCTGTCCTCGGGGTTCTCGGACAGCGGACGCCTCTTCCCCGTGGCAGTGGGCTCGGTGGGCGTGCTGCTGGCGCTCATCAGCCTGGGACGTGACGCCGGCCGGGCGCGGGCGGACGGGCTGGGCCGCTTCGACGACGTGTGGATCGCGCGGCTGAAGGTCGTCGGGAAGTCCACGCTGTGGGTGATCGGCTACATCTGGCTGGTGTTCGCCTTCGGGATGATCGTCGGCTCCGGGCTCTTCACCTTCGTGTTCCTCCTCGCCGCCGCTCGCAGGAAGATCCTGTTCGCGCTGATCTACACCGCCTGCATGGTGGGTGTGCTGTACGTCCTCATGGAGTTCGCGCAGCTCGTCCCGCCCAGCGGCTATCTGTTCTGAGCTCAGGAGCCCCTTCCGGCCGGCCTGACGCGTCGGAGACGGAAGCCGATGGCGTATGCGTGGGTGCCCGGGGCATGCTCCGCCGAAGGGGGAATGAACCCCGCTCGGCGGAGCGTTGTCCCTGGTATGGCACAGTCTCCCGCGCTCTCCGTCCTCGATCTCATCCCCGTCCGCCTGGGGCAGACCACCGGCCAGGCACTCACGGCGTCGCGTGAGCTGGTGCGCGCGGCCGATCACCTCGGCTACACCCGCTACTGGGTGGCGGAGCACCACAACATGCCCGCGGTGGCCTCGACGGACCCGGCCGTCGAACTCATGCACCTGGGGCAGGGCACCTCGCGCATCCGGCTCGGCTCCGGGGGAGTGATGCTCCCCAACCACTCGCCGCTGGCCGTCGCGGAGCGCTTCGCGCTGCTGAGCGCGGCCTTCGGGGACAGGATCGACTTAGGGCTCGGCCGCGCGCCTGGCACCGATCCCTACACCTCCCTCGCGCTCCGCGGCCACCTGGGGGAAGGCCGCCTCGTCGACGCCCAGGGACAGGCCGTCGACCCGGTCGAACAGTTCCCCCAGCACATCGCTGACATCCTCGCGCTCCTGTCTCCGGCGGGTGCCGCATTCGACACCCGCCAGGGCAGGCATGCGCTGCACGCGTCGCCGCGGGTGGACGAGGCGGCCCAGGTCTGGCTGCTCGGATCCAGCGGATACTCGGCGCAGCTGGCGGCGGCCATGGGCCTGCCCTACGTGTTCGCGCACCACTTCATGGGGCGGGGGACCGAGGCGGCGGTGAAGCTCTACCGGGACTCCTTCACGCCCACCCAGTACGGAGAGGAGCCGCGCACGTTCCTCACGGTCAACGCGGCCGTGGGCGCGACGACGGAGGAGGCGTGGGCGCTGGTGCAGCCGCACGTCTACCAGATGGGCTCCCTGCGCCTCGGCACCGGCCTGGAGGCTCAGCGCTACGTGGGTGAGGACGTCGAGTCCGTCATGACGGAGGGGCACCGCAGGGTGGGCGAGTCCATGTGGGACTCGTGGGCAGTGGGCACCGCCGCGGAGGTTGCCGCCAAGCTCCGCGACCTCGCCGAGCGCTTCGACGTCGACGAGCTCATGATCCATCCCATCGCCGGTGCCCGCCCGGACGATCCGATCGACGCGGCCCCCGCCCGGCTGCACACGGTGGAGGCGCTGGCCGGCGAGTTCGACCTCGAGCGCGCCTGAGCGCGGCCTCCCCGTCCGGAGACCGCCCACGGCGTGGCCGCAAGCCGCCCTGCATGCAGCCGCTCCGAGGCATCTCGGAACTCGGAGTGTGACGCGCGGGCGGGAGAAGGTTCCCTCGGGAAGGGTGAGCCGGTATCGTCGTAGTCTGAACGGTGTCTTCCCCCATGCACCGCGCCGTGGTGGTCCTGCGGTGCAAGACCGAAAAGAGTATGAACGTGAAAGCGAAAGCACTTCTGCCTGCCCTGGGCGTGTGCGCGCTCGCACTGACTGCGACGCCCGTGCACGCACAGGCTGCCTCTGACCTCAGCTCCGGCGCTGACGACGGCGGCGCCCTCCGCGTCGAGTCCGACGGCAGCCTGGACGAAGGCGACACCGCATTCGTCGCCGTGACCGCGGCGACGGTGTGGTCCGAGAAGGACTCCCCGCGCGAGGTCGACGAGCCCGCTCTGGGCGATTCGCCGGACCTGCGCGCATGGGACCGCGCACTCGACCGGAGCACGGAGACCCGGCGCGGTCTCACCGGCCTCGTGGAGACGCAGGCCGGCTACGGCTCCGAGGTGCGCGTCCTGGACGTCGACGGTCGCTGGGCGAAGGTGGCCGTCGTCGACCAGGAGACGCCCAAGAACGAGGACGGGTATCCGGGGTGGGTGCCCACCGCACAGCTCGTGGAGAACGACCGCTTCGCGGAGCTCCGCGACGAGCAGCCCACCGCCGTCGTGACGGCGAAGTTCGCAGAGCTGTCGGACATCGACTACGCCGAGTTCGACGGTGAGGCGCCGGAGGCTCCGATCAACGCCGAGCTGCCGCTCATCGCCCAGGACGAGGACGACGTCCGCGTCGCCCTGCCCGGCGGAGGTGCTGCGTGGCTTCCCGTGGGCAGCGTCCGTGTGGACGACCCGGAGCACGGCTTCGAGCTCGACGAACCCACCGGCGGCGACCTCGTGGAGACCGCCCGGCAGTTCGAGGGCGTCGACTACCTGTGGGGCGGCGTGAGCCCCATAGGCTTCGACTGCTCGGGGTTCACGTACACCGTGTTCCGCGCCCACGGCATCGAGCTCCCCCGCGACGCCGGCGACCAGCAGAACACCGGCACCACGGTGAGCTCGTCCAAGCTCAGGGCCGGGGACCTGTTGTTCTTCGCCCGAGGCGGCAGCGGCCGGGCGCACCACGTCGGGATGTACATCGGCGACGGCAAGATGATCCACGCGCCGAACGCCTCGAAGGACGTCGAGATCGTCAACTGGCGGTCGTGGGACACCGGCGGCCAGTTCGCCGGCGCCAAGCGCTACCTCTGAGCCGCTCCCCGGGCGTGCCCGCGATGTGCGGGCGCCGGTCCGCCGGCTGCGATGCGCCGTCCTGGCCGGTGGCCTCCGCCGCAGTTCCGCTCACTGCGCCTCCGTGTTCCCACGCTGGAGCGTGGGAACACGGAGGCGCAGTGCTGTGAGGCGGAGGTGAGCTCGCAACGCGGAGCCGAGGCGGCGCGGAGCTGAGCTCGCAGCGCGAAGCCGAGGCGGCGGCGGGCCGCGGCTTCACCGCTCAGCCCACCTGTCCGCAGCCCTTCAGCCTGCCTCTCCGCGCAGGCGCATGGCACGGGCGAGATCGTCGCGGGCCTCGATGAGCAGGCGCCGCTGCGCGGCCGGGGCGTCCGGATGGGCGATGAGCCACTCGTCGGTCCGGGCGGCCACCCGGCGCGGTCTCACGGACCAGCGCGGGTACAGCCCCACCACCAGCCGCCGGGAGATCTCGATGGGCCTGTGCGTCCACCAGCTCTCGAGCTGGGCGAAGTAGTCGTCCACGCGGTCCTCGAGCATCGGATACGGAGCGGGCGCGGTGAGCCCGCTGATCCGTGCGGAGAGCATCTCGTTGGAGAGCGAGGAGTCCTGTGTGGCCTCCTCCCACGCTCGGTCCCGCGCCACGGCCAGCGGGCGTGCGGCGCGGACGCTGGCGGCGTTCACCGCGCCGGAGCCCGAGCGGTCGAGCGCGGCCTCGGCCTCGATGTCCTCGACCTCGGCCCAGCCGAGCACCACGAGCGCGCGCAGGGCCTCCCAGCGCAGCGCATGGTCGGCCAGGAGGCCGGGGGCCGTCTCCGTGAGAGGATCGCCCACCTCGACGGTGAGCACGTGGGAGGCGAACGCACGGCCGGCGCGGGTGACACGGCTGGCGCCTCGTGCTCCCGCGGTGCGAGCGGTGAGGGAGAGTGCGAAGCGGGCGAGGCTCACCTGCTGGTCCGAGCCGGCGGGCACGGAGGAGACGGCCTCGAGCGCGGACTCCAGCATGGCCGCGACGGCGTCGACCCGTTCCTCGCCCGGCACCCACTGGCCCAGGGCGGTGCCCACCGTCGCCATAACGGAGCTGAGGATCCCCGGATGCGTCTCGGAGGCCAGCACGCCGGCGGCGGCCTGCAGATAGGCGGTCACGGGAAGCTCGCCGTCCCGCGCGGCATTGCCCAGGGCGGAGAGCACCAGCGCACGGTCCATGGGGTCCTCGAGGAGGCGGACGCTGCCGATGGCGGTCTCCGTGGACTGCGGGTCGAGGCGGACCTTGGCGAAGTCCGCGTCTCCGTGGTTGAGCAGCAGGAGGGCAGGCCGCTCCTCACCGATGAGCTGCGGCAGCGGCGCGGACTCCTCGGCGAGTTCCACGTCCCAGGTGCGGGTGCGGACGAGCCGGGGGCCGGCCTCGGGCGCTGTGCCCTTCTCGCCCTGCTCCTCGAAGTCGAAGGCCGCGAGCGTGAGCCGGTGGGGACGGAGCACGGGCGTGCGCGACTCTCCGGCGAACGTGTCGCGCTGAGTCAGACGGGCCTGTGTGATCCGCCGGGTGCGGGATGCTCCCGCCTCCGGTGAGTCCTGGGTGCCGGAGTCCTCCACCTCGAGTCGCAGCTCGGAGGTGCCCCGCGTCTGCAGCCAGGCGGCGGCCCAGGCCCGGACGTCGCGGTCCGGCGCGGCCGCATCCAGCGCTGCCAGGAAGTCCTCGAGCTGCGCGTTGCCGAACGCGTGCGCGGCGAAGTAGGCCCGCGAGCCGGCGACGAAGGCCTCCCGGCCCACATAGCCCACCAGCGCCTTGAGGACGCTCGCACCCTTGGCGTAGGTGATGCCGTCGAAGTTGAGCTTGGCGGCCTCCACGTCCGGGATGTCCGCGACGATGGGGTGGGAGGTGGGGTACTGGTCCTGCCGGTAGGCCCAGTCCTTGCGGCGGAGGGCGAAGGTGACCCAGCCGTCGGTGAACTCCGTGGCCTCGGCCAGGGCCAGCCCTCCCATGTAGTCCGCGAAGGACTCCTTGAGCCACAGGTCGTCCCACCAGCGCATGGTCGTGTAGTCGCCGAACCACATGTGCGCCATCTCGTGCAGGATCGTGTTGGCGCGCGCCTCCCTGTCCGCCCGGGTGGCCCGGTCGCGGTGGAGGTAGGAGTCCGTGAACGTGACGAGTCCGGGGTTCTCCATGGCGCCGAGGTTGTACTCGGGCACGAAGATCTGGTCGTACTTGCCCCACGGGTAGGGGATCTCGAACAGCGCATGGAAGAAGTCGAGCCCCTGGGTGGTGACGGTGAGGATCTCGTCCGCCTCCATGTGGGCTGCGAGGGACTGCCGCGCGTGCACGCCCAGCGCGATCTCCTCCCCGGTCTCCGGATGCCGGTAGGAGCCCGTGACGCTGGCGTAGGGGCCGGCGCACACGCAGGTGAGGTAGGAGGACACGGGCAGGGTGGGGGAGAACCGCGTGAGCTGCATGGGGCCTCGGGCGGGGGACGTCCCCGCAGTCCCTGCCGGCAGGTCCGTGACCTGCTCCGCCGCCGTGTTGCTCAGCACCGTCCAGCTCGCCGGGGCGAGCACCTGGAAGGTGTAGGAGGCCTTGAGGT
>NZ_JALAHB010000085.1 GCF_022712115.1 Brevibacterium sp. | reverse complement strand
GTGGACCGGCGGGGCGGGCATCGGAGTGTGCGGCGGAGGTCATGCGCCCAGACTAGCGGCGGTCGCCGCGTGTCCGCGTGCAGGAGTGCGACGGCGGATCAGCGGGGTCCGGAGTGCGGGACGGGTGACCTCCGTTACAGTGGGGGCGAACCGCAGAACCACTCCCTCAGGAGGAACTCATGACCGCTCTCCGCGCCGTCGTCACAGGAGCCAGCTCGGGAATGGGCGCCGCCACCGTCCGCCGCCTGCGTGCGCAGGGGTGGGACGTCGTCGCGGTCGCCAGGCGCGAGGAGGAGCTCCGCGCGCTCGCGGAGGAGACCGGCTGCGAATTCATCGTGGCGGACATGACCTCGGACGAGTCCGTGACGGCGATGGCGGAGCAGGTGCTCGCCGGAGGCCCGGTCAACTCCCTCGTCGCCAATGCGGGGGCCGCCTACGGACAGGACGAGGTCGCGGACTCGGATCCTGAGGACTGGGCCGGGATGTTCGACCTCAACGTGCTGGGCGTGGTGCGCTGCGTGAAGGCGCTGCTGCCCGCACTGGTGGAGAGCGGGCGCGGGGACATCGTCGTGATGTCGTCCACCGCCGGTCACATCGTCTACGAGGGCGGCGGGGGCTACGTCGCCTCGAAGCACGGAGCGCACACCGTGGCGGCGACGCTGCGGCTGGAGCTCGCGGGCAAGCCGGTGCGCGTCATCGAGATCGCTCCCGGGATGGTCGCCACGGAGGAGTTCTCCCGCAAGCGGCTGGGCTCGCAGGAGGCCGCGGACAAGGTCTACGCCGGCGTGGAGAAGCCGCTCACGGCGGATGACTGCGCCGACGCCGTCGTCTGGACCCTCACCCGGCCGCACCACTTCAACGTGGACCTCATGGTCATCCGGCCCATCGCCCAGGCGGCGCAGCACAAGGTGGCGCGCAACCAGGGACTCTGAGGCTCCCGTGCCGAGGGAGCTGACGGAGCGGGAGCGCGAGGTCGCCCTCGCCCTGATCCGCCGCGCCACGCCCTCGCCGGAGGCCGCGGACCGGGCCGGCTTCACGGCTGAGCAGGAGGTCGCATGGGAGCGGCCGGAGTCCCTCACGGCCGCGCAGCGGACACGGTGGGAGGAGCATCTCGCCGAGGCGGTGGTCACCCACGAGTGCGGGTGCGGCACGTGCCCCACGGTGGGGATGCGTCCGCGGGACCGCGCGGATGATCCGCGCCGGGACGATCGGGGCGGGCCCGGTGACTTCCGTGAGCGGATCATCCTGGAGGCCGCCGCGGAGAACGCGCAGCTCCTGCTGTTCGTGGACGACGGTGTCCCCGGCTGCATGGAGCTGGCCCCGATCTGCGAGGAGGGGCACCTGTGGACGGAGTTCCCGCCGCCGGAGGAGATCACGTTCTGAACGGTGCGTGCGGAAGCCTCACCCGCAGCGTGCGTCCACCCACTCCTGCCAGGCCGCGGTGAGCGGAGCCAGCGCCGCTGCGCCCTCCTCGCCGTAGAGGTAGCCGCGCACCATCACGTGACGCGAGTCCCCGTAGGTGAACTCGCCGACCTCGAGGAGCCCCGGGCACGGGTCCGTGAGCCGCAGTGAGACCACATCGTCCTCACAGGCGAGAACCGTCCCGGCGACGCGGACGCTCGCGCTCTCCTCGCCCGTCCCGCCCACCACGGCCTCGGCGACGGTGCCCGGCTCACCTGCCAGGCCCGAGGCCGCCGCGGCGGGTGAGTCCTCTCCGCGCCCGGCAGTGCGCTCCCGCTGCACGAGCAGCTGGCTCGTGGCTGCGGGGGCGAAGTGCTCGAGGTACTCGCCGAGGTTCGTGAGCGCGCCGTGCCAGCCCGGCAGGGTGGACTCGACGACATCTGCGTGGGCGGCACCGTCCTCGGGGAATCCCGAGGTCAGCGTGACCCTGACCTGCTCCGCGCCGTCCGGGCCGGCGGGCAGGGCCTCGACCGTCACCTCGGTGTGCCACTCCGGCAGCTCGGGTTCGTTCTCCACGTATGCGAGCCTGTGCGGAGCCTCGAACGCGGTGAGCGTGCCGTGGGAATCACCGAAGTCCCCGTGCCGCGTGGTGAACTCCTCGCCGGGTGCCGTGCCCACGACTGCGGGGACGAACCAGGCGCCCACGCCCTCTCCCGTCGCGACGGCCTCCCAGGCGGCGTCGACGGAGCCGGCCGCGGTGACCTGGGCGATTGCGACGACGCACTCGCCCTCTGCTGAGAGCCTGCTGGTGACGTGGGACATGGGGTTCCTCCCGGGTCGGTGCGTGTGCGTCCCAGGCTAGCCGTCGTGTCCAGCGGGCCGCGGTCCGTGCGGGGGAGCGGTGCGGTATCATCGTCGGTGCGTCGATCCGGCCATCACCGGGGAGCATCCGGAAGAACGGCCCAGCGGCTCAGTAGAACCGGACGGGCAGGCCCGTCACAGCCGAATGAGCGATCCGCCGGCACGCGATCCCCGCTCCGGGGAGTGCGGACAGGGCGGATAAGCGGGGTGGTACCGCGGCAGCGCTTCCTGCGCCGTCGTCCTCGCACGGGAGACGACCGTAAACAGGGTCGGACGCCGCGTGAGGTGCCCGGCCCGCGCACAAAAGGACGCTCATGAGCGAGAACATCTACCCCAAGCAGGGCTCGGCCTTCGGGCTGAGCGCCGCGCCCTCCTTCCCGGAGCTCGAGCGGCGGATCCTGGACTTCTGGGACGCGGACGACACCTTCCGCGCCAGTGTGGAGTCCCGTGACGCAGGCGAGAACGGCGAGAACGAGTTCGTCTTCTACGACGGACCCCCCTTCGCCAACGGCCTGCCGCACTACGGCCACCTGCTCACCAGCTACGTCAAGGACGTGGTGCCGCGCTACCAGACGATGCGCGGGAAGAAGGTCGAGCGCCGGTTCGGCTGGGACACGCACGGGCTGCCCGCGGAGCTCGAGTCCATGAAGCAGCTGGGGCTCAAGACCAAGGACGAGATCCTCGAGATGGGGATCGACAGGTTCAACGACGCCGCCCGCGAATCCGTCCTGCGCTACACGGACGAGTGGCAGGCCTACGTCAACCGCATGGGCCGCTGGGTCGACTTCGAGAACGACTACAAGACCCTCAACCCCACCTTCATGGAGTCCGTCCTCTGGGTGTTCAAGACCCTGTACGACAAGGGCCTCATCTACGAGGGCTACCGCGTGCTGCCCTACTGCTGGTCGGACGAGACGCCGCTGTCCAACCACGAGCTGCGCATGGACGACGATGTCTACAAGTCCCGGCAGGACCCGGCGGTGTCGATCGGCTACCGGCTGCTGGACAAGCCCGCCGGGCTGGAGGACCGCGAGGTCTGGGCCGTCATCTGGACCACCACGCCGTGGACCGTGCCGTCCAACCAGGCGATGGCCGTGAACCCGGAGGTCGACTACGTCGCCGTCACACCGGATCCGGAGCACTCCGCCGGCGAGCTGGCCGGGAAGACCCTCCTGTTCGCCGAGGCCCGTCTGGGCGCCTACGCCCGCGAGCTGGGCGAGAACCCGGAGATCGTCGCCTCCTACACTGGTGAGCAGCTGCTCGGCCTGCGCTACGAGCCGCCCTTCCCGTACTTCGAGGACCAGCAGGAGCGCTGGGGCGAGAAGACGCACACCATCCTCGCGGCGCCCTTCGTCACGACGGACGACGGCACCGGCATCGTCCACCAGTCGCCCGCGTTCGGTGAGGAGGACAAGGAGCTCACGGACACCTACGGCATCACCGCCGCCCGCCCCGTGGACGACGCCGGCCGCTTCGACTCCCAGGTGCCGGACTACGCCGGCCAGCAGGTGTTCGAGGCCAACAAGGCGATCATCGCGGACCTCAAGCACCACACCGGCCCGCTCGCCGGCCGCTCCGCGCTGCTCGTGCGCCACGAGACCTACGAGCACTCCTACCCGCACTGCTGGCGCTGCCGGAACCCCCTCATCTACCGCGCGGTGTCCTCCTGGTTCGTCTCCGTGACGAAGATCAAGGAGACGATGCTCGCGACCAATGAGGACATCACCTGGGTGCCGGGCAACGTCAAGCACGGCCAGTTCGGCAAGTGGCTGGAGAACGCCCGCGACTGGTCGATCACCCGCAACCGCTTCTGGGGCTCGCCCGTGCCGGTGTGGGTCTCCGACGACCCCGCACACCCGCGCACGGACGTCTACGGCTCGTTCGCGGAGCTGGAGCGGGACTTCGGCAGGCTGCCCACCGGACCGGACGGGGAGCCCAACCTCCACCGCCCCTACATCGACGAGCTCACCCGGCCCAACCCGGACGACCCCACGGGGAAGTCGACCATGCGCCGTGTGAGCGACATCCTCGACGTCTGGTTCGACTCCGGCTCCATGCCGTACGGCCAGGTGCACTACCCGTTCGAGAACGCGGACTGGTTCGAGAGCCACTACCCGGCGGACTTCATCGTCGAGTACATCGGGCAGACGCGCGGCTGGTTCTACACGCTGCACATCCTCGCCGCCGCGCTGTTCGGCAAGCCCGCGTTCCGCGACGTCATCTGCCACGGCATCGTGCTGGGCGCGGACGGGCAGAAGATGTCCAAGAGCCTGCGGAACTACCCGGACGTCAACGAGGTGTTCGACCGCGACGGCTCCGACGCCATGCGGTGGTTCCTCATGTCCAGCCCCATCCTGCGCGGCGGCAACCTCGTCGTCACGGAACAGGGGATCCGCGACGGCGTGCGCCAGGTGCTGCTGCCGCTGTGGAACGCCTGGCAGTTCTTCGCCACCTACGCCAACACGGCCGACGGGCCGGCGGGGCCGGGGACCGGGTACGAGGCCCAGGCCTCGCTGGAGTCCTCCCAGGTGCTCGACCGCTACCTCGTGGCGAAGACGCGCGAGTTCCTCGACGCCTTCCAGGCGCGGATGGACTCCTATGACATCTGGGGCGCCTGCGCGCTCACCCAGAGCCACATCGACATGCTCACCAACTGGTACGTGCGCCGTTCGCGCCGCCGGTTCTGGGACGGCACCCCGGACACGCACGAGACGTTCGACGTCTTCGCGACGGCCTTCGAGGCCACCCTCACCGCGATCGCGCCCCTGCTGCCGTTCGCCGCGGAGGAGATCTTCAAGTCCCTCACGGGCCGCCGGTCCGTGCACCTCGAGGACTTCCCCCGCGCGGAGGCCTTCCCCGCGGACCAGGGCCTCGTCGACGCGATGGACTTCACCCGCACCGTCTGCTCCGCCGGCTCCGCGCTGCGCAAGGCCAAGGGTCTGCGCGTGCGCCTGCCGCTGGCGGAGCTGGTCCTGGTGACGGACATGGAGCTGGGTGCGGAGTTCACGGAAATCATCGCCGACGAGCTCAACGTCAAGAGCGTCCGCGTGCTCACCTCCGCCCAGGCCCGCGAGGCCGGCTTCGTGTTCGAGCGCAGGCTCACGGTCAACGCCCGTGCCGCCGGCCCGCGCCTGGGCAAGGACGTGCAGTTCGCCATCCGTGGCTCCAAGTCCGGTGATTGGTCCGCCGAGGCCGGTGTGGTCACCGCCGGCGGCATCGAGCTGGTCGAGGGCGAGTACACGCTCGAGGAGATCGCGGAGTCCGCGAGCGAGTCGCAGGTGCTCGCGACTGTGGAGGGCGGCTTCATCGCTCTGGACACCTCTGTCACGGAGGAGCTGCGGGCGGAGGGGACCGCGCGTGACGCCGTCCGCGCGGTCCAGGGTGTGCGCAAGCAGCTCGACCTCGCGGTGACCGATCGCATCAGCGTGACCGTCTGGGCCGATGACCGCACGCGAGCGGCACTCGAGACCCACCGGGACCTCGTCGCAGGGGAGACCCTCGCCCGCGAGCTCACAGTCGCTCCTGCGGCCGAGGCCCCTGCCGCCGAGGCCGCGGCCGGGGTGTTCGCGACGGAGGAGCTGGGCGGCGACGCGCGCGTCCGGGTCGTCCGGCTCGATGCGGAGGCGGTGCGCGCATGAGCGCCGGGGACGTCTCCGCAGCCGGAAACGCCGCCGCTTCCGCGGAGTCCCCGCACGCCGAGGCCCTCGCACGGGTGTACGCCGCTCTGCTGGCCCGTGCGGGGGAGACCCTCGTGGAGCTGCGGCTGGACGCCACCCGGCGGGCATGCGAACTGCTGGGCGACATCCACACCGCGGCGCCGGCCATCATGCTCACGGGCACCAACGGCAAGACCTCGACCGCCCGCATGGTCGACACGCTGCTGACCGCCCACGATCTGCGGGTGGGGCGCTTCACGAGCCCGCACCTCACCCGGGTGACGGAGCGGATCAGCGTGGACGGCGAGGAGGTGGCGATCCAGGACTTCGTGCGCGTGTACGACGAGATCGCGCCGTTCCTCGAGATCGTCGACGCGCAGCTGGCCGCCGAGGAGCGCGCGCCGCTCACGTTCTTCGAGGCCCTCACCGTCCTCGCGCTCGCCGTCTTCGCGGACGCACCGGTGGACGTCATGGTCCTCGAGGTGGGCATGGGCGGCGAGTGGGACTCCACCAACGTCGTCGATGCCCAGGTCTGCGGCTTCACCGCTGTGGGCCTCGACCATCAGGCGTTCCTGGGGGAGACCCCGGGGGAGATCGCGCGGACCAAGGCGGGGATCCTCGACCGGAACGTGGATCCGTCGCCGGCACCCGCGCCCTTCGCCGTCATCGCCGCCCAGCCGGAGGAGGACGCCGCCGCCGCGCTCGCCGAGGAGGTGAGCCGCCGCGGCGTGACGGCCTGGCTCGAGGACCAGGGGTTCGGCCTCTACGAGCGCAGCCTCGCCGTGGACGGCCAGCTGGTGAGCATCCGCGGGATCGGCGGTGACTACCCGGAGCTCTTCCTGCCGCTGCACGGTGAGCACCAGGCGCACAACGCCGCCGTCGCGCTGGCGATCGCGGAGGCCTTCCTCACGGGAGGCGAGCGTCCCCTCGGGGCGGAGCCTGTGACGGACGCCTTCGCCGCGATGACGAGTCCGGGGCGGCTGGAGGTGCTCAAGGCCGAGCCGACGATCCTGGTGGACGGCGCGCACAATCCGGCGGGGGCGGCTGTCCTGGCAGCGGCCATGGAGGAGGCGTTCGATCTCACGGACACCACCGCCGTGCTCGGCATGTTCGCGGACAAGGACCCGCACGGAGTGCTCGAGCACGTGAGCCGGTTCGCGGACCGGGTGGTGGTGACGCAGGCGCTGAGCGAGCGTGCGATGGACCCGGAGGAGCTGGCGAAGGCCGCTCGGGAGTGGTTCGATCCGGACGACGTGACGCTTGCGCCCACCGTCAAGGACGCGCTCATGCGTGCGATCGACCTCGCCGATCTCGCGGAGTCCCGCAGCGGTGATCAGGCGCGCTCGGGGATCGTGGTCACCGGATCGCTCCTCACCGTGGCCGAGGCCCGCGTGCTGCTGCACCGGGGTGACGCCTCGTGAGCGCGGGCGGCGCATCCGCCCCCAGGTCCCAGCTGCCCGTGCTCTGCGGGACGGTCCTCGTGAGCGAGGTGCTGTGCCTCTACTTCGCCGGTCTCACCGGCTTCGGCCTGCGGCCGGAGCTGATGGGCTTCGGCGCGTTCATCGCGGTGCTCAGCGGCATCGCGGTCCTGCTCATCGCCGCGGCGGCCACGCTGCCGAGGAGGCGGGGCCAGAACCGGCCGGGCATCCTGCTGGGGTGGATCGGTCAGGTGCTCCTGCTGGCGATGGGCATCGTCCAGCCGGCGATGGTGGTGGTCGCGGTGGTGTTCGGGACGATGTGGGCGGTGGGCGTCTACTGGGGGAGAAGGATCGACCGGGAGAAGACCGCCCGCGGCGAGTGACGGGGCGCAGATTCCACCCGGGGACGAAGGGTCGACCGGGAGAAGACCGCCCGCGGCGAGTGACAGGGCCGGCCCCGTCTAGAATCGTGTGCGGAGCGGTCGGTCCCACCGGCCCGTCGCAGCAGTGAACGAACCTCTAGGAGAGTCATGACCGAACGCACCCTCATCCTCGTCAAGCCGGACGGAGTGGCCCGCGGCCTCTCCGGCGAGGTGCTCGCTCGGATCGAGCGGAAGGGCTACGTCCTCGAGGGCGTGGAGCTGGTGAACGCCACGGCGGAGCAGCTCGCCGCCCACTACGCCGAACACGAGGGCAAGCCCTTCTACCAGCCGCTCGTGGACTTCATGTCCTCCGGCCCGGTGCTCGCGGTGATCGCCTCCGGCGACGGCGTGATCGCGGGCTTCCGCTCGCTGGCCGGGACGACCGATCCCACGACGGCGGCGCCCGGCACCATCCGCGGCGACCTCGGCCGTGACTGGGGCGAGAAGGTGCAGAAGAACATCGTGCACGGCTCGGACTCGGTCGAGTCGGCGGAGCGCGAGATCGACATCTGGTTCCCCGGCCGCTGAGGCGGGCCCGGCACCGAGCACGGCGGCGGATTAGAGCTGTGTGCTGAAGAACGTCCAGAACTGCACGAGGACGACGGCCGCGATGACGAACATCCAGAGGCAGGCCAGCAGCACGGGCATGCCGGAGAGCACCCGGGTGACGGCGTGGTCGCGGAGCCCGGCGCCGAAGGCCCCCGTGCGCACGTTGTGTGCCGTGACGACGCAGAACTGGAGGATGGTGACGGCCCAGACGACCATGCACCACGGGCAGCCGGCGCCGATCTCGAAGAGGGAGGCGTACTGCAGGTAGGTGACCATGACGACCCCGCCGGCCAGGCCGATGTTCAGGCCCACCAGCGCCCACCGCGGCAGGGGGGTGCGGGCCATGAGGAGCGCACCCAGCAGGACGGGGACGGCGAACGCGCCGATGCCCAGGAACTGGTTGGGGAAGCCGAAGATCTCCGACTGCGGGTAGACCATGACGCTGCTGCAGGAGAAGAACGGGTTGAGGTCGCAGGACAGCGCCGCATCCGCATCGCGCAGCAGGCGGATCTTGTCGATCGAGAGTTCGAAGGCGGAGAGCAGCCCCACCGCTCCCGTGACGAGGAGCAGGACGCCCAGGGGCACGCTGCGGACGAACCAGGGCCGGCTGATTTCGGGATCGGTGCTCACGCTGAGAAGGATGCCAGGGTGCGGACAGCCTGTGCAAAGCCCGTGAGCCCCCGGGCGGACGCCTGCTGTGACATACTGTGAGCGGTGCAGATCCGACCACACCCGGATCGTTCGTCCGCTTCCACCGAGCTGAGCTGCGTGCCCTCCGGCGCTGACATCCCCAGCCGGTCGCCAAGCAGAAGCGGGACGCCACAGGCCGCCGCGCGCACTGCGCGAGCCTCACGTGGCTGACGCGCACCGCAGGTTTCGATGCCCGCCGCAGGCGTGCGGGCACAGCCGAACACCGTGGGACGGGGCAGGTGTGGCGCCGTCGCCGCGAACAGGAGAACCACCGCATGTCCACTTCAGACGACGGCCGTCTCGACCCGACGGCCGGCATCCTCGCAGATCTCGAATCGCTCCGCGCCTCCCGCCGCCAGGCGGAGGAGGGGACCGGAGCGGACTCCCGCCCGGAGGCCAAGGCCCTCCTCGACGACATCGCAGAGGCGGCCGCCCATCTCCGCGACGACTCACCGCAGGCTCCCGCGGAGCCCGAGGCGCAGCCGGCTGAGCGTCCCGCCCCCAAGTCCGCCCGCGCCTCGGTCGCCAATCGCGGGCTGGTCTTCGAGTCCTACATCGCAGACACCCACGACGCGGACGAGGACGACTCCGCTGAGGAGGAGCCTGGCACGGAGGAGACGGCGCCGGCACCGGCGGTGAGCGTCTCCAACCCCTTCTCGCACTTCGCGGACTCCGGGACCGGGGTCTTCACGCCGGTGGCGGCTCCTGCCGGCGGCGGTCTGCTGTTCCAGCCCCCGCAGGAGGACCTCGCGCAGCCGGTCGAGCCGGAGTGGTTCGACGACGAGGACGACGACTACGACGACGAGGAGCCCGCTGAGGACGGCGGCGACGGATCCGAGGACGAGAGCGCCGGCGACGATGAGCGCTCCGGCGACGACGAGGACCGCGGCCGTTCGCGGCGCCGGCGCGGTGGGCGCGGCCGGCGTTCGCGCGGCCGGGGACGCGATGCCGAGGCCGGGGACGACGAGACGACGAACGGCGGACGCCGTTCCGGAGAGTCCCAGGACCCGGGAGATTCCGACGGCCGCGACGAGGCGGCGGACGAGGACTCGGGCGAGGACGGCGACAGGCGCGGCCGCGGCAGGGGCCGGCGCCGTCGCGGAGGCGACGCCAAGGGCGGAGCCGATGCCAAGGGCGGTGAGTCCGGCGACGGCGGGGCCGCGCAGGACGGCAAGGACGACCGCAGGCAGGACCGCAAGGGCGGCGAGTCCGCAGACCGCGAGGCGGACGGCGGCGGGAACCGCTCCGGCGAGGCCGCAGGGGCCGCCGGCGGCGACCGTTCCGCGCGGTCCGAGGGGGGAGACGCCTCCGCGGAGGCGGACTCCGGCGAGGACGCGGACGACGAGGGCTCCCGCCGCCGGCGCCGGCGGCGGGCACGCGGCTCCCGCAAGGAGAGCGGTTCCTCGGAGGACGAGGTCACCGGCGTCAAGGGTTCCACCCGGCTCGAGGCCA
This sequence comes from Brevibacterium sp., assembly GCF_022712115.1. Classification (GTDB taxonomy): domain Bacteria; phylum Actinomycetota; class Actinomycetes; order Actinomycetales; family Brevibacteriaceae; genus Brevibacterium; species Brevibacterium salitolerans. Next base: position 15,238 of record NZ_JALAHB010000085.1, on the reverse strand, counting down.
AGCGGCAGCGCCGCCGTGAGGGCCGTGAGGCCGGTCGCCGGCGTCCGCTGCTCACCGAGGCGGAGTTCCTCGCGCGCCGCGAGTCGGTCACGCGCACCATGCTCGTCCGTGAGACAGCCGGACGCACTCAGCTCGTCGTGCTCGAGGACGGCATTGCCGTGGAGCACTACCTCAGCGAGCACAAGGCACAGGCCTCCCTGATCGGCAACGTGTACCTGGGCAAGGTCCAGAACGTGCTGCCCTCGATGGAGGCGGCATTCATCGACATCGGCAAGGGCCGCAATGCGGTGCTCTACGCCGGCGAGGTGAACTGGGACGCGCTCGGCATGAACGGCAAGCCGCACCGGATCGAGCAGGCGCTGAGCTCCGGCGATCCCGTGCTGGTCCAGGTGACGAAGGACCCGGTGGGCCACAAGGGTGCCCGGCTGACGAGCCAGATCTCGCTTCCCGGCCGCTTCCTCGTGTACATCCCCGGGAACTCCATGACCGGCATCAGCCGCAAGCTGCCGGACAACGAGCGCGCCCGCCTGAAGAAGCTCCTCAAGGAGATCCTGCCCGCGGACGCCGGCGTGATCGTGCGCACCGCCTCCGAGGGAGCCTCGGATGAGGAGCTCCGCCGGGACGTCGAGCGGCTCTCCAAGCGCTGGGAGTCGATCAGCAATAAGTCGACCGCACCCAAGACCGGCGCGCCCAAGCTGCTCTACAGCGAGCCGGACATGATCGTGCGCATCATCCGCGACGTCTTCAACGAGGACTTCGACAGCCTCGTCATCGACGGTGACGGGGCCTGGGACACCATCCACGAGTACGTCGAGGCGGTGGCCCCGGATCTCCTGGAGCGCGTGAGCCGCTACGGTGCGCCGGGCACGGAGACGGAATCGCCCGCTGCCGAGGGCACGGACATCTTCGACCATTTCCGGGTGAGCGAGCAGATCGAGAAGGCGCTGAACCGGAAGGTGAATCTGCCCTCCGGCGGTTCGCTCGTCATCGACCGGACCGAGGCGATGACGGTCATCGACGTCAACACCGGCAAGTTCACCGGTTCCGGCGGGAATCTCGAGGAGACCGTCACCAAGAACAACCTGGAGGCGGCCGAGGAGGTCATCCGCCAGCTCCGGCTCCGCGACATCGGCGGCATCATCGTCGTCGACTTCATCGACATGGTCCTCGAGGCCAACCGTGACCTCGTCACGCGCAGGCTGGTGGAGTGCCTCTCGAGGGACCGCACGCGGCATCAGGTCGCCGAGGTGACCTCGCTGGGGCTCGTGCAGATGACGCGCAAGCGGATCGGCACCGGGCTGGCCGAGTCGCTCGTGGCGGCGGGGGAGGACCTCTCCGGTCGCGGCCTCCTGCTGCCGGGCACGGAGCCCGGCGAGGCACAGGGCGGCGGCCGCAGTGAGAAGGGGGACCGGCAGGAGCGCAGGTCCCGGAAGAAGGGGCGTGGTCAGAACGCGGAGCAGGGCGGCTCTCAGCAGGAGACGCCGGAGGCCGACGAACGGACCGAGCAGTCCCGGAACGCCGTCGCCGCGATCGCGAAGGCGACCCTCAAGCAGGAGGAGAAGCCCGGGGATCCCGAGGACGGCCGCGCGGACGGGGACGTGAAGTCCGGTGGGAAGGGGTCGTCTGCGGCGGAACCCGCTGCGGACGGACAGGGTGCGGCTGCGGACGCGCAGGACGGTGCGACCCCGCGCAAGCGCTCGCGCAGCCGCCGGTCGCGCGGTCGCCGTGACTCGACGGCTCTGCCGGAGGCCGCAGGCTCCGGCGGCGAGGCCGGGCAGGTCCAGGAGACGAAGCCGGCGGAGGCGGCCGAGCAGGAGCCCGCGGCGGAGAAGGCCGCGCAGGAGCCGGCACCTCTGCCCGAACCCTCCGGCCCGGCGCCGCTCATGATCGGTGCCGATGCCACCACGAGCGTGCAGCGCGCTCCGCGGAAGAAGGCCCCGGCGAAGAAGGCCCCGGCGGTGAAGGAGGCTCCGGCCCCGGTGGAGGAGAAGGAGCAGGCGCCCAAGGCCCCGGCAACGCCGATACTCCTCTTCGGCATGGAGGACTGATCGTCTCCGCCGAGGGCTGACGGGTCCTCCGCCTCCCCCGCCCCGTGGGGTGGGGGAGGAGCGGCAGGAGAGACTGCGGAGGGTGGGAGCGGAGCGTCGCTCCCGCCCTCCGCTCCGTTCGGGAGACGTTGCGGGCTTCGGTGGAGCGTTCGGGGAATCGGCCGCTCGTTCGACGCGGTCGAATCTCCGCGGCCAATATGTCACGATTCGATAACGACAGTGATCCAGATCACCCATCCGTCCGAATGTGACGCCCCTCACCGCTACGGTCGAACGTCATGAACACACAACTGAGCACAGCCTTCCTTGCGCAACCCGCAGGGCAGGAGCAGGTCAACCGGATCGAGGAGGCGGTCAACGGCGTCCTCGATCCGGTGGTGACCGGATTCTCCAACGTCGTCTTCTTCCAGGTGGGCCACTTCCCCATCATCGTCGTCTGGCTGATCGCCGGCGCCCTGATCTTCAGCATCTACTTCGGCTTCATCCAGTTCCGCGGCTTCAAGGTCGCGCTCGAAGTGGTGCGCGGCAAGTACTCGAACCCCCGCGACCCCGGTGAGGTCACACACTTCCAGGCGCTCACCTCGGCCGTCTCGGGCACCGTGGGCATGGGCAACATCGCCGGCGTCGGCGCAGCGCTCGCAATGGGTGGTCCCGGTGCCGCGTTCTGGATGATGGTGGCGGGTCTGCTCGGCATGTGCACCAAGTTCGTCGAGTGCACGCTGGGCGTGAAGTACCGGCAGATCGACGAGGACGGGGTCGTCAACGGCGGGCCCTTCAAGTACCTGCCGATCGCCTTCGCCCGCTTCAGCTCCCCCGTGGCCAAGGCGCTCACCGGATTCTTCGCGATCGCGATCCTGCTCTTCGGAGTGGCCGGCGGCGGCATGTTCCAGGCCAACCAGACGGCCGTGCAGCTGCGTGATGTCACGGGCGGCGACGGCAGCGTCCTCGCCGGCCCGCTGGGCGGTCTCTTCATGGGTCTCGTCATCGCGGCCGTGGTCGGTCTCGTCATCATCGGCGGCATCAAGTCCATCGGACGTGTGACGGACAAGCTCGTTCCCGCCATGGGGATCTTCTATGTCGTCTCCTGCCTCATCGTGATCGGCGGCAACGCCGAGCACATCCTGCCGGCCCTCGGCGAGATCCTCTCCGGGGCGTTCTCGCTCGAGGCCGGTCTGGGCGGCCTCATCGGCACGATGATCGTGGGCTTCCAGCGTGCGGCCTTCTCCAACGAGGCCGGCGTCGGCTCCGCGCCCATCGCGCATTCGGCGGTGAAGACGCGGCGTCCGGTCTCCGAGGGGTTCGTCGCCCTCCTCGAGCCGTTCCTCGACACCGTGGTCATCTGCCTCATGTCCGCTCTCACCGTCGTCATCGCCGGAGGCGTCGCCTACGACGAGGGGCGCGCGTACTTCCAGGAGACGGGGCAGGCACCGGATGGCATCACGCTCGTCTCCTCGGCGTTCTCGACCATCACGGACTGGTGGCCCATCCTGCTGGCGATCGCCGCCATGCTCTTCGCGATCTCGACGCTCATCACCTGGGCGTACTACGGGGAGAAGGCCTGGCACTATCTGTTCGGCCGCAGGAAGGCGACCGACACGCTGTTCCGCCTCATCCTCATGGCGTTCATCGTGATCGGCTGCATCGCCTCGTTCGGCACCATCGTCGACTTCGCCGATGCCGCGCTGTTCTGCTGCGCCTTCGTCAACATCCTCGGCCTGTACCTCCTCATGCCGGTGGTGAAGAAGGAGATGAAGGAGTACCTCGCGGACAGGAAGTCCGGTCGCCTCCACGAGCTGGGGGCCGGGGACGAGGCGGACCTCGCCCGCATCCGTCAGGAGCAGGGCAACGCCTGAGGCCTCCCTTCTGCGCGGCTCCGAGCGCGCGTCCCGGCGTGTCCGGGGTGCGCGCTCCGCCGTGTGCGGGGGTGCAGTGCCGCAGGGCCTGTCGCCTGCCGGCCGGATGCCGGCCGCCGGAGGTCCGGCCCGCACCCGCTGTGTATTCTTGAGCCGACGATCGGAGACACGTGCAGAAGGGCGAGGCATGGCAGCAGACGTTCCCGAGGAGCTCGCCGCGTTGCGGGCGAGCATCGACAACCTCGACTCCGTCCTCATCCACGTGCTCGCCGAGCGCTTCAAGCTCACGGAGCGGGTGGGGAGGCTCAAGGCGGAGCGCTCGCTGCCCCCCGCCGACCCCTCCCGGGAGGCGCTGCAGGTCGAGCGTCTGCGGGCGCTCGCGGAGGAGTCCCACCTGGACCCGGAGTTCGCGGAGAAGTTCCTCGCGTTCATCGTCGCGGAGGTCATCCGGCACCACGAGCGGATCGCCGGCGAGGCCGAGCGGGGCTGACCCCGGCGCACGGTCCGGAGCGCGGTCGAGGGAGTGTGAGCGAGGACACCGCTCCGCGCGGCCTTTGATCCGCGGGCGTGCGTGCGGTAGAGTAATGCGTCGGTGCCTTCAGGGCATGCGGGCAGATTCCCCCTCGTAATGGGTACTGGCGGGCGCACCGCGACTTTCCCGGTCGCGCGCCCCGAGGAGCCAAGGTGGGAATCGCCCGGTCCGAACATCATCGAAGACGCGCGGCGCAGTGCTGTGCGCAGGAGCAGAAGGGGACGTACATGGTCTATGCCATCGTTCGTGTCGGCGGCCACCAGGAGAAGGTCAGCGTCGGCGACGTCATCACCGTCAACCGCATCAAGGCAGAGGCCGGCGATCCCGTCGAGCTCCCCGCAGTGCTCCACGTGGACGGCGACGCCGTGACCACGGACGCAGATGCGCTTGCGAAGATCTCCGTGTCCGCCGAGGTGCTGAACGAGCGCCGCGGCCCCAAGATCGTGATCCAGAAGTACAAGAACAAGACGGGCTACAAGAAGCGCCAGGGCCACCGCCAGGAGCTCACCCGTCTGAAGATCACCGGAATCGCCTGAGCGACCCAAGTTAAGGAGACAAGCGTATGGCAAGCAAGAAGGGCGTCAGCTCCAGCAAGAACGGCCGCGACTCCAACGCTCAGCGCCTGGGCGTCAAGCGCTTCGGCGGTCAGCTCGTGAATGCCGGTGAGATCCTGGTCCGCCAGCGCGGCACCCGCTTCCACCCCGGCTCGAACGTGGGCCGCGGCGGCGACGACACGCTGTTCGCGCTGTCCGCGGGCACCGTCGAGTTCGGTGCCAAGGGCGGCCGCAAGGTCGTCAACATCGTCGCTGGCTGAGCATCAGCCGCACGCATGCGAGAGCGGGGCGAGTCGGTTTCGACTCGCCCCGCTCGCGTATCCTTCTGTCGTCTGCCCCACCCCTTCTCCCGCCGCACCGGTGGGACCATCCGTCTCAGCCGCGCCCGCGCTGAGAGTCCGCGAGGAGACCATGGCCACTGAGTTCATCGACCGCGTCACTCTGCACGTCGCAGGAGGCGACGGCGGCGACGGCTGTGTGTCCGTCCGGCGTGAGAAGTTCAAGCCGCTCGGCGGGCCGGACGGCGCGAACGGCGGCAACGGCGGCAGCATCGTGCTGGTGGTCGACGAGCAGACGACGACGCTGCTGCCCTACCACCGGAGTCCCCACCGGAGCGCGGACAACGGAGGGATCGGCCGGGGCGACCTGCGCCACGGCGCGGACGGGGAGGACCTCGTGCTGCCCGTGCCGGAGGGCACCGTCGTGAAGTCCACGGACGGCGAGATCCTGGCCGATCTCGTGGGCGCGGGCACGCGCTTCGTGGCGGCGGAGGGCGGCCGCGGCGGCCTCGGCAATGCCGCGCTGGCCTCGACCAAGCGCAAGGCGCCGGGCTTCGCGCTGCTGGGTCTGCCCGGTGAGCGGCGGGACATCGTCCTCGAGGTGAAGACGATGGCGGACATCGCGCTCGTCGGCTTCCCCTCCGCGGGCAAGTCCAGCCTCATCGCGGCGCTCTCCGCGGCGCGTCCCAAGATCGCCGACTACCCCTTCACGACGCTCGTGCCCAATCTGGGCGTCGTCGAGGCGGGAGGGACGCGCTTCACCGTGGCAGACGTGCCGGGTCTCATCCCGGGCGCGGCTCACGGCAAGGGCCTCGGTCTGGAGTTCCTGCGTCACGTGGAGCGGTGCGCCGCACTGGTGCACGTGGTGGACCTCTCGACCTGGGACACCTCCCGTGACCCCGTGGGAGACCTCCGGGCCATCGAGGAGGAGCTCGCGCAGTACGCGGTCGACATCGCCCACGGGGGCGATCTGCTCCCGCTGGACGAGCGTCCCGCGCTCGTGGCGCTCAACAAGGTCGACGACCCCGACGGCCGGGAGCTCGCCGCCCTGGTCCGTCCGGAGCTCGAGGAGGCCGGCTACCGGGTCTTCGAAGTCTCCGCGGTCGCGCGCACCGGCCTCCGCGAGTTGTCCTTCGCGATGGCCGAGCTCGTCGAGGCGGAGCGCACGCGCCGGGAGTCGCAGCCCGAGGTGCGCGAGCGGATCGTCCTGCGCCCGCGCGCCGTCGACGACAGGGGCTTCTCCGTCGTCGCGGAGCACGACGCGGAGGGCCCGGTCTTCCGGGTGCTCGGCGCCAAGCCGGAGCGCTGGGTGCTGCAGACGGACTTCTCCAACGACGAGGCCGTCGGCTACCTGGGCGACCGCCTCGAGCGTCTGGGGGTCGAGCAGGAGCTCTTCCGCGCGGGCGCGGTTCCCGGCGACACCGTGGTGATCGGCCCGGACGACGGCGTCGTCTTCGACTGGGACCCCACCATGGTGGGCGGCGCGGAGCTGCTGGGCTCCCGCGGCACGGATCTGCGCCTGGACGAGTCCGGGCGCGCGACCCGCAAGGAGCGCAAGGCCGCCTTCCACGACCGCATGGACGCCAAGGCAGCGACCCGGGCGGAGTTCGAGGAGGAGCGTCTGGCCGAGAAGCGCGCGCAGCAGGCCGCCGAGGGCGAACGATGAGCGCGGAAGCCGAGGCGCGGGCGCGGGTCCGTGACGCCCGGCGCGTGGTGGTGAAGGTCGGCTCGTCCTCGCTGACGACGGTGGAGGGCGGTCTCGACCACGACCGGGTGCGGCGGATCGCCTCCGCGCTCGGCGCCCATCGTGCGGGCGGGCGCGAGGTCATCCTCGTGTCCTCGGGTGCGATCGCCGCCGGTCTGGAGCCCATGGGCCTCGACCGCCGGCCGCGCGACCTCGCCACGCAGCAGGCGGCCGCGGGGGTGGGACAGAGTCTGCTCATGGCCGCGTACACCTTCGGTCTGCGCGACTACGGCCTCGTCCCGGCGCAGGTTCTGCTCACCGCCGACGATCTCATCCGCCGCACCCACTACCGGAACGCGCAGCGGGCGCTCGATCGGATGATCTCGCTGGGCATGATGCCGGTCGTCAACGAGAACGACGCGGTGGCCACGCATGAGATCCGGTTCGGCGACAACGACCGGCTCGCGGCGCTCGTCGCGCACCTCGCGCACGCCGATGCGCTCATCCTCCTCTCCGACGTGGAAGCGCTGCTGACCGCTCCGCCGGAGCGCGCGGGCAGCCAGCGGGTCTCCTTCGTGAGCGGGCCCGGTGACCTCGAGGCGCTGAGCATCGGCGGGATCGGCGCCGCCGGGATCGGCTCCGGGGGCATGGTGACGAAGGTCCAGGCGGCGACCATGGCAGCGGACTCCGGCATCCCCACGATCCTCACCTCCACCCCGCACATCGAGGACGCCCTGCGCGGCGGCGAGCGGGGCACGGCCTTCGGCATCACCCATCGCAGGCGCGCCACCCGGCTCCTCTGGCTCGCCCATCTGGCGCGGACGATGGGCACCGTCACGATCGACGACGGCGCCGTGCGTGCGGTCTCCCGCCGCGGCACCTCGCTGCTGGCCGTGGGGGTGACGGGCGTGAGCGGCGACTTCGAGGCCGGCGATCCCGTCGACGTCCGCGGGACCGACGGCACGCTCGTGGCCCGCGGCATCGTGAACTTCTCCGCCGAGGAGCTCCCGCAGATGTGCGGGATGTCCTCAGAGGAGTTGGGCGACCGGCTCGGTGCCGACTACCGTAGAGAGGTCATCCACCGGAACGACCTGGTCCTCACCGAAGCGGTCTTCGAGAAAGCGGAGATATGACGACTACCGAACCCAGCGTTCGCGCCACACGGGGCGTGACCCGCATCGTCGCAGCCGCGAAGCAGGCCTCGAGCGCACTCGCGCAGGCCTCCTCGCAGCAGAAGGACGCAGCGCTCGAGGCGATCGCCCTCGCGCTCGAATCCAATGTCGACGACATCCTCGCGGCCAATGCCGAGGACATCGAGACGGCGCACAAGAAGGGCACCGAGGCCCCGCTCATCGACCGCCTCACCCTCACGGAGGCACGGGTGCGGGACATCGCCGGCGCGGTGCGCGAGGTGGTGGGCCTGCCGGATCCCGTCGGCACCGTCGTCGCGGGCCGGACGATGCCCAACGCGATGCGCGTGACGCAGGAGCGGGTGCCCATGGGCGTCGTCGGCGCCATCTACGAGGCGCGCCCCAACGTGACGGTCGACATCGCCGCTCTCGCCCTCAAGGCGGGGAATGCCGTGGTTCTGCGCGGCGGGTCCGCCGCCCGGTCGTCCAACACGCTGCTGGTCGATCTGCTGCGCGGCGCGGTGGCCTCCGCGGGCTTCCCGGAGGACGTCGTGGCGAGCATCGACGAGTTCGGCCGCGAAGGGGCGGCGGTCCTCATGCAGGCACGTGACTACGTCGACCTGCTGATCCCCCGCGGGGGAGCGGAGCTCATCTCCACCGTGGTCCACGAGTCCCTCGTCCCGGTGATCGAGACCGGTGTGGGGAACGTGCACATGTTCCTCGACTCCTCGGCGCCGGTGCGGATGTCGACGGACCTGGTGCTCAACTCGAAGACGCACCGGCCCAGCGTCTGCAATGCGCTGGAGAACCTGCTGGTCCATGAGAAGGCCGCGCGCCGGGTCCTGCCCAAGGTCCTCACTGCGCTCAGCGAGGCGGGCGTGACGATCCGTGCGGACCGCGCCGTGGAGGAGTTCGCGCCGGAGGGCGTGAAGATCCGCCGGGTCACCCGGCGGGACTGGGCCAAGGAGTACCTGGGACTCGAGATCGCGGTGAAGCTCGTCGCGAGCATCGATGAGGCGATCGAGCACATCCAGGCGTACTCCTCCGGCCACACCGAGGTGATCGTCACCAACGACCTCGCCAATGCGGAGACGTTCGTCCAGGCCGTGGACGCCGCCGCGGTGGGCGTCAACGTCTCGACCCGCTTCACGGACGGCGGTCAGCTGGGGCTGGGCGCCGAGGTCGGGATCTCCACGCAGAAGCTGCATGCGCGGGGGCCCATGGGCCTCGAGGCGCTCACCACGACCAAGTGGATCATGCGCGGAAGCGGGCAGGTCCGGTCCTGAGAGACCGTGGGGGAGGGCACACGTTCACCCCGCCGTGGGCGTGAGGCCCACAACCGTGAGAGAATAGGCGCGGCCAGAAGCCGCTCCACGCATACAGAAGGATGAACACCATGCAGACCGAGGTCCTCGCCGCTGTCGAAGAGACGGTGCACGTCGTCCACGAACTCCCGATGCCGCCGCTGGCCTTCGGCCTCATCGCCTTCGCCTCGCTCATGACCCTGGGCGTCATCACGCTGTCCTGGAAGGGCATCGCGCACCGTCACTGACGGTTCCCTGCGGCCGGTGGCGCTCAGCTGACCGGCCGCAGACCGCAGGGATCTCGCATCGCAGTGAACGCACAGCAGACAGCCTCCCGCCCGCGCCGCGTGGGCGTCATGGGCGGTACATTCGACCCCATCCACCACGGCCACCTCGTCGCGGCGAGCGAAGCCGCCGCGACGTTCGATCTGGACGAGGTGGTCTTCGTGCCCACCGGGCGACCGTGGCAGAAGTCCGAGTCACGGGTCACGGCGGCGGAGCACCGCTACCTCATGACGGTCATCGCCACCGCCTCCAACCCCCGGTTCACGGTCTCGCGGGTGGACATCGATAGGGGCGGGCAGACGTACACCATCGACACGCTCACGGATCTCCGCGAGGTGTACGGTGAACAGACGGATCTGTACTTCATCACCGGTGCGGACGCGCTGGAGCAGATCCTGTCCTGGAAGGATGCGGACGTGCTGTTCTCGCTCGCGCACTTCGTGGGGGTCTCGCGCCCCGGCCACGATCTGAGCGGGGACGGGTTGCCGGAGGGCGATCTGAGCCTGCTCCAGATCCCCGCGCTGGCGATCTCCTCGACGGACTGCCGACGGCGGGCGCGGGTGGGCCTGCCGGTGTGGTACCTGGTCCCGGACGGGGTCGTGCAATACATCGCGAAGTACAACTTGTACAGGAGTGACATTGGCTGAGAAGTTCATGACGCGACGCGAGCGCCGCGAAGCCGAGCAGCGCGCGAAGCAGGCCGCAGAGGCTGCGGAGGCCCCTGCCGCGCAGTCGGCACCGTCCGTTCCCGCCGCGCCGCCTCAGCCGTCCACACCGCCGCAGCCGGTGGTCGCTCCGCAGCCCAGCGCGGCACCGCAGCAGGAGCCCGTGGCCCCGGCACAGCCGGCCGCGTCCGTGACCCCGGCCCACTCCGAGTCCGCTCCGTCCCCGCGCATCCGTTCGCAGCGGTCCGCTCCTCCGGTGACCGTCTCCGGCGAGGCGGCGCCGGCTGCTCCCCGGACTCCGGCCCCCGCTCCGGCGGGAGCGCCCGCGACGCCTGCGCCCAAGGCCTCCGCGTCCGAGCCGCCTGCGCCTGCCGCACCCGCCCCGTCGCCGGAGGACTTCGAACTGCCCACGTTCGCCACGCGGGGAGAGCGCAAGCGGTTCCTCCGTGAGCACGGTCTTCCGGTGGACATCCCCACCGCCTCGATCCCCGTGGTCCTCGCCGAGCGCGCCGCTCAGCGGACCCAGCCCGTGGAGGAGCCGCAGGACGGAACCTCCGAGGAGGCCGCCGCTCCTGCACCGGCGGCAGATCGCCCCGACGTCTCGGAGTCACAGCCGGAGGCCGTCGAACAGCCCGCGCAGCCGGAGGCCGCCGCCCAGCACGGGTCCGCCGAGCAGCCGGAGCCCGTCGCACAGCCCGAGGCCCCCGCACAGCCGGAGCAGCCGGCGTCCCCGGCACCGGTGAGCTCGCCGCCGGTGAGCCCTGCCCCGTGGGCGGCTGCGGAACCCTCCGTCGAGGAGGCCGCCCCGGAACAGGACGAGGCACCTGCGGAGGACGCGGCGCGTCCGGAGGACACCGGCCCCGGTGAGGCCGCTGTGTCGCCCGCTCCGGAGGGGCCGGCAGACGAGCCGTCCGCCGGCGCTCCTGCCGAGGAGGCCGTGGAGGCTCCGCGGGTGAGCAGGTCGTCCCTGTTCGACGTGCAGAGCGCCTTCGCCCATCACGACAAGCCGCTGGCGGACCTCGCCCAGCGCCGGATCGACTCCTCGCCCTCCGGCCCGGACTTCGCGACGAGTTCCACCGCCGTCATCACGCCGGCGGGGCGCGGCGACCAGAACCCGCCCGCTCGTCGCCGGACCCCGGTGATCCAGCCGCCCACCAGTGGGAACATCCGGGTGGTGACGGGTGCACTGCCCATCACCCCGGATCCGGCCGACGGGCCGGCGGACCCGCCCACCACTCCCATCGATGCCATCGACCTGCCCGCCGAGGAGCAGGCCGTCGGACCCGACGGCGGCGCTCCTGCCGCCGGGGGAGCGAGCGGCGCGGCGAGCACCTCTGCAGGCCAGCGCCGGCTGTCCGCGGGTGCGGAGCAGTGGCGCGGTCTGGGCATCGACGGCCTGCCGGACGAATCGGACGACGTCGAGGGCGCGGAGCTCGCCTCGCCGCCCGTGGGCCCGATGAGCGCGCGCTCCGTCACCCACGAGGACGGGGAGATCCTCGTGGGCGAGCGCGGCTCCATGGTGCCCTACATCGCACTCGGCGCAGCCGGAGTCGTCGCGCTGGCCCTCGTGGTCATCGCACTGTTCCTGCTCCTCTGATCCTCACGGGCGCGGGTGTCCGCGCCCGTCACCGTTCTGCGCGCAGCCGTTGCGCGCAGCGCCCGCCCGACTGGGAAGGACCCCGTGACCGCCACACCCGAATCGATCGCACTCGCTCGCACCGCCGCCTTCGCCGCCGCGGACCGGCTGGGAACCGACATCGTCGCCCTGGACGTGAGTGAGCAGCTCGTGCTCACGGACGCCTTCGTGATCGTCTCCGCACCGTCCGAACGTCAGGTCAGGGCGATCGTCGACCGGGTCGAGGAGGAGCTCCACACCCGTCACGGCATCAAGCGGATCCGGAGGGAGGGACAGGCCAGCGGCAGGTGGGTGCTGCTCGATTTCGCGGATCTCATCGTCCACGTCTTCGCGGAGGAGGACCGGGAGTTCTACGCGCTCGAGCGCCTCTGGAAGGACTGCCCCGTCATCGACGTCAGCGCGGCGGTGGCGGAAGCCGGCGCGCCGGACGCGGAGGCCTGAGCCGTGGTCGCCGCACTGATCCTCCTGCGCCACGGGCGGACGGAGTTCAACGCCGAGGGCCGGTTCCAGGGCCAGATCGACGTGCCCCTCGACTCTCTGGGAACGGCGCAGGTGCGTGCCGTGGGCGCACACCTGGCCGCTGCCCAGCCGATCACGCGCATCGTCTCCTCCGACCTCACCCGTGCCCGGCAGACGGCGGACGCCCTGGGGGCCGCGGCGGGGGTCGAGGTCGAGCTCGACGAGCGCCTGCGGGAGATCACGGTGGGCGAATGGGAGGGGCTCACCCGTGCCGAGGTGAAGGAGACCTGGCCCGCTGAGCTGCAGGACTGGCTCGACGGTGTGGACATGCGTCCGCCGGGAGGGGAGAGCCGCCGGGAATCGGCCGCCCGCGTGCATGCGGCGGTCGAGGACCTCGTCACCCGGACCCCGGATGAGGGGGTGCTGGCGGTCGTCGCCCACGGCGCCGTCATCCGCGGCGCCGCGGAGCTCCTGCTGGGCTTCGAGGACTCCGCGAAGGGGACTCTCGGGGTGCTCACCAACGCCACGTACGCGCTCCTCACACCGGGCCGGCACGGCTGGATCCTGCGGCAGTGGGGCGGAGGCGCCGAGGCCGTGGCCGCCGCACAGGGCTGAGGATCCGCCGCGGCGGGCCGACGGTCCGGGAGGCGAGTGAGGGGGTGGGACGCGGAATGCGTCCCACCCCCTCAGCGCAGCCCCGTCCGCCGCTCGCGCCGGGATCGCAGGCTCCGTCTCAGCATGCGCGTGAACGCTGTGCGTGGACCTCCCGGGCGAGGTCGAGGAGCCGGGCGGCGGAGTCGTCCCAGGAGAAGGCGGCGGCACGTGCGGGGGCGGCCTCCGCGGCGGCGGCCCAGGCCTCGGCGTCCTCGAGTTCGCGGACCCGTGCGGCGAGATCTGCGGGAGCCTGGGGGTCGAAGAAGCGTGCCGCGGGCGCTCCCTGCGTGATCTCACGGAAGATGGGCATGTCCGTGAGGACCACGGGCAGACCGCGGGCCATGGCCTCGACCACCGGCAGACCGAAGCCCTCTGCGCGTGAGGCGCTCACGAGCGCCGTGGCGCCGTCCAGGAGCCGGGCGTACTCCTCGTCGCCGAGGCCTCGGTGGAAGACCACCCGGGCGCAGTCCGGCACCAGGCCGCGCAGCCGCGCCTCGATCTCCGGCGTCGCCCTCGAGACGAGGTGCAGTGTGTACCCGGGCAGATGCGCGAGCGCGCGGATGAGGGTCTCGACGTTCTTGTAGGGCAGGTAGGAGCCCATGTAGACGAGGGCGCGCGCGTCATGACCGCTGGGGCGTGCAGCGGGAGGGGCCAGGGGGTCTGCCGCATTGGGCACGACGGTGACCGGGCGCCGGGTGAGGCGGTGTTCCGCGATGAGCGAGGCCGTGGTCTCCGAGACGGTCGCCACCGCGTCCGCGCGGTCCAGCAGCAGCCGCTGGGGCCAGTAGGCCAGGTGGTAGAGGCGCCACAGACCGCGGACGGGCGCGGGCATGTCCCGTGGCGGAGTGGGGTGGGAGTAGTAGATGAGGTCGTGGAGGGTGAGGATGAGGCCGTAGTCCCGGCCCCAGGTGCCCATCGTCTGCATGGGGGAGCACACCACGTCCGGGCGCAGGGGGTTGATCTGCGCCGCGAGCAGCGGCTCACGCGGGGAGGTGGGTGCGGAGACGCGGTGCCAGTCCACCTCAGGCAGCATGGTGAGCTGCTCCTCGTCGGAGACGAGCGCGCTCACCTGGACCTCCGGATCCTCACGGGTGAGCCGCAGGAGCCCCGCGAGCACTCCGGCCCCGTACCGGGAGATGCCGTCGTGGCGGGGGGTGCGGGTGTAGCGCGCGTCGAAGAGGAGCCTCATGGCGCACCAGCCTAGTGGCGGGCTCCTGTCAGCCCCCTGAGGGCTCTGCGGGGAGCCGGCGGGCGAACGCGGAGATCGCCTCCGCCGTCTCCGCCGCTCGCTCGTAGTGGAGCAGGTGGCCCACGCCGTGCAGCTCCTCCACAGTCACCGTCAGGGAGGCTGCGCGGAGCGAGTCCGCGAAGGCGCGGGTGTCTGCGATCGGGGCGATGAGGTCAGCGTCACCTGCGACGAGCAGGACGGGGCGGGCGGCCTCGGCGAGACCGGGGGCGGCCTCGGCCACGGTGTGCCGGATGGAGATCTCATAGGCCTGTGCGAGCGAGTCCCGGTCCGCGTAGTCGGAGAAGTGCTGCGCGTGTTGGTCGTGGATGTAGGCGCGGAGGCGGCGGTCCCGGGTCGTCGCCATCACCTCGCTCATGGCCCGGACGATGAGTGGGTGGGAGAGCAGGGCCGCTCCCGCGCGCTCGGGCAGGCGGGAGCCGGCGGCGTAGTACAGGCGGGTGAGCCCGGTGAGGAACCGTGCGGAGCCCTCCAGCGCAGGTGTGACGATGGGGCTGAGCAGACCCAGGCCGGGGGAGATCCGCGGGTGTGCGGCGAAGGTGTGGGCGGCGAGGATCGATCCGAAGCTGTGACCCACGAGCAGCGGCGCCTGTCCCGTGTCCTGGGCGAGGGCCTCCGCGAGCGCGGCGATGTGGGCGGTGTAGGCGTCGAGGCTCAGCCCGTCCGGCGGCGGGGGAGTGCGACCGAATCCTGGCAGGTCCGGGACGTAGACGTCGTGCGCACGCAGCTCGTGGGCCATGAGCCCGAGGCCGTGGTGATCGCCGCGGAAGCCGTGGATGAGGAGGACGGGGCGAGTTGCGGAGGGCCCCGCACGGGCACGCGCGGGGTGGAAGGGGACGGCGGGAGCGGGGCCCGGGCCCAGCCAGGGGAAGGCCGTTCCGGCGGTGAGCGGGCGGGACGGGGGGAAGTG
>NZ_JALAHB010000084.1 GCF_022712115.1 Brevibacterium sp. | reverse complement strand
TGGAGGCCGTCGCCGGCGTTCCGGGGCAGGCCCTCCTCGTCGTAGGCCATGCCGGAGCCCAGCCCGCCCTTCGTGATGGAGGGCCGCACGTCCATGGGGTAGCCGAGCTCGTCCGCGGCGGCGAGCACCTCGTCCATGGTGTGGCAGATCACCGAGCGGGCGACCTCGCCGCCCACGCGCTCGACCACGTCCTTGAACTTCTGGCGGTCCTCGCCGCGCTGGATCGCCTCGACGTCCGCGCCGATCATCTCCACGCCGTACTTCGCCAGCGTGCCCGCCTCGTGGAGGGCGATGGCCGCGTTGAGGGCCGTCTGCCCGCCCAGGGTGGGCAGGACCGCGTCGGGGCGCTCCTTCGCGATGATCGACTCGATGACCTCGGGCGTGATGGGCTCGACGTAGGTCGCGTCCGCGACCTCGGGGTCGGTCATGATCGTGGCCGGGTTCGAGTTCACGAGGATGACCCGCAGGCCCTCGCGGCGGAGGACCCGGCAGGCCTGGGTCCCGGAGTAGTCGAACTCGCAGGCCTGGCCGATCACGATGGGACCGGAGCCGATGACGAGGACGGATTTCAGATCGTCTCTGATGGGCACGTGTGTACTCCTAGGGTGCGGCTCAGGCGGAAGCGGGGGCGGGCGAGGCGGCCATGAGGTCCGCGAAGCGGTCGAACAGGCTGCGCGAGTCGTGCGGACCGGCCGCGGACTCGGGGTGGAACTGGACGGAGAAGGCCGGCAGGTCGAGGCACGCCAGGCCCTCGACGACCTGGTCGTTGAGGCCGATGTGGCTCACCCGCACGCGGCCGAGGCCGCCGGCGGGCGCCTCGACGGCCTCGCCGATGGGCGCGTCGACGGCGAAGCCGTGGTTCTGGCAGGTGATCTCGACGCGGCCCGTGGCCACGTCCAGCACGGGCTGGTTGGCGCCGCGGTGGCCGAACACCAGCTTGTAGGTGCCGAAGCCGAGAGCCCGGCCCAGCAGCTGGTTCCCGAAGCAGATGCCGAAGAACGGGATCCGGGCGGCGAGCACCTCGCGCAGCACGCTCACCTGCTGCTCCGCCGTGGCGGGGTCGCCGGGGCCGTTGGAGAAGAACACCCCGTCCGGGCGCAGCGCGCGCACCTGTTCGAAGGTGAAGTCCGCGGGCACCACATGGACCTCGATGCCGCGCAGCGCGAGCTGCTCCGGGGTCGCGGACTTGATGCCGAGGTCGAAGGCGACGACGGAGAAGCGCTTCTCCCCGACCGCCTCGACGACGTAGGGCTCCTTCGTGGTGACCGCGTCCGTGAACGAGGCCCCGGCCATCTCCGGCGCGGCGGTGACGGCGGCGAGCATCTCCGCCTCGCTCAGCCCGGCGTCGTCCCCGGAGAAGATCCCGGCGCGCATGGCGCCGCGGTCCCGCAGGTGGCGGGTGAGCGCACGCGTGTCGATGCCGCACACGCCCACGATCCCCAGCCGGGACAGCCGGTCCTCGAGGCTCTCGGTGGCGCGCCAGCTGGAGACCCGGCGCGAGGGGCGGGAGAGGACGTAGCCGGCGACCCAGTAGTCGCCCGATTCGTCGTCCTCGTCGTTCACGCCCGTGTTGCCGATGTGCGGCGCGGTCTGCACCACGATCTGCCCCGCGTACGAGGGGTCCGTGAGCGTCTCCTGGTAGCCCGTCATCCCGGTGGTGAAGACAATCTCACCGAGCCGGCGGCCCTGCGCCCCGTAGGACCTGCCGCGGAACACCCGGCCGTCCTCGAGCACGAGGACCGCGGGTGAGCGGTCGAGCTGTGACTGTCTGATCTGAGGCTGGTCCATGTCAGCGCTCCTCCTGGTGCAGGCGGCGGATGGTCTCGATGAGTGCGGTGCGGTCGGCGGCCGCGCGGGTCCGGAAGCCGGTCTCCAGCCGGGTCCGACCCAGCTGCCAGCCGATCACGACGAGCCCGTCGGGCTCGACGAACTTGCCGATCATGCCCTGTCCGGTCCTCACACCGGTGAGGTCCGACCACGGGATGAGGAAGTCGCCCGTGCCGGCCCGGTCCACGACGACCCCGGCGCGCGTCGGCACGACGGTCGCGGAGGTCCGCAGGCCCAGGCGGTGGGCGGCGATGCGGTCATAGGGGTCGCCGGCGGTGGTGGTGGCGACGTACATGCCCTCGCCGGGCTCGGCGAGCACCTCCGAGCCCTCCACCGCCGCGGCCGGCGCCGGCAGGGAGTGCTGCGCGCGCGCCCGCCTCCGCCAGCCCCACCACATCGCCGCGAAGACGAGGCCGGCGACGGCCAGCAGGGCGAGCGTGGGGATCAGGCGTTCCATGCAGCGGCCTCCGCATGCGGACGGGGCTCGCCCAGGGCGCCCGCTGCGAACACGCGGTGTCCGTAGAGGAAGGTGTCCGTCACCCGCGCGGACAGCGTCACGCCCGCGAACGGGTTGTTGCGGCCCTGCGTGTGGTGCGCGGCGGGATCCACGGTATGCGGCGCGTCCAGGTCCAGCAGGACGAGGTTGGCCGGAGTGCCGGGCTCCAGCGAGCCGTGGGCGTCCAGGCCGGTGATCGCCGCGGGTGCGGTGCTCATGACCCGGGCGAGGTCCGCCGGGGAGAACTCCGTGTCCTTCATCGCCTCGAGGACGACCGCGGCCGCCGTCTCCATGCCGACCATGCCCATGGCCGCCGCCGTCCACTCCGCGCACTTGTGCTCCGCGGGGTGCGGAGCGTGGTCCGTGCCCACCACGTCGATCGTGCCGTCGAGGAGGCCGGCGCGCAGCGCGGCCACGTCCTCGTCGCGCCGCAGCGGCGGATTCACCTTGTACACCGGGTCGAAGGTGCGGACGAGTTCGTCCGTGAGCATGAGGTGGTGCGGCGTGACCTCCGCCGTCACGCGGATGCCGCGCGCCTTGGCCCAGCGGATGAGGTCGACGCTGCCGGCGGTGGAGACGTGGCAGACGTGGAGGCGCGAACCGACGTGCTCGGCGAGGAGCACGTCGCGGGCGATGATCGACTCCTCCGCGACCGCGGGCCAGCCCGGCAGGCCCAGCTCCGCGCTCACGGCACCCTCATTCATCTGCGCACCCTCGGTCAGGCGCGGCTCCTGCGCGTGCTGCGCGATGATCCCGTCGAAGGACTTCACGTACTCCAGCGCCCTGCGCATGACGAGGGGATCGGACACGCAGTGGCCGTCGTCGGAGAACATGCGCACGCCCGCGGCGGAGTCGGCCATCGCGCCGAGCTCGGCCAGCTGGGTGCCCGCGAGACCGACCGTGACCGCGCCCACCGGGCGGACCTCGGTGAAGCCGGCGGTCTGGCCGAGCCGGAAGACCTGCGACACGACGCCGGCGGTGTCTGCCACCGGCGAGGTGTTCGCCATGGCGTGCACCGCGGTGTAGCCGCCGGCTGCGGCCGACTGCGAACCGGTGAGCACCGTCTCCGCGTCCTCCCGTCCCGGCTCGCGGAGGTGCGTGTGCATGTCGACGAAGCCCGGCAGCGCGGTGAGCCCGGCCGCGTCGATCGTGACGTCCGGCGCGGTGACGGAGGCGGGATCCGCGAAGCGCCCGTCGACGAGGGCGAGGTCGCCCGTGGAGCCGTCCGGCAGCTGCGCACCCCTGATGAGTGTCGTCGCGGTCACGCTTCTCCTTCCGTGCCGCTGCCAGCGGCTGTCTGAGCGGTGGACGCCGCGGCACCGGAGCCCTGTCCGGTGAGCAGGCGGTAGAGGACGGCCATGCGCACGCTCACTCCGTTGGCGACCTGGTCGAGGACCACCGCGCGGGAGGAGTCGGCGGCCGCGGCGCTGATCTCGAAGCCGCGGTTCATGGGGCCGGGGTGCATGATCGCGCAGTCCGGCCCCAGAGCCGCCGCGCGGGCGTCCGTCATGCCCCACCGGCGGGCGTACTCCCGCGCCGTGGGGAAGAACGCGGCGTGCATGCGCTCCTGCTGGACGCGGAGCATCATGACGGCGGAGAAGTCGTGGGCGGCCAGCGCCTCGTCGAAGTCGTAGCTGACCTCGCACGGCCAGGCGCTCACGCCCACCGGCAGCAGCGTGGGCGGGGCGATGAGCACCACGCGGGCCCCCAGCGTGGTGAGGAGGTGGACGTTCGAGCGCGCCACGCGGGAGTGCAGGACGTCGCCCACGATACCCACCGTCGCACCGTCGAGTGCGCGGCCCTCCGCACCCGTCGCCGGCCCGGAGGCCGGGAGGCCGGCGAGCACGCGGCGGAGGGTGAAGGCGTCCAGCAGGGCCTGGGTCGGATGCTCGTGGGTGCCGTCCCCGGCGTTGACGACGGGCGCGTCGATCCAGCCCGCGGAGGCCAGCCGGTGGGGCGCGCCGGAGCCGCCGTGACGGATGACGACCCCGTCTGCGCCCATGGCGGACAGCGTCTGCGCGGTGTCCTGGAGGCTCTCCCCCTTGGAGACGGAGGAGCCCTTGGCGGAGAAGTTGATGACGTCCGCGGAGAGGCGCTTGGCGGCGGCCTCGAAGGAGATGCGGGTCCGGGTGGAGTCCTCGAAGAAGAGGTTGACGACGGTGAGGCCGCGCAGCACCGGCAGCTTCTTCACCTCGCGGGCGGTGGCCCGGCTCATCTCCTCTGCCACGTCGAGGAGGTCGACGGCATCGGCGCGGCTGAGGTCGGCGGTGGAGAGCAGGTGCTTCATGCCGAGGGCTCCGATCCGGCAGCGGGTGAGACGGCCCGTCGGGGCGAGAACAGGTGCGTCATCAGTCCTTCTCCCCCGCGATGATGACCGCGTCCGTGCCGTCCGTCTCCCGCAGCTGGACGCTCACGCGCTCGTCGAGCGCACTCGGCAGGTTCTTGCCCACGTGGTCCGCGCGGATGGGCAGGCGGCGGTGCCCGCGGTCCACGAGCACGGCGAGCCTCACCGCCTCCGGCCGGCCCAGCGCGGAGAGCGCGTCGAGCGCGGCGCGGACGCTGCGGCCGGAGAACAGGACGTCGTCGACGAGGACGACGGTGCGACCGTCCACCGTGGAGCCCGGGACCTCCGTGCGGCCGGCGGCCCGCAGCCGGCCGGAGCGCAGGTCGTCGCGGTGGAGGGTGATGTCGAGGCTGCCCGCGAGCGAGGCCGCGTCCGCACCGGGTTCGATCCGGGCGATGAGCGCGGCGAGGCGGGCGGCCAGCGGGACGCCCCGGGTGGGGATGCCGAGGAGCAGGAGGTCCTCGGCGCCCTTGTTCGCCTCGAGCACCTCGTGGGCGATGCGTGTGAGTGCGCGCGAGATCTCTGCCTCGTCGAGCACTGTGCGCTGTCTCATTGCGTTCCTTCCCCCGTCTCTCCGAACGGTGTACCCGCCTCTCAGGACGGTGCCAAAGGATGATCAGGCATGCTGCGCCTCGATTGTAGCGCGGACCGGGGCGCATGC
This sequence comes from Brevibacterium sp., assembly GCF_022712115.1. Lineage (GTDB taxonomy): Bacteria > Actinomycetota > Actinomycetes > Actinomycetales > Brevibacteriaceae > Brevibacterium > Brevibacterium salitolerans. The sequence continues at coordinate 16,133 of NZ_JALAHB010000084.1, read as the reverse complement.
TGCGCCCCGGTCCGCGGTGAGAGCCGTCTCAGTCGTCGAGTCCGGCGATCTTCGAGAGCACGCCGGCCACGAACGCGGGAGAGTCGTCCGTCGAGAACTCCTTCGCCAGGGCACGGGCCTCGCTGATCGCCACGGGAGCGTCCACGGTGTCGTTGTGGAGGATCTCCCAGGAGGCCAGCCGCAGCAGGGCGCGGTCCACACCGGGCATGCGGTCGATCTCCCATCCGCGCGAGTAGGTGCGGATGAGCTCGTCGATCTCGTCCGCGTGGGCCGCGACCCCGTCGACGATCTCGACGGCGTACTCCTTCATGGGGTACGCCGGGTCGTCCGACCGGAGCGCGACGATGTCGCCCAGGGCGATGCCCCGGGCCTCGGACTCGAAGAGCAGCTCGAGCGCCCTGCGGCGCGCACGTGTCCGGGCGCTCACTCCTTGACGCGCCCCAGGTAGTCGCCGGTCCGCGTGTCGACGCGGACCTTCACGCCCTCGTCGAGGAACAGCGGCACCTGGATCTCCAGACCGGTCTCCACCGTCGCCGGCTTGGTGCCGCCGGAGGAGCGGTCGCCCTGCAGGCCGGGCTCCGTGCGGGTGATGGTGAGCTCCACCGCCGGGGGCATCTCCACGTAGAGGGCCGCACCGTCGTGGAACGCGATCTGGACGATCTGGTTCTCGAGCAGGTAGTTCGCGGCATCCCCCACGAGCGCCTCGGACAGCGGCACCTGGTCGTAGTCGACCGTGTCCATGAACACGTAGTCCGTGCCGTCGTGGTAGAGGTACTGCATGTCGCGACGGTCCACCGTCGCGGTCTCGACCTTGGTGCCGGCGTTGAAGGTCTTGTCGATGATCTTGCCGCTGAGCACGTTCTTCAGCTTGGTCCTCACGAAGGCGGGTCCCTTGCCCGGCTTGACGTGAAGGAACTCCTGGACCTGCCAGAGCTGCCCTTCCTGGTTGAGAACCATGCCGTTCTTCAGGTCGTTCGTCGTTGCCACGTATGTGCGTCCTTCGTGTGGTAGGGGTCTGCGGGTGTCGATTCTAGCGGATGCTCACAGGGAGACCGGCCTGCTCACAGAGAGACCGGTCCGAGAGTCTGCACCGGCGAGGCCTCTGCGATCTCCTGGTAGGCGGCGAAGAGGATCCCGTCGTCCGGGATCTCCACCACGACCGGCTTCCCCACCCCGTCGAGGAGGACGAAGCGGAGGATGGTGCCCCGGGCCTTCTTGTCCCGCCGCATCGTCTCCAGCAGCTGGGGCCAGCGGTCCCCCCGGTAGCCGGTGGGCAGACCCAGCTTGGCGAGGATCTCCCGGTGCCGGTCGACGACCTCGGCGGGCAGGGAGCGCATCACCGCGGAGAGCTCCGCGGCGAACACCATGCCGGCGGCCACCGCCGCACCGTGGCGCCACTGGTAGCGCTCGTTGCGCTCGATCGCGTGCGCGAGGGTGTGCCCGTAGTTGAGCATCTCACGCCGCCCGGTCTCCCGGAAGTCCCCGGCGACGACCTCGGCCTTCACCCGCACGGCGCGTTCGATGATCTCCGCGAGCACCTCCGAGGACGGGTCCGCGACCTCCTCCCGGCTGTGCCGCTCGAGCAGGTCGAGGATCGCCGGGTCCGCGATGAAGCCGCACTTCACGGCCTCGGCGAGACCCGTGAGGAGCTCGTTCTCCGGCAGCGTGGCGAGCGTCTCCGTGTCCACGAGGACGCCCGCCGGCGCGTGGAAGGCCCCCACGAGGTTCTTGCCCTCCGCCGTGTTGATGGCGGTCTTGCCGCCCACCGCTGCGTCGATCATCCCCAGCACCGTGGTGGGGATGTTCACGTAGCGGATCCCGCGCAGCCACGTGGCCGCGACGAACCCGGCCACGTCCGTCACCGCTCCCCCGCCCACGGCGACGATCGCATCCGTGCGGGTGAAGTCGGACTTGCCGAGGATCTCCCAGCAGAACGAGGCGACCTGGACGTGCTTGGCCTCCTCCGCGTCCGGGATCTCCGCGCTGATCGACTCGTAGCCGGCCGCCGCGAGCTCCTCGCGGACCACCTCGCCGGTGGTGCGCAGGGCACGCGGGTGGATGACGAGGACGCGATGGGCGCGCGGGCCGATCAGCCCCGGCAGCTCGCCCAGCAGGCCGGTGCCGATGACCACCTCGGTGGGTGTCTCGCCGGGGATCTCCATCCGGGTGCGAACGGTCATGCCTGCCACTCTCCTTGTTCTGCGTGAGCGTGTTCCGCCGCGGCGTCTGCCTGGCCGGCGGTGTGCGAGAACCGAGCGTACTCCTCCTGCCGCTGCAGTCCGGTCAGCACGTCGACGATGCGGTTGACGACCGTGGCCGGCGGGCCGTGCGAGGCCGCGACCATCGCCGTGGAGAGCGCCTCGTAGAGCGGTGCCCGCTCCGCCACGAGCGCCCGCCAGCGCACGAGCGGGTCCTCGTCCCCGGCGAGCAGCGGCCGGGTGCCGCCGCCCAGCCGGACCGCCGCCGTCTCCTCGTCGATGGAGATGCCGATCACCTTCACCGCCGGATGCCGCAGCTGCGCGCGGGTGCCGGAGTTGAGGACGGCCCCGCCGCCCAGCGAGACCACCCCGGGAGTGTCCAGCAGGCGCCGCAGGGCGCGCCGCACCGCCGCGCGCTCGAACTCCCGGAAGCGGGCCTCACCGCGGGTGGCGAAGATCTCCGGGATGGGTCCGTGCGCGGCGACGATCTCCGCGTCCGTGTCGAAGAAGGGCAGCCCGAGGCGGAGGGCCAGCAGCCGCCCGATCGTCGACTTCCCCGCCGCCGGCGGGCCGATGAGCACGATCCGCGCCCCGGCGGCCGGCACGGGATCGAGGGGCGGAGCGGGCCGGGGCACCGGCCGCTCGTCGTGGGACATGGCGCATGCGTCCTTCATCCGACCCCGAGGCGGAGCGAGGCGAGGTACCCGTCGAGGTTCCGCCGCACCTCCGCCACGGAGTCCCCGCCGCACTTCTCCAGGAGCGCCTGCGCGATGACGAGCGCGACCATCGCCTCCGCCACCACGCCGGCGGCGGGCACGGCGCACACGTCCGAACGCTGGTGGTGGGCCGTCGCGGCCTCGCCGGTGGCGGTGTCGACGGTGCGCAGGGCGCGCGGGACGGTGGCGATGGGCTTCATTCCCGCGCGCACGCGCAGGACGGTGCCGGTGGACATGCCGCCCTCGATCCCTCCCGCGCGGTCGCTGAGCCGCCTCACCCCGCCCTCGGCCGGGACCATCTCGTCGTGGGCAGCGGAGCCGCGGCGGCGGGTGGTCTCGAAGCCGTCGCCCACCTCCACGCCCTTGATGGCCTGGATGCCCATGAGCGCCGCGGCGAGGCGGGAGTCGAGCCGGCGATCGCCGTGGACGAACGAGCCGAGCCCCGGGGGCAGGCCCCAGACGGCGACCTCGACGACGCCGCCCAGGGTGTCGCCGGACTTCTTCGCGTCGTCGACCTCTGCGACCATCCGGGCCGAGAGCTCCGGGTCGAAGCACCGGAGCGGGTCCGCGTCGAGCGCCTCCACGTCCTCCGGGCCGGGCACGGCCGCGTCCCGTGGTCCCTCGACGGGGCCGATCGCGACGGTGTGGGAGACGACGCGGATGCCGAGTTCCGCGAGGAACGCCTGCGCGACCGCGCCCAGAGCCACGCGGGTGGCGGTCTCCCGCGCCGAGGCGCGCTCGAGCACCGGCCGGGACTCCTCGAAGTCGTACTTCTGCATGCCGGCGAGGTCCGCGTGGCCGGGACGCGGGCGGGTGAGGAGGGCGCCGCGGGCGGACCCGGCGAGCTCTTCCGGGTCCACCGGGTCCGGACTCATGACGGTCTCCCACTTGGGCCACTCGGAGTTGCCGACCTCGATGGCCACGGGCCCGCCGAGGGTCTCGCCGTGGCGGATGCCGCCGAGCAGGCGGAGCTCGTCCGCCTCGAACTTCATCCGCGCGCCGCGGCCGTAGCCCAGCCGGCGGCGGGCCAGAGCGGCCGCGATCTGCTCGCGGGTGAGGGGGACATGGGCGGGGAGGCCCTCGAGGATTCCGACGAGCGCCTCACCATGGGACTCGCCTGCAGTAAGCCAACGCAACATATCCACAGATGATACCGAAGGGCGAACCGCACGGGAGGCCGGGGACGCGCAGGCGAGACGGGAGCGGGAGGCCCGCCTGCGCTCAGGCGGGCACGGGGAACACGGAGACGCACAGGGGCGCGGCCCACATGCCCAGGAGCAGGTGGGGGCCGAGTGCGAACCGGGAGCTCAGCGGCTGCCGAAGCACCAGCGTGCGGATGCAGGCCTCGACCAGCCCGGTGAGGTTGGCGAGGACGAACGCCCCCACCGCCGTGAGCGGGGAGACGAGGCCGGTCACGCAGCCCAGGCAGTAGAAGAGCTTCACGTCCCCGAGGCCGATGGCGAGCCCGCGCCCGCGCCCGCCGATCACGGAGAGCACGAGCAGCGCTGTCGCTCCCGCGAGGCCGGTCAGGAAGCCGCTCCAGGCCCCGGCGAGAGCGAGGCAGACGGTGAGCAGAGCTGCGAGCGGGAGGACGATGCGATCCGGGAGCCGCCGGAGCCGGACGTCGATCCAGACGAGGAACGGCGTGGCCCCGGCCGCCGCACCGAGTGCGAGGGCCAGGAGCACACCGGTGCCGTCGGTCCGCGTGCCCGCGCCGGGCCAGCACAGCGTCGCGAGGACGGCCAGCGCGATGCCTGCGGCGGCGAGGACGGCTGAGAACGGACGGCGGGCGGCGAGGAGCCGGGCCCCGCCTCGTCCGCGAGGAGGAACGGCAGGAACCCGCTCAGCGTCAGGCACACAGCCGCTGCCGTGAGCCCGCCGGCCAGCGCCTCCACGGCTGCCTTCAGCGGCTCCGGAGCGCGGCGTCCATCGCCGCCCGCACGTCTGCGCGGGCGGCTTCCGCCCGGCCGGCGGGCAGGCCCGCCAGCGCGGCGAAGCGCACGTGCTGGGCGACCGCCTGATGCAGGAGCATGCGGCTGCCGTCGACCACGAGGGCGCCGTGCGCGCGCAGGGACTCCTGCCAGCCGCGCGCGGCCGGGGCGTATCCGGCGTCGAAGACGATGCCGGGGATCGCGGCGGGCAGCGGGTGGTCGACTCCCCCGGGGCCCATCGCTCCCGCGGGAAGCGTGGAGAGCGTGAGGGCCCGCTCGCCGGGCACCCAGTCGGGCAGGTCCCGGACGACGGCCCGGATCCCCACCGCCTCGGCCACCTCGCGGGCTGCCGCCGCCCGCGTGCGGTTCCGGACGAACAGCTGCGCGCGCGTGGCGCCCAGCTCCGCGGCCGCTGCGAGTGCGGAGCCGGCGGTCGCCCCGGCGCCGAGCACGTCGACCTCGTCCCACACGGCTGTGCGGTCACCCGCGCCGTCCGAGACCTCCGCGCCCTCGCGGATCGCCGCGACGATGCCGGCGACGTCCGTGTTGAGGATCTCGCCCATGCCTGTGTCGGGGTCGAGGAGGAGGGTGTTCGCCGCCCCCGTGGCCTCGACGGCGGCGTCCGGCACCCAGCCGCGACTGCGTGCGAGCTCCACGAGCCGGTGCTTGAGCGGCATGGTGAGGGAGAGGCCGCGGAGACCCGGCTGCGCGTCGAGCCAGCCCTCGAGCCGCTCCGCCGTCAGCTCGACGCGGCCGTAGGAGAAGTCCCGCAGTCCCAGCCGCGCCGCCGCGGCGTGATGGAGGAGCGGGGAGAGCGAGTCCGCGATGGGACTCCCCGCCACACCGAAGCTGCAGTGCGCCGCGCCCGGCTGTGCCTCACCCATCCGCGCCTCCCGTCTCCGCGGCGCTGTCCGCGGCGTCCGTGCTCTCGCCGTGGCTGCGGAGCCACTCCCGGTACTCCTCGACGTTCTTCAGGTGGTCCTCGTAGGAGGTCGCGAACTTGGTCTCGCCCGTGTCCGGGTCCACGGCGACGAAGTACTGCCAGTCCCCCTCCGCGGGATCCTGCACCGCCTCGACGGTGTCGCGGCCCGGGGAGTTGATGGGACCGGGCGGCAGCCCCTTGTGCCGGTACGTGTTGTACGGGCTGTCGCTGCCGCGCTCCTCCTCCGTGGTCGTGAGGTCCTCGCGGGCGCCGTGGATGTAGGCGACCGTCGCGTCCGACTGGATGAGCCCGTCCGTCGCGGAGTCCGGGCCGATGCGGTTGAGGAGCACCCGCGCCACCTTGCGGCGGACCTCGGGATCGCCCGGCGCCTCCACCTCGACGAGGCTGGCGAGGGTGAGGATCTCGTTCGCCTCGTCCTCGGCCAGACCCAGCTCCTCGATCTCCGCGGCGGTGCGGTCGACCATCTCCTGGACCACGTCCTCCGCCGTGGAGCCGGGCCGCACGTCGTAGGTGGCGGGGAACAGATAGCCCTCGAGGGAGGGCGCCTCGACCTCGAGTCCGTAGTCCGCCGGCGTCCTGTCCTCGAGGGCGGCGTCCACCGCCTCCAGGTCCATGCCGGACTCGACCATGCGCGCCGAGATGTCCTTGAGCTGCATGCCCTCCGGGACCTGCACCTGCGGCACCGTGTCCGGGTTCAGCATCGCCTCCACCGCGGCGGCCGCGCTCATCTGGGTCCGGAGCGCGTAGCTGCGCGCCTGGAAGGACGCCTCGCGCCGTTCCGCCTCCTTGATGAACGGACGGGAGGAGCGGATCACGTCCTCCTCGACGAGCTGATTGGCGATCTGCGTGAGCGAGGAGCCGGGCGCCACCTCCACGACGACGTCCTCCTTGCCCTCGCCCTCGTAGTCCGTGTCCCGCCCGAGCACGTCCGAGATCGCCCCGCCGGTCACGGTGACCGCCACCGCTCCCCCGCCCAGCAGCAGGACGAGTGCGGCGACGATGATCGTCACGGTCCGGCGGCGGCGACGCAGCATGCGGCGCCTGCGCGCCGTCCTCTCCGCGCGTGTGAGCCCGGCCTCGGTGCCCAGCTCGTCCATCGAATGCATGACGGGTTCCCCTCGTCGGTCAGTGCGGTGCGAGGACGTCGCCCACCGGCGCGCCGCTGCGCTTCTCCGCGTCGAGTGCGGTCTGCAGGATGACGACGGCCGCCACGGAGTCCACGATCTCCCGGCGCTGGCGCGAGCTGCGCCCGGCGGACCGGAGCATCCCGTGCGCCTGCACCGTCGTGAAGCGCTCGTCCACGAGCCGGATGTCCAGCTCGGTGCGCGCCGCGAGCGCGCGGAGGAAGGCGGCGGCCGTGTCCGCGGCCGCGCGGTCCTCACCGTCCAGGGACGTGGGCCGGCCCGCCACCAGCTCGAGCGGCGAGTGCTCCGCGATGAGAGCCGAGAGGGCGTCCAGGGCCGCGGCGTCGCCGTCGCTGCGGCGCACCGTCGTCAGGGGCGTGGCCAGGATCCCGTCGGGGTCGCAGGAGGCCACGCCCACGCGGACGCTGCCCACGTCCAGGGCGAGTCTGCGGCCCCGGCGGAAGCCGCTCATCGCCTGCCCGCTGCGGCCGCCACCGCGTCGAGGGCCGCGGAGATCTTCGAGGCGTCCTGGCCGCCGCCCTGTGCGAGGTCCGGCTTCCCGCCGCCTCCTCCGCCGAGGACGCCGCAGGCCTCCTTGACGAGGTCGCCGGCGCGCAGGCCGAGCGCCTGGGCCTCCGGGGTCACGGCCACGACGACCGAGGGCTTGCCGTTCACGCTGCCGGCGGCCGCGACGACGGCCGGTGCCTCACCCATGCGTGCACGCACGTCCGTGACGAACGTGCGGACGTCACCGGCGTCCGCGACCTGCCCCAGATCCGTCGCGGAGACCCGCACACCGTTCACCTCGCGGGCCGACTCGACCGCGCCCGCGGCCGCGGCGAGCACCCGGGCCCGGCCCAGCTCCGCGATGGTGCGCTCGGCCTCGCGCAGCCGCTCCATGAGCGAGGAGACGCGTTCCGGCACGTCCGCGCCGGGCACCTTGAGCATCTCGGACAGCGACTGGAGGACGGTGCGCTCCTTGGCGAGGCCGCGGAAGGCCTCGAGTCCCACCGCTGCCTCGATGCGGCGGGTGCCGGAGCCCACGGAGGCCTCGGAGAGCACGGAGATGGGGCCCACCTCCGCGGTGGAGCCCACGTGGGTGCCTCCGCAGAGCTCGCGGGAGAAGGGGCCGCCGATGTCCACGACCCGCACGATCTCCGGGTACTTCTCCCCGAACAGCGCCAGGGCGCCCGAGGCCTTCGCGGCCTCGAGCGGCAGGTGCTCGTAGCTCACCGCCATGTTGTCGCGCACGGCGGTGTTGGCCGCGTCCTCGATCTCCGCGCGGGCCGACGCGCTCAGGGCGTCGCCGTAGGCGTAGTCGAAGCGCATGTAGCCGGGCTGGTTGAGCGAGCCCGCCTGCACCGCGTGCGGGCCCAGGAGGCTGCGCAGGGCGGAGTGGACGAGGTGGGTGGCCGAGTGCGCCTGCGCGGCGGCGAAGCGGTGCTCGGAGTCCACCTGGGCCAGCACGTCCGCACCCGCGGCGATCTCGCCGTCGACGATCTCCACGCGATGCGCGGAGAGTCCCTTCACGGGGGACTGCACGTCGAGGACGCGGGCGGTGAAGCCATCGCCGGTGAGGAGGCCGCGATCGGCGCGCTGGCCGCCGGACTCCGCGTAGAAGGGGGTGACGTCGAGCACGAGGTCGAGCGTGTCGCCGGGCACGGCCCGCTCCACGGCCTCGCCGTCGCGCACGAGGCCGCGGACGCGCGCGTCCGAGCTCAGCGAGTCGTAGCCGATGAACTCCGTGCGCCCGCGCTCGAGGAGTGCGGAGAAGGCGCTGAGGTCCTTCGCGCTGCCCTTCTTCGCCTTCGCGTCCGCCCGCGCCCGCTCGCGCTGCTCGCTCATGAGCGTCCGGAAGCCCTCGGCGTCGACGCTCACGCCGTGTTCGGCGGCCATCTCCAGCGTGAGGTCGATGGGGAAGCCGTGCGTGTCGTGGAGGGCGAAGGCGACCTCGCCGGAGAGCGTGCCGGCCGGGCCCGCCTTCTCCACGGCCTGGGCGAGCAGCGCCGTGCCGGACTCCAGGGTCCGCAGGAAGGCCGCCTCCTCCGCGTAGGCCACGCGGGAGATGCGGTCGAAGTCCCGCTCGAGTTCCGGGTAGGAGGCCTTCATGACCTCCATCGAGACGGGGAGGAGCTCCGGGAGCACCGGCTCGCTCACGCCCAGCAGGCGCATCGCCCGCACCGCCCGGCGGAGCAGCCGGCGGAGGATGTAGTCGCGGCCCTCGTTGCCCGGGCGCACGCCGTCGCCCATGATGATGAGGCCGGCGCGCACGTGGTCGGCGACGACCCGCATGCGCACGTCGTCGTCGTGGTTCGCGCCGTAGCGCTTGCCGGACAGGCGGCTGGCGGCCTCGATGACGGGGAACACCTCGTCGATCTCGTACATGTTCTCGACGCCCTGCTTGAGGAAGGCGACGCGTTCGAGGCCCATGCCGGTGTCGATGTTCTTGGCAGGCAGCTCACCGGCGACGTCGAAGTCCGCCTTGGAGCGGACGGCGGAGAGCTCGAACTCCATGAACACGAGGTTCCAGATCTCGATGTAGCGGTCCTCGTCCGCCTCCGGTCCGCCCTCGGCGCCGTAGGCCGGGCCGCGGTCGAAGTAGATCTCGGAGCAGTAGCCGCCGGGACCGGGCTGCCCCGTGTGCCAGTAGTTGTCCTCGCTGCCGCGGAACTGAATGCGCTCGCGCGGGAGGCTCGTCTCCTTCAGCCACAGGTCCACGGTCTCCGCGTCCTCGTGGTGGACGGTCGCCCACAGCCGCTCCGGGTCGAACCCCAGACCGCCCTCCGCCTCCGGCGTGGTGAGGAAGGTCCACGCGAACCGGATGGCGCCCTCCTTGAAGTAGTCGCCGAAGGAGAAGTTGCCGTTCATCTGGAAGAACGTGCCGTGGCGGGTGGTCTTGCCGACCTCCTCGATGTCCTCCGTGCGCACGCACTTCTGCACGCTCGTCGCCCGGCTGAACGGGGCGGGCTCGCGGCCGGTGAGATAGGGGATGAACTGCACCATCCCCGCGATGTTGAAGAGAATCGACGGATCGTCACTGATGACGCTCGCGGACGGAACCACGGTGTGGCCGTTCTCCTCGAAGAACCTCAGCCAGCGCCGCCGGATCTCTGCTGTCCTCATATGCCTGTTGCCATCCTCGTCATCGGATCGGGAAGAGAAAGTCGTCGTGGTCCGCGCACACGGGAGCGCGGACCGCCGCCTCACAGTGTAGACGACGTGGTGGGAGCACCCGCGGCGCGCAGGCGCGTGGGCAGACGACAGAACCGCCGCCCCTCCCCTCTGCGGGGACGGACGGCGGTCCTGCTGCGCGGATCCGCTCAGGGGATCAGCGTGCGTAGTACTCCACGACCAGCTGGACGTCAGCCGTGACGGGGACCTCTTCGCGCTTGGGGGCGCGCACCAGCGTCGACTGGAGGGCCTCCAGGTCGACGTTGAGGTAGCCCGGGGTGGCGGGCAGCACATCGCGGTGGCCGCCGGCCGCCGCGATCTGGAAGGGCTCCATCTGCGCGGACTTCTCGTGCACGTGGATCATCTGGCCCTCCTTCACCTTGAAGGACGGGCGGTCGACGCGCTTGCCGTCGACCATGATGTGGCGGTGCACCACGAGCTGGCGGGCCTGGGCGATCGTGCGGGCGAAGCCGGAGCGCAGGACCAGCGCGTCGAGGCGGACCTCGAGCAGCTCGACGATCTTGTCGCCGGTCAGGCCCGGAAGGCGCTTGGCCTCCTGGTACGCGGCCAGCATCTGCGCCTCGCGGATGCCGTACTGTGCGCGCAGGCGCTGCTTCTCCTTGAGGCGGACCGAGTAGTCCGAGTCGTTGCGGCGACGCGCGCGGCCGTGCTCGCCCGGCGGGTAGGGGCGGCGCTCGAAGTACTTCTCGGCCTTGGGGGTCAGCGGGATGCCGAGTGCGCGGGAGAGGCGCACCTGGCGGCGATGACGTGCGGGTGCAGTCACGGATCAAGCCTTTCGTCTATGTTCTCCGTCCAGGCCGGTGAGCTCGCCTGTGTCTCCTGGACTGCTGTTTCCCCGGATGGGAAAGAGGGAGGGAGCCGCGAGTCCGGCTCCGTCCGACCGCCTCTGGATGCGAGGCACAACAGCGTACAAGACTACCACAGCGTCCGGCCCCGTTCTCAGCCCTCCTGAACGTCGCTCCGCCCGGCCGGGACCAGGATCCGAACCCGACCCCCGTTCTCAGCCCTCCTGAGTGCGCAGCCGGGCGAGCGTCTCGAGCCGTTCGGCCATGCGCGCCTCGCCCCCGTTGGGCGTGGGCCTGTAGTACTGCCGGCCCGTCAGCGTGTCCGGCAGGTACTGCTGGGGCGCGACCGCGTAGGGCCAGTCGTGCGGGTAGCGGTAGCCCTCACCGTGGCCGAGAGCCGCCGCGCCGGGATAGTGGGAGTCGCGCAGGTGCATGGGCACCTGACCGGCGCGCCCCTCCTTCACGTCCGCGATCGCCTCTTCGATCGCCGTGCACGCGGCGTTCGACTTGGGCGCGGTCGCGAGGTAGACGGTCGCCTCGGCCATGGGGATGCGCCCCTCCGGCATTCCGATCCGCTCCACCGCGGACTGCGCGCTCACGGCGACGACGAGCGCCTGCGGATCGGCCATGCCGATGTCCTCCGCCGCGTGGACGACCAGCCGGCGGCAGATGAACCGCGGGTCCTCGCCGGCCACGATCATCCGGGCGAGGTAGTGGAGCGCGGCGTCCGGGTCGGAGCCGCGGATGGACTTGATGAACGCGGAGATCACGTCGTAGTGCTGGTCGCCGTTGCGGTCGTAGCGCAGCACCGCCTCCGAGGCCGCCTCCGCGACATCGTCCACGCCCACCTCGAGGACGCCGGCCGAGTCCTCACCGCCGTCATCCTCCCCGGCCTCGGCACGCGCCCGGGCGATCCCGCAGGCGGCCTCGAGCACCGTGAGCGAGCGCCGGGCGTCCGCGCCGGAGACGCGCACGACCATCTCCCGCGCCTCCTCCGTGAGGGCGAACTCCCCGGCCAGGCCGCGGGGGTCCGTGCAGGCGCGGTCCACGAGTGCGCCCACGGCCGCATCGTCGAGCGGCTTGAGCGTGAGCAGCAGCGAGCGCGAGAGCAGCGGGGAGATGACGGAGAAGCTGGGGTTCTCCGTCGTGGCCGCCACCAGCACCACCAGCCGGTTCTCCACGGCGGGCAGGAGCGCGTCCTGCTGCGCCTTGGAGAACCGGTGGATCTCGTCGAGGAAGAGGACGGTGGTCTGTCCGTACATCTCCCGGGCGCGCCGGGCGTTCTCCACGACCGTGCGCACGTCCTTCACCCCGGCGGTGATGGCGGAGAGCTCCACGAACGCCCGCCCCTCCGCATGGGAGATGACGTGGGCGAGCGTGGTCTTGCCCACGCCGGGCGGCCCCCAGAGGATGACCGAGGCCGGACCCGTGCGCGAGGCCGCGGTCGCCTCCACCAGCTGCCGCAGCGGCGAGCCGGGGAAGGTCAGGTGCTCCTGCCCCACCACCTCGTCGAGGCTGCGCGGACGCATGCGCACCGCGAGCGGGTCGAGCGCCCGCCCGGCCTCCGGGGACTCGGAGAACAGATCAGCAGACAGGGTTCAGGCCTCCGCTCACTCCTCGGCGTCCGCGTCCTCGGGCTCGACGTCGACGCCCGCCTCTGCCCGCTGCGCGGGGGTGATGGGCGCCGGCGCGTCCGTGAGCGGGTCGTAGCCGCCGCCGGACTTGGGGAAGGCGATGACGTCCCGGATGGAGTCCGTGCCGGCGAGCAGGGAGACGATCCGGTCCCAGCCGAAGGCGATGCCGCCGTGCGGGGGCGCGCCGAACTTGAACGCCTCGAGCAGGAAGCCGAACTTCTCCTGCGCATCCTCCTGCGAGATCCCCATGACCTCGAACACGCGCTCCTGCACGGCCCGGTCGTGGATGCGGATGGACCCGCCGCCGATCTCGTTGCCGTTGCACACGATGTCGTAGGCGTAGGCCAGCGCCTGGCCGGGGTCCTGGTCGAAGGTGTCTTCGAACTCCGGCTTGGGCGCGGTGAAGGCGTGGTGGACGGCGGTCCACTTACCGGCTCCCACCGCCACGTCGCCCGAGGCCACGGCGTCCGCGGCGGGCTCGAACAGCGGTGCGTCGACGACCCACACGAACGACCACGCAGCCGGATCGTAGAGCTCCTCGCGCGTGGCGATCTCCTTGCGGGCGGCGCCGAGCAGCGCGCGAGCCGCTGCGGGCTGGTCCGCGGCGAAGAAGATCGCATCCCCCGGGGAGGCTCCGGCGGCGGCGGCGAGGCCGGCGCGTTCGGCCTCGGAGATGTTCTTCGACACGGGGCCGGTGAGCTCGCCGTCCGGCTGCACGAGGACGTAGGCGAGGCCCTTGGCGCCGCGCTGCTTGGCCCACTCCTGCCAGCCGTCGAGCTGCCGGCGGGGCAGCTTGGCGCCGCCGGGGTAGACGACCGCACCCACGTAGGGCGCGCGGAAGACGCGGAAGGGCGTCTCCGCGAAGAACTCCGTGAGGTCCACGAGCTCGAGGCCGAACCGCAGGTCCGGCTTGTCCGTGCCGTACTTCTCCATCGCCTCGCGGTAGGTGATGCGCGGGATGGGCGTGGTGAGGTCCACGTCGATGAGCTTCCAGACGGCGGCGAGGATCTCCTCCGCCAGGGCGATGACGTCGTCCTGCTCGACGAAGCTCGCCTCGACGTCCAGCTGGGTGAACTCCGGCTGCCGGTCCGCGCGGAAGTCCTCGTCGCGGTAGCAGCGGGCGATCTGGTAGTAGCGCTCGAGGCCGCCCACCTGCAGCAGCTGCTTGAACAGCTGCGGGGACTGCGGCAGGGCGTACCAGGAGCCCGGCCTGAGGCGGGCCGGGACGAGGAAGTCGCGGGCGCCCTCCGGCGTGGAGCGCGTGAGCGTGGGGGTCTCGACCTCGACGAACTCGTGGGCGTCGAGGACGGCGCGGGCGGCGCGATTGGCGGCCGAACGCAGGCGGATGGTCCTCGCCGGACCCGAGCGGCGCAGGTCGAGGTAGCGGTAGCGCAGACGGGTCTCCTCCCCCACCTGCCCGGCGTCCTCGGCGTGGTCGGAGACCTGGAAGGGCAGCGCCTCCGCCTGGGAGAGGATCGTCACGTCCGTGTCGACGACCTCGATCTCACCGGTGGGGAGGGCGGCGTTCGCGTTGCCCTCCGGACGCAGGGAGACGGTGCCGGTGACGGAGACGACGGTCTCGTTCTTCAGCTGGTCGGCCACCTGCTCGCGGACGACCACCTGGACGATGCCCGAGGCGTCCCGCAGGTCGATGAAGGCGACTCCCCCGTGGTCCCGCCTCCGGTCCACCCAGCCTGCGAGGGTGATCTTCTCTCCTGCATGCGATGCTCGCAGAACGCCTGCCTGGTGGGTACGCAACACGTGGGGTGCTCCTCGATGGGGGTTGGGGGATCGGGTCCATGATAGTCCTAGGGCACGGACGCCCACGACAGCGGCGGAGACGACGACAGGGAGAGCCATGCGCGTGAGAGAGCACCTGCCCACCTCGGCACAGGTCGAGGTGGCGGCGGAGACCTTCCGCATGCTGTCCTCGGCGACCCGCCTGCTCATCGTGCGCATCCTCGTCGACGACGAGCACGACGTCACCTCCCTGGCGGAGCTGGCCGACGTGAGCGTCCAGGCGGTCTCGCAGCACCTCGCGAAGATGCGGCTGGCGGGCCTCGTGAGCTCCCGGCGGGAGGGCCGGCGCATCATCTACACCGTCGACGACCCGCACGTCGTGACGATGGTCGAGGAGATCTTCGACCACATCGCCCCGGACGGCTCGCTGGCGCCGGACCCGCCCGCGCGCCGTCCCCGCCGCGAGTGAGGCGGGGACGCCGGCGGCGTCAGACCCGTTCGACGCGCGGCCAGACGTCGTCGGCGGGCGGCGTCCAGACGTCCGGGTCCGCGCCGGTCTGCTCGCCCGAGCGGATGTCCTTCACCTCGTGTCCGGTCTCCCCGTCGCAGAACCACACGAAGGGGATGCCGCGGCGGTCCGCGTAGCGGATCTGCTTGCCGAACTTCGCCGCCGCCGGGGCCACGTCCGTGGGGATCCCCCGTGCGCGCAGCGCCGCGGCCACGGCGTCCGAGGCGGGACGGTCCTCCTCCGTGGAGACCGCCACGAGCACGGCCGTCGGCACGGAGCGGGTGGACTCCACCATCCGGTCCGCGCCCACCAGACGCGACATGAGGCGGGAGACGCCGAGCGACATCCCCACGCCGGGGTACGTGCGCTTCCCGGTGCTCGCGAGGGCGTCGTAGCGCCCTCCCGAGGCCACCGAGCCCAGGTCCTCATGCCCCACGAGCTGCGTCTCGTAGACCGCGCCCGTGTAGTAGTCGAGCCCGCGGGCGATCTTCAGCTGCGCCCACACCGTGCCGGGTGCCCGGCGGTGCGCGGCCTCGAGCAGCCGGGTCAGCGAACCGAGGCCCTCGTCGAGGAGGGGGTGGCTCACGCCGAGGGCGCGCACCTCGTCCGCGAAGGAGGCGTCCGGGCTCTCGATCCGCGCGAGCGCCAGGCACAGCTCCTGCTGGCGGGCGTCCGCCCCGGCCTCGGCCGCGAGCAGCTCCGCGACCTTCTCCTCGCCGATCTTGTCCAGCTTGTCGATGCCGCGCAGCACCGCCGGGATGTCCGTGAGGCCCACGCCGCGGGCGAAGCCCTCGATGAGCCTGCGGTCGTTGGCGAGGATGCGCACGGGCGGGACGCCCAGTTCGGAGAGCCGGCCGAAGGCCTCGGCCATGACGAGGGGCACCTCCACCTCGAAGTGCTCCGCGAGCGCGTCCTCGCCCACCACGTCGATGTCCGCCTGGACGAACTCGCGGAACCTGCCGTCCTGGGGACGCTCGCCCCGCCACACGGGCTGGATCTGGTAGCGCTTGAAGGGGAACGAGAGCCGGCCGGCGTTCTCCACGACGTAGCGGGCGAACGGCACCGTGAGGTCGAAGTGGAGGCCCAGGGGGTTCTTCGCGTCCGTCCCGTCGCCGTGCAGACGGGAGACGGCGAAGACCTCCTTGTCGATCTCGCCGTCCTTGGCCAGCGCGGACAGCGGCTCCAGGGCACGCGTGCTCACCGCCGCGAAGCCGTGGAGCTCGAAGGTGTGCTTGAGCAGATCGATCACCCGCTCCTCGACGATGCGGTCTGCGGGCAGCCATTCCGGGAAGCCGGACAGCGATGCGGCACGTGCCATGGGAGGAGGTCTCCTTGTTCGGTGAGGTCGAGTGGGTGTCGGGG
>NZ_JALAHB010000083.1 GCF_022712115.1 Brevibacterium sp. | reverse complement strand
GCGGACTGGGTGGGCTGGTGGGGGTGCGGCGGCGGTTCGGCAGGCCGCGCTCTCAGGCGACCCCGCTCCGAGCTGAGGAGCACTTCCGTGGCATCCACCCTTGATTCCGTCATCAACCTCGCCAAGCGGCGCGGCTTCGTCTTCCAGGCGGGTGAGATCTACGGCGGTTCGCGCTCCGCATGGGACTACGGTCCGCTGGGCGTGGAGCTCAAGGAGAACATCAAGAGCCTGTGGTGGCAGACGTTCGTGCGCGGCCGTGAGGACATGGTGGGCCTCGACTCCTCGATCATCCAGCCGCGCCCGGTGTGGGAGGCCTCCGGCCACGTGGAGACCTTCGTCGATCCGCTGGTCGAGTCCCTGCACACCCACAAGCGGTACCGCGCGGACCACCTCATCGAGGCCTACGTCGCCAAGCACGGGCACGAGCCGGCCAACGGGCTGGCGGACATCCGCGACCCGGAGACGGGTCAGGAAGGGAAGTGGACGGAGCCGCAGCAGTTCTCCGGCCTCGTGAAGACCTACCTGGGCGCCGTGGACAACGAGGAGGGCCTCCACTACCTCCGGCCGGAGACTGCGCAGGGCATCTTCATCAACTTCAACAACGTCGTGACCGCCGCCCGCCGCAAGCCGCCCTTCGGGATCGGCCAGATCGGCAAGTCGTTCCGCAACGAGATCACCCCCGGCAACTTCATCTTCCGCACCCGCGAGTTCGAGCAGATGGAGATCGAGTACTTCGTGCACCCGGATGAGGCCGGGAAGTACTTCGACGAGTGGGTCGAGGCGTGCTGGGACTGGTTCATCGACCTCGGGGTGAACCCGGACAACCTGCGGCGCTTCGACGTCCCGGCCGACGAGCGCGCGCACTACTCCGACGGCACCATCGACCTCGAGTACCGGTTCGGCTTCCAGGGTTCGGAGTGGGGCGAGCTCATGGGTGTGGCCAACCGCACGGACTACGACCTGAGCCGCCACACCGAGGCCTCGGGCGCCAAGCTCCAGTACTTCGACCAGGCCTCCGGCGACCGGTACACGCCCTACGTGATCGAGCCCAGCTTCGGCCTCACCCGCTCGATGATGGCCTTCCTCGTCGACGCCTACTCGGAGGACGAGGCGCCCAACGCCAAGGGCGGCGTCGACAAGCGCACGGTCCTGCGCCTCGACCCCCGGCTCTCGCCCGTCAAGGCCGCGGTCCTGCCGCTGTCGCGCAACGAGAAGCTCAGCCCCAAGGCGCGTGAGCTCGCCGCCACGCTGCGGCGGGAGTGGAACGTGGACTTCGACGACGCCGGCGCCATCGGCCGCCGCTACCGGCGCCAGGACGAGATCGGCACGCCGTTCTGCATCACCTACGACTTCGACTCGCTCGACGACGACGCGGTGACGATCCGCCGGCGCGACGACATGAGCCAGGAGCGCGTGGCGATCGCCGAGGTGCCGGCCTACATCCGCGAGGGCATCCTGGGCTGAGGAGGCCCGGCTCGGCAGCAGCCCGGCTCAGAGGCCCGCAGCGAGGGCCGCGAGCCCTGCCACGGCGACGGCGACCACGGCGAGAGCGCGCAGCAGCACGGCGCGCTCTCGCCGTGCGGCGTCTCCGGGGGCCTCCTGTGCAGATGCCGCGTCCTGTGCGGACGCCGCCAGAGCCGCGGCCATCGCCACCCGGGAGGGGGCGGCGAGGGTGCTGATCGAGGCGGCGGCATTGCCTGCGGCGACGAGGACGAGCACGCTCGCGTCCGCGGATTCCGCGAGGACGGCGGTGGTCGAGGCGAACATCGCGTTCGCCCCCGTGTTGGAGCCCGTCAGCACGCCGCCTACGGCGGAGAGCACCGGTGCCGCCCCCGGCCCCAGCCCCGCCAGCGCCGTGCCGATCGCGGCGCTCATCCCACTCACCGTCATGACCCAGCCCATGAGCATGAAGAGCCCGGTGGCCGTGCCGACGGGCAGCCAGGCGCGCAGGCCGCGGCGGAGGGCCTGTGCCGGCGGGTCTGTGACGGCCGGCGCCGCCTGCGCCCGGTGCATGAGGACGAAGGCCGTTCCGGCACCGATCGCCAGCCACAGCGGCGGCGCCGCCAGGCCGTGGGCGAGCCAGGCGGGCAGGGCCTCGGCGAGCCCTCTGGTGACCAGCTGCGCCAGCAGCAGGCCCGCTGTGAGGACGCCGTAGGGCAGCAGCGCCCGGCCCAGCGCGGCATCCGCGGCGGCCCGTGTGCCGCGGAGGCGGAAGAGCACCAGCAGGACGCAGATGACCGCGCCGGAGCCCAGGACTCCGGCCGGCGGCGTGCCGAGGACGATGTTGGCCGCCAGCACGCCCCCGCCCAGCACGACTGCGGCCAGAGCGGTCCAGCCGAGCGTCGCGAGCAGTGCGCGGCCGGAGTGCTGCCGCTCCGAGCGCTGCCTGCCGGCACCGCTGACGTGGGACAGCGCCGCCGTGACCGCTGCCACGACGACGAGCGGCACGACGTTCACCCCGGCCGTGGCGATGCCCAGCTCCGTGAGGTCGAGCCCCGTGAGGCTCGCGGCGACGGTGGTGCCGGGTGCGAGTGCGCCCCAGGGGACCATGACGAGGCCGCAGAGCCCCAGCACCGCCGCGCGGACGATGCCGTGGCCCATGTGCGCGAGCAGCGGCACCCCCACCGTCACGCCGATCCCGAACCCGGTGACCGACTCCGCGAACGGGACGATGCCGAGGACCACGAGCGCGGTGCCCGCGCCCAGGGAGGGCGAGGACGCCAGCAGCCAGTCGCCGATCCTCCGCATGGCGCCCGAGGCCTGGAGCAGCTGCGCGAGCACCATGCCGAACAGGAGGATGAGGAGCACTTCTGCGAGGACGGGCGCGTAGTCGAGGAAGGAGCTCCGGGCGGTCTCCGCCTCCGGCCGGAACTGCCAGAGGGCGAGCACTGCCGCCGCCGGCGTCGCCACCGAGGCGGCGAGGAGCGAGCCCCTGCCGGCGAGCAGCACCGCCGCGGTGAGGAGGACGGGCAGTGCGGCGAGCGCGGCGGTGAGGAGGTCGGGGGTCGTCACACCTCCCACTCTCGCACAGCACCGGTGGCCGGCGGAGACGGACGCGGACGGGCTCACACGACGAGCAGCAGGTGGACGGCGATGACCCCGGCGCTCAGCAGGCTCAGCCCCAGTGCGATGAGCAGCACGGCGCGTTCGTGGCCGGCCCCGTCTGCCGCGGCCCGCCGCGGTTCCGGCAGGGCGGACTCCGCGAGGGAGACCGCGAGGGCGGCGCGTGCGGGGGAGGCGCCGTTGGCCAGTCCGCACGCGGCGAGGGAGGCCGCCAGCAGCGTGAGCGGGGAGACGGCGGTGGCCTCGGCGACCTGGACGAAGGTGGTGGCGAACATGGACTGGGCGCCGGTGATGGAGCCGGCCAGCACGGTCCCGAGCGCGCCCAGCACGGGCACGGTCCACGGCCCCAGCACGGACAGCGCCTGCCCCAGGGCCGCACTCATGCCGAACTCCATGAGCACCCACCCCATCGACATGAAGGAGGCGGTCGCGACGCCGACCGGCACCCACTGGCGCACCCCGGCACGGATCGCCGCACCGGTGCCGGGCCCCCGCCGGTGGAGGAGCACAGCGGCCGTGAGGCAGCCGGCCGCCAGCCACAGCGGCGGTGAGGTGAGGGCGTGCGTGAGGGGGTGGGGGAGGACCGCGGCGAGCGCGGAGGCCGCGAGCAGCCCGGCCGTGACCACGCCGTAGGGCAGGAGGGAGAGCCGGAGCGCACGGTCGGCTCGGAGGCGGCTTCCCCGCAGGCGGAAGACCGCGAGCAGCGCGGCGAGGGCGACGAGGGAGCCGAGCACCCAGGACAGGGCCGGCCCCACGAGGGCGTTGAACAGTCCCGTGGCCCCCAGCATGACCCCGCCGCCCAGGAGGCCGTAGAGCAGTCCGGCGCCCCAGCTGCGGAGCACGGCGGCGGTGGCGACGACGGCGACGAGCACGGGGCCTGCGGCGAACACGGCGGCCGCCACGCCGAGCGCGGACAGCGGCATGTCCGTGAGGCCGCCGCCCACCCGGACGCCCACCGCGAGTCCGCCCCAGCACGCCGCGACCATGCCGAGGATCCCCAGCACGGCGGCGCGGCGCACGCCGTATCCCAGATGGACGAGGACGGGCACGCCGATGGTGAGGCCGATCCCGAAACCCGTGACCGATTCGACGAAGGGGACCACCCCGAACACCACGAGCACGGCGCCGGCCACCGGCCCCGGAGCGGTCTCCAGCACCCAGCCGCTGATGCGGTGCATGGCGCCCGAGGCCGTGAGGAGGCGGGCGAGGACCACCCCGGTGAGGAGGATCGCAGCGATCTCCGCGAGCAGCGGGAGGAAGCCGAGCAGCTCCGGGGCGAGCGCCGCAGGGAGCGGGAACGCCGTGCCGCCCACCACGAGCGCCGTGAGCAGGCCGGCGAGGGAGGAGGCGACCGCCGAGCGGCCGGCCAGCAGCATCCCGACGACGGCGAGGACGGGCAGCGCGGCGAGGAGGACGGAGACGATCACCACGACACTGTGCCATATGCGGCGGACCGTGCGGCGGTGCTCAGCCTCCTGCCGGGACGGTGACCTCCTTGAAGGAGCTGCGGTGGAAGACGAGGGGCGCGGCCTCCGGGGCGGTCCCGATGTCGAGGATCTCGAGCAGCACGATGTCGTGGTCGCCGGCGCGGACCTCGTCGTGGACGCGGGTGCGCATCGTCACGGGGCTGGAGCCCACGGTGAGGGAGAGGTCGGGGCGCACCTCCGTGGCGATGCCCTCGAAGCGGCGGTCGCGGTCCTTCGAGGACAGCTGCCGGACGACGTCCGCCTGATGGCTTCCCAGCAGGGACACGCCCAGGACGGGGGCGGCGCGGAGCTGCGGCCACGTCTCCGAGGAGTGCTGGACGGCCACGCTCACGAGCGGCGGGTCCAGGGAGACGCCCACGGTGAAGGTCGAGGCGACGAGGCCCCGGGGCGCCCCGTCCACCTCCGCGCTGATGAGCACCACGCCCTGGGGGAAGTGCGAGAAGGCGTCTCTGAGGGCCTGGGGCGCCAGGCCCGCGGCGGGAGCGGTCACTGTCATTGCGGTCACCTCATGGATCTGCGTGCGTCGGCGATGAACCCGCCGGCCGGTGGGCTCTGCGACGCCACGGTGCCAGAGGCCGGCCGCGCCGGGTGCGAGCGAGGACACACTCCGTCATGGACGCGTTGTCATATGACGCACCATGACGGAGTGCGTCAGCCGGCGGGACGGGGCCCGCGCGGGCGGTCGTAGATTCGCCCTCCATGACCTCCACACCCATTCCCCCCCTGCCCTCCGACCACGATGCGCTCGCGGCGCTCTTCCGGCCGCTCTTCGCAAAGACCGCCGAGGGCGCGCTCACCCGCGAGCTCGAACGGCAGCTGCCGTTCGAGGAGATCCGGGAGCTCAACGCGGCCGGGTTCGGCACGCTCCTGGTGCCTGCGGAGCACGGCGGCCCGGGAGCGGACATCGAGACCGTCACCCGCCTGCTGATCGAGCTCGCCGAGGCGGATTCCAACATCGCGCACCAGTACCGCTCGCATCTGGGATTCGTCGAGGCGCTGCGCTTCCAGCCCGCACGGATCCAGGAGGTCTGGTATCCGCGCGTGCTCGCCGGCGCCACGGTGGGCAACGCCTCGACGGAGAAGGGCGGCAACGCCCTCGGCCGGCTGAACACCGTCCTCACCCGCGCCGGGGACGGCTGGGTGCTGGACGGGCGGAAGTTCTACTCGACCGGCACCATCTTCGCGGAGTACACCCGCGTCTCCGCCTCACTCGAG
Source organism: Brevibacterium sp. (assembly GCF_022712115.1). GTDB lineage: Bacteria > Actinomycetota > Actinomycetes > Actinomycetales > Brevibacteriaceae > Brevibacterium > Brevibacterium salitolerans. The sequence continues at coordinate 5,354 of NZ_JALAHB010000083.1, read as the reverse complement.
GGCGAGGACGGCCGCCGGTTCGCCACCGTCGCCACGGATGCCCCGGGCGTGCGGGTGGACGACGACTGGGACGGGTTCGGCCAGAAGCTCACCGGCACCGGCACCACGGTGTTCGACGCGGTGCCGGTGGAGGACGCGGCAGTCATGGAGCGCGTGGTCGGCACACCCGAGGCCGTCCACGAGGCCGCGTTCTTCCAGCACGTGCTGCTCGCGGTGCTCGCCGGCATCGCCCGCGCCGCGCGCAGGGACGCCGCCGCCACGATCGCCGCCCGCGCCCGCACCTTCAACACGGGTTCGGGCCTGCCGTTCCGCGAGGACCCCCTCATCCAGGAGGCGACCGGCCGGATCGCGGCGAAGGCCTTCTCCGCGGAGGCGATCGTCCTGCAGACGGCGCGCGCCCTCGATGCGGGAATCGCCGCGACGGCGGCCGCGGGCGCGGACGCCTCCGACTGCGCGGGTGCGGTGCCGGAGGCGCTGCACTGGTCGGAGATCGCAGTGGAGCACGCACAGGTCACCGTGCCGGAGCTCGCCCTGGGCGCCGCCCAGGACCTCTTCCTCACGGTGGGGGCCTCGGCCACCTCGGCGGGCAAGGGACTCGACCGGCACTGGCGCAACGCCCAGACGGTCGCCACCCACAACCCCATCTCCTTCCGCGCCCGGGCGCTCGGCGACTACTGGATCAACGGCACGCTGCCGGAGGGCCTCAATGCGATCGGCGACGCCGTGAGGAGCACGAAGGACGGCGCCCGCTGATGGCCCGCCCGCAGACGATGCCGGCGGCTCCCGCGGAGGCTCCGGCCTCCGGGAAGCCCTGGGACGGCAAGAAGCGCGTGCTGGCCTCGGCCTTCGCCGGCACCACCATCGAGTGGTACGACTTCTACCTCTACGGCACGGCGGCCGCGCTCGTCTTCAACACGCGCTTCTTCCCCAGCGAGAGCGAGCTCGGCAGCACGCTGGCCTCCTTCGCGAGCCTCGCGGTCGGCTTCCTCGCCCGCCCGCTGGGTGGCATCGTCGCCGGCCACCTCGGCGACCGGATCGGCCGGAAGGCGCTGCTCGTCGCCTCACTGCTGGTGATGGGGATCGCCTCGACCCTCATCGGCCTCCTGCCGGACTTCTCCGCGATCGGCTGGTGGGCGGCGGCGGGCCTCGTGGTGCTGCGGATCGTCCAGGGCATCTCCGCCGGTGCGGAGTGGGGCGGCTCGGCGCTGCTGTCCGTGGAGCACGCACCGCCGCGCAGACGCGGGTTCTTCGGGTCCTTCACACAGATCGGCTCGGCCGCCGGCATGCTGCTGGCGACGACCGCGTTCTTCACGGTGCAGAACCTCTTCACGCCGGAGCAGTTCCAGCTCTTCGGCTGGCGCATCCCGTTCCTGGCCTCCGCCGTGCTGGTCGCGCTGGGGCTGTGGATCCGGCTGGGCGTGCACGACGCGCCGGAGTTCACGGAGCTCAAGGAGTCCGGCCGGGTGGCGCGGACCCCGCTGTGGGACGTCCTCACACAGCACCCGCGCGTGCTCCTCGTGACGATCGGCCTGCGGCTCGCGCAGAACAGCGTCTACTACCTCATCACGGTGTACATGCTCACCTATCTCACCGCCCAGCGGGGAGACTCCGAGGCGGGCGTGACCGCCGTGATGATCGCCTCGGCCGTGGGCCTGGTCTCCGGTCCGTTCTGGGGCTGGGTCTCGGACAGGGTGGGCCGCCGGGCCGTCACGGTGGGCGGCGTCCTCGGCATCGCCGTGTTCGGCTGGCTGTTCTTCGCCTTCCTCGACTCCGGGCCGCTGCTGCTCCTGCCCCTCGTCGTCATCCTCGGCATGAACCTCGCGCATGACGCGGTCTACGGTCCGCAGGCGGCGTGGTTCGCGGAGCAGTTCCCCGTCGAGGTCCGCTACTCCGGCGTGAACATGGGCTACCAGCTCGGCACCGTCATCGGCGGGGGCATCATGCCCATGGTCGCCGCGCTGCTGTTCGTCGCCGGGGGAGAGACGCCGTGGCTGATCTGCGGCTATCTCACGCTGCTCTGCGTGCTCTCCCTGCTGGCCGCCCTCGCCGCCCACGACCCCGCCCGCTCACTCGTCACCGCAGACAGGAACCGCTCATGACCCGCACCCGCCCGCTCCTCCTCAACGCCTTCGACATGATGGTCCCGGTGCACCAGTCGCCGGGCCTGTGGCGCCACCCGGAGTCCGGCGCCGCCGACTTCACCCGGCTGTCCTACTGGACGGACCTCGCCCGGACGCTGGAGTCCGGCGGCTTCACCTCCCTGTTCCTCGCGGACATCCCCGGCGTCTACGACGTGTACGGCGGGAACGCGGACGCCACCGCTCGCGGCGGGGTCCAGTTCCCGCTGCTCGATCCCCTCGTCGCCGTCCCCGCGATGGCGGCCGTCACCCGGACGCTGGGCTTCGGCGTGACGGCCTCCGTCACCTACGAGCAGCCGTACCTGCTCGCGCGGACCCTCACCACCCTCGACCACTTCACGGAGGGCCGGATCGCCTGGAACATCGTCACGAGCTACCAGGACTCCGCGGCGCGCAACCTGGGCATGGCCGGGCAGATCCCGCACGACGAGCGCTACGACCGGGCCGATGAGTACATGGAGGTGATGTACAAGCTGTTCGAGGGCTCGATCTCCCCGGACGCGGTGCGGGCGGACGCGGCGGCCAACGTCTTTGCGGACCCGGCGGGGATCCGGGGGATCGAGCACTCCGGCACGTACTTCTCCGTGCCGGGCCAGGCGCTCGCCGCGCCGGGGCCGCAGGGCACCCCGCTGCTCTTCCAGGCCGGGGCCTCGGCCCGCGGCCAGCGGTTCGCGCTCGACCACGCGGAGGCCGTGTTCCTCTCCGGCGGCACGCCGGAGCTCGTGGGCGGCTGGGTGGAGGCGATCCGCTCCGGCCTGGCCGACCGCGGCCGCTCCCGTGACGCCGTGAAGGTCTTCTCCCTGGCGACCGTGGTCGTGGACGAGACGGACGCGGCAGCGCAGGCCCGGCTGGAGGAGTACCGCAGGTACGTCGACACCGAGTCCGCGCTCGCGCTGTTCGGAGGCTGGACCGGCGTCGACCTCTCCGGCGCGGAGCCGGACCAGCCGCTGGAGTACGTCGCCACGGACGCCAACCAGTCCGCGCTCGCCTCCTTCACCACGCTCGCCGGCGACAGGCGGTGGACGGTGCGGGACCTCGCGGAGTTCGTCGCCATCGGCGGGCGCGGGCCGGTGATCGCGGGCTCCCCGGAGACGGTGGTCGACGAGCTGGAGCGGTGGGCCGCCGAGGCCGGGGTGGACGGCTTCAACATCTCCGCAGCGGTGCGCCCGGCGGATCTCGAACGCTTCACCCGGTTCGTCTCGCCGGAGATGCGGCGCCGGGGCCTGCTGCCGGAGCCGGCGCCCGGGACCACGCTGCGCGAGCAGCTCACGGGAGGAGGGGCGCACCTGGCCGAGGACCACCTCGGTGCCCGGTTCCGCCGGTAGGGGTGTCACAGGCAGGGACTGCCTGCTATTGTGAGTGCGTTCTGTTCCCTCATGGAAGGCTTCGTCGTGAAGTCACGTCTCGCCACTGCCTGACAGGCGTTCGAGACCCCTCGGCCTCGGACGCGTCGCACTCTCACGCGGAACGAGACCCCCATGGAACACATTCATGCGCCCTCGCGCGCACTCTCTGCACACGCACCGGCGATCGTCGTCTCCCATCTGAGCTTCTCCTGGCCGGACGACTCCGGTTCCCGCAACCGCATCATCGACGATCAGACGCTCACCGTGCCCGCCGGCGTCGTGGGCCTCGTCGGTGCGAACGGCGCCGGCAAGTCCACCTTCGTCCGGCTCCTCGACGGTTCCCTCCGGCCCGAGGCGGGCACCGCGGATCCCGGAGGGCCGGTCTGGGTGCTGCCGCAGAACCTCCCGGAGCAGGAGCGCACCGTCGCCCAGGTCCTCGGCATCGAGGAGAAGCTCCGTGCCCTGCGCCGGATCCTCTCCGGCGACGCCGCGGAGGCGGAGACGGGCGCCCTGCTCGAGACCATCGGGGAGGACTGGGACCTCGAGGAGCGCGCGCGTGCCGCGCTTGCGGCGGTGGGGCTCGATCTGCCGGATGTGCTCGACCGCCGGCTGAACTCGCTCTCCGGCGGCCAGGCGATGCGCGCAGGCCTCGCCGGCGCCTCCCTGGCCGGCGCGGTCTGGACCGTGCTCGACGAACCCACGAACAACCTCGACGACGCCGGCCGCGCCTCGCTGTTCGCGGCCGTGCGGGAGCTGCGCGGCGGCGTGCTGCTCATCTCCCACGACCGCGAGCTGCTGGAGCAGGTGGAGGCGATCGTGGAGCTGCGGCAGGGACGGCTGCAGCTGTACGGCGGCCCGTTCAGCGCCTACGAGGAGGCGGTCGAGGCGGAGCAGGCGGCGGTCCGTGCGGACGTCGCCCAGGCCAGGAGCGCACAGGCCCTGGAGAAGCGGCAGCGAATCGAGGCGGAGGTGAAGCTCTCCCGGCGGGAGCGCTACGGGAGGAAGATGGAGGCGAACAAGCGCGAACCCAAGATCGTCATGGGCCTGCGGAAGCGGGAGGCACAGGTGTCCGCGGGGAAGCTGCGCGGCATGGTCGCGGACAGGGAGGCGAAGGCGGCCTCTGCGCTGGAGGCCGCTGAGTCCCGTCTGCGGGAGACCGTGGACATCCGGCTCGCGCTGCCGGAGACGGAGGTGCCGCCCCGGCGCGAGGTGCTGGTCCTCGACACCGCAGACGGCGCGTACTCCCTGGTGGGGCCGGAGCGCGTGCGCCTGGGCGGTGCCAACGGATCGGGGAAGTCCACGCTGCTGGCAGCCGTGCGGGAGGCGGCGGAGGACAGGACGGCGGGTGCGGCTGCGGAGGCGCTCGCGCGGCGCGCACCCCGGGCTGACGGCGGGGCGTGGGGGATCCGCGTGCCCGTACCCGTGGGCCTGCTCGGTCAGAACCCCCGTCTGCAGCCGGAGCACACCGCCGCCTGGGCGGTGCGGGAAGCCGCACCGGAGGCCACCGCGCACGAGGTCAGGGCCATGCTCGCGAGTCTGGAGCTGCGGGCGGCGGCCGGGGAGAGGAGGTGCGCCGACCTCTCCGGCGGGGAACGCCTCCGGGTGGCGCTCGCGGGTCTGCTGCTGGCGCGGCCGGCGCCGCAGCTGCTCCTCCTCGACGAGCCGACCAACAGCCTCGATCTGGACTCCGTGCGCGTCCTCGTGTCCGCCCTGGCGGATTTCCGCGGCGCGCTGCTCGTGGTCTCCCACGATCCGGCCTTTGTGGAGGACCTGGGGGTCACGACCGGCTGGGACATGGACGCGATGCGCAACGGGACGGAGGACCTCGGCGCGGACGGGGAGGCGGCGCATTTGACGCAGCGGCGATAAT
>NZ_JALAHB010000082.1 GCF_022712115.1 Brevibacterium sp. | reverse complement strand
TCATCGAGAACAACGGTGACGGCACTGGTAGCTACGTGGGAGATGTCCTGGCGGTCGATCTCACCGGCGGCGGGGCTGGAACTGCGTCGGGTGGCGGTGACGTCATCGAGAACAACGGCGACGGTTCAGGTTCCTATGTCGGTTGGGGCCTGGTCATTGAGAACAACGGTGATGGCTCCGGATCTTTCACAGGCGGTGGCCTCGTGATCGAGAACGACGGTAGGGGAACCGCAACAGTGAACGGAGCCACCATTGACGCGGACCCGCTGCCTCCTGTCCCCCCGGTGGGTGACTTCCCGCCGCTGGAGGAGCTGGCTCCACACGATTCCTGTGGCACGGTACTGACTTTTGAAGACGGTGTGCTCTTTGATTTCGACAAGGATGCTGTCCGTCCGGACGCCCAAGACACACTTGACACCGTGGCCCAGGTGCTGGAGGCGGCGCAGATTCCGGAAGCGGAAATTTCCGGGCACACGGATTCGAAGGGCGGAGACGACTACAATCAGGATCTCTCTGAGAGCCGCGCGCGAAGCGTGATGACAGCGCTGCAAGACGGTGGGGTCACCAGTACGCTCACCGCGGTCGGATTCGGCGAGACCCAGCCGGTCGCGCCTAATGAGGTGGACGGGCAGGACAACCCTGCTGGTCGTCAGCTCAATCGCCGGGTGGAGATTTTCATCCCCTCATTCTGATGTGCCGTGGCTTAGCCGCTCACTCTGACGTACAGGCCCGCGCGCATCTGAGTGGTGTGTCCCGGCGTTGCCTGGCGCTGGGAGCGTGTGTGCCAGAAAGTGTTCGCAATACCAGCCGGTACAGGACCGGCGCGCCCAAGGAGAAGGTCAGCCGATGACGACCGTGCACTGCCGCTCTTCCCGTATCCGCAAGACGGTCCCTCTGCTCTTCCTAGCGGGTGTCCTCACGGTGAGTGGCTGTAGCGTGAGTATCACCGAGGGTGGGGACGCTGACGGCACGGTGGAGGGAAGCGGATCGCCCTCCGGCCCCGCCGAGGAAAACTCGGACAGCGGTTCTGCCGCCACCGAGGATTCCGTGGATGCCGAGGTTTCTGCCACCGGCGATGACATTGCGGAGCAGGCCGTTGAGGGAACTTCCGGCTTCGCGGAGACCGATCAGGACTTCGACCGGGAGGAGCTGCGCGGGGCGGCGACCACAGCCCTCACTTGCAGCAGTTCCCTGACGGTAGGAGAGGGCTATGTGGGACAGCTCGTGAGTGTCACCGGTGACTGCAGTGATCTCTCCGTGTCCGGAACGGGCATAGTCGTCGTCGCCGAGGCCGTGAGTTCGCTGGTGGTCGAAGGTTCCGGAACTGTCGTCTTGGTTGACACCGCGGAGTCGGTGTCTGTCTCCGGTCAGGGCAATGCGGTGATGTGGGGGTCTGGTGACCCGGCGGTGAGCGACAGTGGGACGGCCAACGTCGCGAGGCAAGGCTGAGCACACGATAAGCGCGGAGTGCGGAGAACTCATGGACCAGAATAGGCCGCGGCTGTTACTCATCGACGATGATGACGCGATCACCTCGACTCTTGCACCCTATCTCGCCCGTAGCGGTTTTGATGTGGAGGTGGCTGCGGATGGGTACATGGGACTTGAGGCGGTGCGGAGGAGCGCACCGGATATTGCCGTCTGCGATGTCCTCATGCCGCGGATGGATGGCCGCGAGTTCGTCCGGCACGTGCGTGGCAGCCGTTCGTGGCTCCCCATCATCCTGCTCACGCAGGTCGGAGAGTCATATGAACGCAGTGCCGCACTGGACGAAGGTGCGGACGACTACCTCAACAAGCCCTTCGATCCGCATGAACTCGTGTCCCGGATACGAGCGGTGCTGCGGCGCGTGGCCCGGGGCGGGCAGGGGCTTGCCGCTGCCACGCGGGTCCAGGCTGGCGAGCTGCTGCTGGACCGCAGTTCCAAACGTGTGTGGTTGGAGGGGTGCGAACTCACCCTCACGCCCAAAGCGGTCATGCTGCTGGAGTTCCTTATGCTCCATCCGCAGGAGCTCCATTCCCGCGAACGTCTGCTCGCAGGCCTGTGGGGCATGAACTTCGCCCCCGCCTCCCGGGCGATCGACCATCGCGTGTCCGAACTTCGGCGCGTGCTCGGCGATGACGCTGCGGCTCCGCGGTACCTGCAGACGGTTCCCGGGATGGGGTACCGGTTCGTCCCACGGGTGCAGGCTGTATGAGGGATGTGGTCGCATGACGTGGCCCGATGACTGGCGCAGTTTCAGTTCTGAGCATATGCACTCTGGTCGATCCGTCCGGAGGGTGCCGCGGTGGGTGTGGCTCGGTGCAGTGGTTCCCGGCGCCGGGGGAGCCTTGGCGGCGGGTGCCCTGTGGATGCGCGGAGATCAGCGGAAGCTCGAGGTCGTCACGGCACTGCCTGCGGCGACGGTGCTGACGGGTCTTCTGCTCACGGCGCTGCTCCTCTGCGGGTGCGCATGGTGGGCCATTCGCGCGCGGTCGCGCCAGAGGTGGGAAGCGCAGGCGGCCGAACGCGCACGCGCGGCGTACGCGCTTGCGGTGAAGCGCGAAAGAGAGGGCCACCGCAGGTTTCTGGCTCGCTTGGACCACGAACTCAAGAACCCGGTCACTGCGATTCGTGCAGCGGCAGCTTCGGGCGGCGCGCAGAGTGGCGAACGGTGTGCCGAAGGAAAAGGGGTGTGGGCGGTGGTAGACGCACAATCCGCGAAGTTAGCCGGGTTGGTCGGGGATCTGCGGAAGCTCGCTGAGCTCGAGACACGGGCCCTTGAGTACGAGACTGTTGATCTGGCTGGCGTGTTGAAAGAGGCTGTAGCGGATCTGGCGCACGTGCGCCCAGACGTGAGTGCGCGCATATCGCTCTCCGTCATCAGTGTTCCGTGGCAGGTGCCACCATTGCAGGCAGACCTCGATCTGCTCTCGTTGGCGCTGGACAATGTACTGAGCAACGCTGCGAAGTATTCTGACAGTGGGCCGATCGAGGTCCGGCTCCGGGAACAAGACGGCTGGGCTGTGATTGAGGTCGCGGACTCCGGCCGAGGAGTACCTCAGGATGACCAGCCGTACGTGTTCGCTGAATTAGCACGTGCGAACAACGTGCGGGACGTCCCGGGATCGGGGATCGGACTTACCCTGGCCGCGACGGTCATACGTCGGCATGGTGGGGACGTCGCGCTGAGATCGGTAGAAGGCGCGGGCACAGTTGTGACCTTGTGGCTTCCGGTGCGAGTGTGATGAAGCGGTTCTCCGAGCGGTGGCACAGGGCCTGTGCCGTTGCTGAAGGCAGCTCTTCCGCTGCTGCGCTTGTTGCTACGTCCGCTGCTGGCTCCGGGGAGGGGCGCTCCTTCAGGATGCTCCGGGGTAAGCCAGCTCTGTGAATCAGGAGGGTGCGTCCGGGCCCGCCGGCGGCAGCGCGAGGAGTGCGGCGCGGAAGCGCGAGTGGAAGATCGGCTTCCGGCCGGCGCCGAGGTGCGAGGGAGGAGTCCAGGCCGGAAGCCCGCGGAGCATCTGTCCGGACCACCCGGAGCGCTCGAACCAGCGGTGGTGGAACGGACAGACCAGCGTCAGATTTCCCAGATCCGTGGGACCGCCCTCAGCGAAGGGGATGAGGTGGTGGGCTTCGCACCAGGCCGCGGGAGCATCGCAGTCCGGGAAGGTGCATCCCTGGTCGCGGGCGGTGAGCACCGCCATCTGGCTCCGCGTGGCGAACCGTCCGTGTGAGCGCACTGCGATGGTGCGACCGGAGCCGTCCGCCACATGGGCGAAGAGCTGCAGGGCATGGGACCAGCCGGCGAGCTGCTCCTGAGTGGTGACTCCGCCCGTCTGCGTGAAGAGGGGGCGCCTGGCGTGGGCGAGGTCGCGCGGATGCGCAGAGACGACGAGGGCATGGTCCGCCCCGTGAAGCACTCGTTCCCGGCTGAGGCAGCGCAGCAGGAAGGACAGGCGGTCATGGCGGTGTCTGCCGGGTGAGTGCGAATCCGGTTCGGGCAGAACTGTGCTGCGCGAGCCGTCCTCGCACACACCGGGGTTGCGTGTCCCGACCTGAACCGGTTGGAGCGCTCTGTCATCCGGAGGCCTGGATGATTCCGGGGGCGGATGCGTCGCTGTCGGCATCCTCTCTGGCGGTGTTCTCTCTGGTGGTCCTTCGGTTCCGCCGGGAGTGCCGGTGCTCCTGCGGCCGCCGTCCTGCGGTTCGCCGGGGCAGGCCGTGCGTCCCAGCGTCTTCTCCCACAGCACGGTTGTGGCCGAACCGGACTCGGATTCCCCGGCTTCCTCGAAGAGCGCGAACGCCGCGTGAGAGATGCGGGGGCTGATGGGGACGGGCCAGCCGTCTTCGCGCATGAGGAACAGCGGGTCGTCCTCCACGAGTGCGCCTTCACCCTGAGCGCCGCCGCTCACCGTTGTCCAGCCCTCTGCATCCACCGTCACGTCCGTGCGCTCCCACACGGCCTCCTCGGGGGAGGCGGGCCGCGGAGACGGTCCAGCGTGGCGGGCGGCCTCGGCCGCATCCGCAGGAGGAGCGGCCGCGGGTTCGTCTGCAGAGGGAGGGCTCGCGGAGGCAGAGGCCGCGGAGGCGTCGGTTGCGGTGCCGGCAGTGCAGGTTCCGTTCTCGTCCTGAGCGGTATCCGTGTCTGTGAGGGAGGATTCAGGCGCGCGGGTGTCCTCAGGCTCGCCGGTGTTCGCAGACATGCGGGTGTTCCCCGGTGCGCGGGGATGAGGCCTGAGGGTCACCTCTGCGTCCGTATCACGCATGCGTGCGTAGAGCAGTGAGTACAGGGTGGTCCCCGTGGGGCAGTCGAGCAGACCGGACAGTCGCCAGTCGCCGTTGACCTTCTGATTGACCGTGACGTGGTATCTGTGCGGTTCCGGGGTGAACTGCGGCGGAGTGCCGTCCGGATCGACGGTCTGGACGATGCGGCCCACGAGCTTGGGGATGTCAGCCAGCCGCAGTCCGGGCGCGAGTTCGACGAGCGTCTGCTCGATCTGCTCCTCGTACCTGTCCTTCACCTGAGGCGGAAGGTCCTCCACGGCATCGCAGAGGGTGCGTGCCTCATCCGTGGAGATGCGCCCTTCTGCGTAGTTCTCCGCGATCCGGGGATGCGCAGGTGCCTGCTTCTCGCCCAGCAGGGTGATGCGCTCACCCAGCTGCCTGCTCAGCCGTGCACGTCTCCGGGCTTCGTGCACCGATATGCGGAATTCGCCCTGCAGGAGTGCTTCCGTGGTGCGATAGCCGTGGTCCGTGCTGGTCCCGCTGCGGTCGAATGCGGCCAGGATGTCAGCGCTCATTGCGTCGATGCGTCTCCGGGCCAGTTCGAGCGCACGCAGTGCTGAGAGCTGCTCCTGCGGTGTCAGGGAGGTCGCGTCGATCTGCTCCTGTGTGCCTTCCGCGGCCTCGAGAAGTGTGAGGACTGCGGTGCCCGCGCCCTCCCGGGCGATGAGGGAGCCCCTGTCGTGGTCTGTGAATGGCGCTCTGAACACGGGATTCTCATATCCCTCCGGCGGATTGTCACCGGGCAGAGGCCCCTGTGGAACGTGGTCGACCGTCACTGCTTTCACCTCCCTGCGCGACGCTGCGTATGGAGCTGGAACGTGCTGTGCGTGTACGAACAGCATACACGTTCTAATCAGTGTGCGATAGAGGTGGGAGTAATGAGTTTGTGTGTGATTCTTCGAGCATATTCCGTAGCCTGATGCAGAATGCTGTCATAGCATGACGGTGAAGGCAGTCGCGCGCCTTTGCGGGCGGGAGCGCGTGGGGGAACGGCACAGACTTGCTGCGCGATGTCGAGTGCCGTGCCGCATGCGCTGCATCGGAGACCGCTCGGCGCGCCGGCCCCGTCCGCCCGGCCCAGCCTGCTCAGTCCAGCCGGCCCCGCCAACCCGGCCCGGCCCTGTCGGCTCAGCCCGGCCCGCCACGCCAGCCCGGTCCACGCAGCTCAGCGTGCCCGCCCAGCCGGCCCGACCCACACAGCTCAGCGCGCCGGCTCCGCCCAGCCGACCGCGCCGGCCCGACCTCTCAGTGCAAGCCGAGCACCACCGTCGCGATCGTGAAGTAGAGGATGAGGCCGGTGGCATCGCAGAAGGTGGAGATGAAGGGGTTGGAGAAGACCGCAGGATCCGCCCCCACCTTCTTGGCGACGATGGGCATGAGGCCGCCCACGCAGGCCGCCATGACGCAGATGGACAGCAGCGTCAGCCCCATGACGGTGCCGATGGGCCAGCCGTAGACCAGCCCCGCGACCACGAAGCCCAGAGAGCCCAGCACCGATCCCAGCACGAGGCCCACCCGGAGCTCCCGCCAGATCACCTTGCCGAGGTCCCGGACCCGCACCTCGCCCACGGCCAGCGCCCGGGTGACGGTGGTGGCGGCCTGATTGCCGGTGTTCCCGCCGGTGCCGGTGAGGAGGGGGATGAAGAGGGCGAGGATCACCACCTGGTCGAGCTTGGACTCGAAGACCTCCAGCACCTGCACGGTGAGGATCGCGGAGACGGCGAGTACGAGCAGCCAGACGATGCGGCTGCGCACGATCCGGAGGATGGAGCTGGAGAGGTAGGAGCGGTCCAGGGGCTCCGCACCACCGGAGCGCGCGGCGTCCTCGGCGTCCTCCTCGTCCATGATGTCGAGGACGTCGTCCATCGTGAGGATGCCCAGCAGGCGGTCCTCCTCGTCCGTCACCGGCATCGCTATGAGCCGGTGCGAGAGGAACTCGCGGGCCGCCTCCTCACGATCCGTGAGCGCATGGACGCTGGTCGCCTCGCGAGTGAGCGCGCTCAGCGGCAGATCCGGGTCCGCCGCCAGGAGCGAGCGGAGGGAGACGACGCCCTCGAGCACCTTTCCAGGGCCCACGACCGGCAGGAGGTAGACGGTCTCCGGCTCGTCGATGCGGGCACGGACGGATTCCAGCGCGGTGCGGGCGTCCCAGTCGTTCCGCAGACTGAGCACCTCCGGGGACATGTACCGGCCGATCGCCTCCTTGGGGTACCCCAGGACGGTGGCAGTCATCTCCCGCTCGTCCGGGTCGAGACCCAGCATGAGCTTCTTCGCCAGCGAGGCGGGCAGCTCCCCGAACACCTCGGCGCGATCGTCCGGGTCGAGCTCCTCGATGATCGCCGCGATCTCCGGCCCCCGGAGTGTGCGGATCAGTTCAGCCTGATAGCCGGGAGGCAGCGCCTCGAAGACCGCGAGCGAGGTGTCCTTGCGGAGCGCCCGGAACAGGACCGCGGCGCGCACCGGGGGGACCGCGCCGATCACGCGGGTGAGTTCGGGCCGCGGGGTGCTCTCCGCCAGGTGCGCGATCTCGTCGAGGCTGTGGGCGTTGAGCGGCCCTTCGAGCAGGGCCTCGAGCTGGTCGGCCGGGGTGCTGACCTGTGTGTTCTCGGCCATCGGATCCTGCCTCCTCGACTCGTGCGGACATCCCGGACGAGCCTAGCCGGTGCGGGGCCCGGGGGAGCGGCCGGTGGGACCGTGCGGTTCCGTCGCGGTGCTGCCGGACGGGGCCGAGGCGTCTGCGCCGGAGATGGTCTTCGCTCCGGCCCCGGCCTCGGGTGCGGTTCCAACACCGGCTTTGGGAACGGTTCCAACCCCGGCCTCGGCTCCTGCCCCAGCGCTGCCCCCGGCCCCGGTCAGATCCTGGCGGGTGCTCCCGTAGTAGGTGGACAGGCCGCGGTACTGCGGGGTGAGGAAGGCGAGCAGCACCACCACCAGCATGACGAGGCCGGCACCCACGAACATGAGTGCCATGCCGCGTGCGTTGCCCGCACCCAGCAGCCAGCCCAGCGCCTCCCTGCCTGCCGGGGAGTCAACCCAGGGGATGACCGTCTGCTGCGCGATGATGCCCACGAAGAAGGCGCTGACGGGGCTGGCGGCGGTCTCGACGCTCTGCGCCAGCCCGAACACCCGGCCCTGGCGGTGGAACGGGACCACGCGCTGGAGGATGGTCTGTTCGGCGGCCTCGGCGGCGGGCATGAGCGCCATGAAGACGAACATGCCCACGGCGAACAGCCACCACCACTCGCGCAGCGTGAAGGTCATGCCGATGCCGGCGACGAGCAGGTTGAGGAGCAGGAGCGTCCGCACCGGGTTCCCGCCGAGGCCGGTCCTGGCGACCACGCCGCCGCCCACCACGAACCCCAGGCTGGTCACACCCAGCACGATGCCCCAGACCTGCGGTGAGAAGAGCTCGAGGCCGTACGGATCCATGAGCGCCATGAACGTGCCGCCGACGAAGTTGTTGAAGCACGCGAACAGGATCAGCGCGGTGAGGCCCGGGATCGCGCGGATCGTGCGTATGGAGCCGGCGAGGTCCATCTTGGAGACCTTCCGGTGACCGGCAGGGGATGTGGGCGCGAGCGGAGCCGCGGGACTCGCCTGGGCCGCGGGGCTCACCTGGGCCGCGGCCGAGGCGCCGGCAGCGCTCGCCTCAATGGCACCTGGCGAAGCGGCACCTGGCCCGGCGGCACCAGCACCTGTTCCACCCGCACCGGCCTCGGCATCCCTGCCGGCGGCACCGCCCTCAGCAGGCCCGGCCCCCGTGGCTCCTGGCGGAGCAGTACCGGCACCCGCCTCGCGAGCATCCGCTCCACCGGACCCGGCGCCGGCTTCCGTGGCACCTGCCTGGCCAGTACCGGCACCCGCCTCGCGGGCACCGGCCTCACCGGCACCGGCCTCACCCGCACCGGCCTCGGCCGCGATGGCCTCCTGGGCCTCGGCGGCGGTGACGATCCTGTCCTCGGGGATGCGGATGGGCAGGAGATGCAGGAAGGCGAGTGCGGTGAGTCCCGTGGCGATCCACAGGGTGGGCCCCATGCCCAGGAAGCCGATGCTGAGGCCGGAGAACACGCTGGTGACGAAGAAGGCGAGGCCCTGGACCATCCCCACGAGGCCGTTGGCCCTGTCGCGCTCGCCCTCCGGCACCAGCAGGGTGACGGTGGTGGAGAGCGCGATGTTGCGCATCTGCTCCACGACGGAACCGGCGAGGATGATGACGGCGAAGAGCCAGAAGGCGGGGCTGGAGAGGCTGACGAGCGCGGAGCGGTCGGAGACCAGCCACACGCCGCAGGCCAGGAGATAGGCGAGCAGCGTGGCGACCGCGGCCATCACCATGACCTTCTTCTTGCGGTTGTGGTCCACGATCGTCCCGAAGACCAGTGAGAACACGGAGACGAACAGCATATGTTTTTTGAGGCACTGCGGCCTTCTACCCCAACGGCAGAGGGAGCGCGCTCAAACCGCGTTCAGTCCGGGTTCGAATCCCGGGGAGGTCACCGCATCGAAAGATGTGAGCCTCCGCGTCACGCCAATGACCGGAGGCTTGGCAGCACGAGAGAGCCCTCGGACTGCAGGACCAGCATACCAACTGGACCCCTGCACTTCCAGGACCGTCTCGGCACTGCCGGGCGGTCCTTCCTCGTCCTACGCCCTCGAGCCCAGAGACGACCCGGTGACCACGCGCGAACACCTCGTGCCGGGAGAGGTGAGAACGGCCAAGGCCTGGCCGGCTCCAGCGACGCCTACCGGCTCTCGTCCTTCGCGGCGGGGGTCCGCTGGGCGTACCCAGTTGTCGGCTGGAGCGTGGATTGGTCGGCGGGCGTCTTGGGGCAGGGGGTTCGACACCGGCACCCCTGGGTGCTCCGCTCGGATCAGAGACAGCCGCGCCCTGCGCGTCCGCATCACCATGAAGGGGAACACCATGACAGAGACCACACTCGAGATCTCAGACCTCAGCGATACCGCGTTGCTCGACCGCGCGGACGCGCTGCTGGATGACTGGATCGCCGCACGCCATGCCGGGGATGCGGAGACTGCGGAGCGGATCAGCGCTGAGCGCGGGGCGCTCTACCGCGAGCGGGACCGGCGACACGGAGGTGAGCCGGAGCTGACTGAGGAGAGCATCCGTCGCGGCCTGGCCCAGTACGCGAAGCTCCTCCCGTTCCTCGGCCCCCGCGCCCGCGGCTGACGGCCCCACCAGCGCAGCACAGCCCCCGCGCTCCTCATGGAGCCGGGGGCGCTGTCATGTCCGGGCGCAGCGCTACGATCAACGCGTGCTTGATCCCCGTGCTGAGGTAGTAGGTGTGCGCCGCCACGCGCCGGACGCGAACAACTGCGTGTTCTCCGCGTGGGCAGAGGTCGGCGGTGAGCGTGTAGGTCCCGTCGTCGAGTGTGCAGATCTCATGGCCGTAGGTCGAGAAATGGCCCTTGTCGGCCTGGTGACCGCCAGCGGCAAGCTGGTGCCCAACTGCTTGCGAGACCGCGAGGATGGGACCGCCGTTGTCGCCGTGGTCCCCGTACCCGCAAGGGAGAGGTAATGCCCGAGTACATCATCAAGCCGAGTCGAGACGAGGACTTCTACGCCGTCTACTCGACCGTCGTCGACAGCTTCACCATATGGGGCACGAGAGCGCAGCTGGAATCGGTGTACGACAGAGCCGAGCCTCAGCGGTTCGAGCGCGCGGACTGGTCGGGATCATCCGCGCTGTGGCCGTCACCCGACAATCCAGCTCTCGGATGGGGCGACGAACGGATCACGGTGCGCGAGGGTCTCGCCATGCCCGACAACGCACTCTCGGGCACGGTCAGACGCGAGAGGATCCGCGAGTTCTGCGAGACCGCGGATCACAGCGGCGTGTTTCATCCCCCGGAGGGGATGGTTGAGTGGCAGTTTGATGCCGTTTGATGTTCATAGACTTCTAAACCCGAGGGCGATGGATTGCTATGACTAGCGGTCCCACGGCCCGCGCCCGGCGGGGGTACCCCCCCCTATGCGTCCAGACCAGCAGGGGAACCTGCGCCTTGGCTATGCCCGCGCCGGGGGCACCGCCTACGTCCACGCCCGCATCGGCGGGCGCAGTTGCTCAGCCCCATCGCCTCCACGCTGCCCTAGGCCTCCCGCCCGCGCCCAGCGCCCACGCACACGCACACGCACACGCGCGCGCACGCGCGTACACGCGCGCGTAGCCGCACGCTCACCCGCTGATACCTCTCAGCGCTCACGTACGCCACGCTGAGCGCCTAACGCGCCCTCCGACGAGCGCACACTCACCCGACGCTCTCCCAGGCGCTCTCAGCGCCTCCTAGCGCTCCTGCTCCTCCTGCTCTGCTGCGCACGCTGCTGCGCGCTCTCGACCTCCTGCCTCACCACGTCCTCGACTGAGCACGGCATACGCGATGCCGCCGTGGTGGTGCTGGTGGAGGCGATGACAGCGAGGCCGTCGCCGTCGTCCTGGATACCGCGCCCCGGACGACCTTGGGGACGTGCCTCATAAACGATGGTTTACGGGACACCTCCTCAGAGCCTCCTCTGCGAACGCGAACAAGCGGATCGAGGCGTCTCGCAACTTGCACCAAAACCTGGTGTGTGATTACCTGGTAGCGACGTTGAGTTACGAGACACCAGACGGAGGACACCATGACCGAGACCCACACCCCCAGCCTCGAAGCCGTCGAACAGCCCGGACGGCTCATTGGCTACGCCCGCGTGAGCACGACGGAACAGAATCCCGAACTGCAGGTGCAGGCCCTCATGGCCGCCGGCGTGCAGGAGCGCGACATCTTCACCGATCACGGCGCATCCGGCGCGGACGCATCCCGCCCAGAATGGGACCGCTGCCTCGACTACCTCGAAGCCGGCGACACCCTGGTGATCTGGAAGCTCGACCGCGCCGGCCGATCTGTCGCCCACCTCGTAGAGCTGGTGAACGACCTCCGCGAGAAGGGTGTCGGCTTCAAGACCGTGGACGGCTCCATCGACACCACCACGGCGGGCGGACGCATGGTGTTCCACATCTTCGCCGCGATGTCGCAGTTCGAGCGCGAACTCATCGTGGAGCGCACGCAGGCCGGACTGGCTGCAGCACGCGCCCAGGGGCGCACCGGCGGACGGCCCCGCAGCATCAGCGGGAAGACACGCGCCCGTGTCCGCGACCTCAAGGCGAAGGGTACGCCGGTCACCGAGATTGCCTCACTCGTCGGCATCGGCAGGCAGAGCGTCTATCGGATCCTCAACGAGAACTGACCGGCTCCGGATACGACGAAGCCCCCACCTCCTCGCAGGAGATGGGGGCATCGTTGTGTCTGGCCCCAGGGTCCGGGTACTCCTGGGCCGGTCTCAGGCGTTCGAGGTGCGCAGGCTTCCCGCCTGCTGCTCCGGCTGCTGGTGGCCCATCAGGCTCGCGTAGCTGGATCCCAGGAACGATGGGTGCGTCTGCGGCTGCACGCGGGTGCCGCCGAACGGGGCACGGGCCTCGGAGGCCGGACGGGCGGCAGTGTAGGCCAGCTGCTCCTCGTTGACCTGGCGATCCAGCGCCCGTTCGCGGCGGCGCTCCTCAGCGTACTGGCGCTGCTCCTCCCGCCGCGCCTCGGCTTCAGCTTCGGCGCGGGGGTCACGGAGCAGGGCGAGCGCATCTCGGGTGTCGCCGGGGCGGCGATCCGCCCGGGTGATGGTGCCGCTGCCCAGGCTCACCTGCCTACCGTCCACGCTGAGGACGGTGCCCTCCGGGCGGGCGTCGCGGAGCTGGTAGGCGACGCGGACGAGCTCTTCCTCAGCGTCCTGCAGCTCGTACCGGCGACGCAGCAGGGCGTTGTAGGCCTGCTGCGCTGCCTCCGCGAACTCCGAGTTCGCCCCGCCCAGGTTGATGCTGCGCACGGTCTCCGCGAGATCCTCCGCGCGTTCGTACGTGACGCGGAGCTGCTGGGCCT
Source organism: Brevibacterium sp. (assembly GCF_022712115.1). GTDB lineage: Bacteria > Actinomycetota > Actinomycetes > Actinomycetales > Brevibacteriaceae > Brevibacterium > Brevibacterium salitolerans. Next base: position 4,028 of record NZ_JALAHB010000082.1, on the reverse strand, counting down.
CAACCTCCTCCCGGGCCTGCTCGACGCGCCCGCGAGCGCGTCCGAGACGGCGGTCCAGGCTCTCGAGCAGGACGACGACCTCGACCAGCTCGGGTGCAGTATCGTCCAGCTCGCCGGCGTCGATCCGCCGATCCAGCTCGTCGCGTCGGGAGAGCGCGTCAGCGCGCTCGCCCTCCAGGGCGGAGACGTGATCGCGGGCCTCGGCCAGCGCGGCAGTCGCCGCGTCCAAGATCTCCTGGGCGGCGGTCTCCCGGGGGCCGGGGGCGAAGGTGGCACGGCCTGTAAGGGCATCGGTGGTGGGTGCGGAATGCGTCATGGTGTGTTGTCCTTTTCGTGGTAGAAGTCCGCCGCATCGGCGGCGTCGTGGAGGGCGTCGGCCCACGCCCGTGCCGTCTCCGTAGGGACGGCGAGCACGAGCGGGGCGGAGACCAGGGCCACGCCCCGGGTGCCGTCGTCCAGCTGGGCCACGCGGACGCGGGCCTTGCGCGCGAACCGGGCGTTCGGCCCTACCAGCTCAGGGAGCTGGACTGCCTCGCGGCTCGGGTCGAAGCGGATCAAGCGGCCGCCTCCTCGGGGACCAGGACACCGGCCCGCAGCGTCCGGCGCTGCTGGGCGGCCAGGGCCTCGATCACCTCGGCATGGTCCAGCCGCCGAACGGGGACGTCGGCGCGCTTGCGGGTGACCTGCACGCGGCCATCGCTGCGCTGCCCCCAGACCTCGCAGTCGCGGAAGGGGACCTTGTTGCGACTGTAGGCGTACGGCTGACCGATCGCTCGGCAGATGGTCGCGGGTTCGCCTGCGCGAGCGAACCACGTCCCGGCGGGGAGGTCGGCGGCAACAATCGTGGAATCAGAATCCATTAGAGTCCTTTTCTTCATATGCGAGAGCATCACGTGTTGATCGGGGAAGGGTTCTCCAGCCGCCGTGCGACTGATAACGTGGAAATGAATCGACAATTGGTACACATTCTTCGCAGGGAGGCCGAACATTCTCACTGCCGAGTTGGTGCAACCACGCTGCTTGTGCAGCGCACGAATGGCAAAGGCCCTCGCGCCTATACTGATTAAGCCGAAGCTGCCAATGCCTAAGCTGGGTCGAAGTCTCGGGCGCTGAATGCGCCGGATTAACGGAATGAATCGGAGGATAGCTCATAACGCCCCTGCCCCTGTCGGTCTCTGCTGGAGAAAAGCCCTTCACCGCTTCGCAGGGCTTTTCGTAAGTAAGGGCCGACAGGGGCGAGAGAAGGAGCGGGGAATGATGCAGCGGAGAGGGCTCGCTTAGGGCTCGCCTCGAAGAGGAGGCATAGGGCGTAGCCGACGAGGAAGACGGAGGCGCTGCCCGGCTGGGGGCCGGGCTACCACGGAGGCGAGGACGAGGGAAGGGCCCGAGGTGTCCGCAGTAGTGCGCCCGTAGACGGCTATCTGCAGACGGTGGGAATAAACCGGCCGTGCCCCGCGTTCTCCCTGCGCTGGACCGCGCTCCGACGGGCACGTACAGCCGGAATTACTTCCTACCACCCTCAACCGCACAGAAGGGCCCTCATGGCACGCACACCGGACCCGTCCAAGCCGGACGTCTGCGAGCATCACGACTGCTCGCGCTCGCCCGTGGCGAGGTGGACCAGCGGGGACGGCGTCGTGCTGTGGGTGTGCAAGACGCACCACTATTCCTTATCGAAGAATGCGCAGAAGAATGCGGCCACAACGCAGATGCGCGCGGGAATGGGGCGTCAAGGAATGAGTGAAGAAGAGCGCAAGAATGCGCTTGCCGCTGAGTGTTCCTACCGCGAAGAAGGCGGCTACAGGTGTCGAAGAATCCGCACTATCAATATCCGAAAGGACAACCCCCACCCCGGATACTGCTCACTGCATCAGGGCTTCCTCCTGCAAGATGATGTGCAGTCAACTATGCGAGCCGTCGAAACAATCGCGAGCAAGATCGTCGTGAATGACGCGGCCTGCTGGATCATCAATACAGGCGACCCGGAGAAGCCTCGATTTGAAATCGACACAACAACCCATCGCGGATGGCTGGCATACAAGCTCATGTATCTGTGGTTCGTTGAGCGGCCGAAGGAAGATGCTCGCGGGCATCTTCGATGGGGCTACGAGAGCGGCAAGGTGCTCGGGCATATCTGCCTCATGGGAGAGAATCCCCGGTGCGTGAATCCGCTGCACGTCATGCCGATCACGCCGGCCCAGAACCGGGCTCAGCAGGCCGATCCGGTGATGAACATGCTCGTGGGTGGCATGTCCCAGATCGGGGGCGCTCCTCCTGCACTGCGCGAGTGGGCGGACGCCCACGGCCTCCCGCTCCACCCGATCGAAGATGATCGAGCCCGAGGTCTCGTGCTGGACGGAGCCCTGCACCGCATCGAGGATGCTCGAAAAAGCAATACCCCCTGAGACGCGCGAGGTTGCCCGTGAATGAGCACGGGCCGGGTTTCGAGGTGTTGACTTGTCGGAACCGTGAGGGGGACCTCTGCGGCGAACCTCGTGCGTGTGAGGGGGTACTGAGGGCGGGCGCTCAGTGCTTCCAGTCGATCTGAATGAGATCCGGATCGAAGCCTTTCATACCGGATCTTGAGGGAAGGATGGTGACGTCCGTCAGTGCCCGCACGATCATCCGCTTGCGCTCGACGTCGAGCGCATCCCAAGTGGCCTGTACGTCCTCCCTGCCGATCACCAGGCCGAGAGGGGAACTCCCTGACCCGACGTCGAGCGCCTCGTCAATCTCCGCGATCCGCTCGCGGAGGCGGTTGGACTCCTTTGTCACCGAAGCGCCGTCGAGTATGCCGTCTGCGTAGAGTCCGGCGAGCCCGTCCAAGCGGGATTGCACGGTGACACGCTCGGCGCTGAGAGCTTCGTGGTCCACGCCGTCCTCTCGTTCTCCCCATATCTGGGCGGAGATGTCCGGGCGACTCAGCACTCTGACGAGGATGCCGCTGAGGTATGCATCGATTGGTTCGGCCATGCGGGCCAGGTGGTTCCCGCACCTGTATCTCGGTGCTCCGGCGTGGCCGTTGCCAACTCGTAGCTCACGTTTGCCACAGCGTCCACACTTGGCGATCCCAGAGAGCAACCAGCGGGGGCTGTTGCCGGGTGACGACCTCCGGGAGGGGTTGGTGAGCTTCTGCTGAACGGCCTCCCACTGCTCGCGGGGAACGATGGCGGGGAAGCTGCCGGGGTAGGTCTCTCCGGTCTCGTGGCGCGGAACGAGACCGGCATATCGGGGGTTCTCTAGGAGCAACTTCACGCTGCGCGGGGAGTAGGTGCGGCCTCGTGTTGTCTTGATCCCCGCAGCTTCAAGATCGCGAGCGAGCTGCCGGAGCGACACCCCGCCCAAGAAGTCGGTGAAGGTCTTCGCCACCACCTCGGCCTCTTCCTCGACGACGGTGACGTGATCATCCGCGTATCCAGGGATACGGCGCGCATTGACCACATGCCCTTGCTCGCGTCTCTGCTGGTTCGCTCTGCGCTGGCGCTCAGACTTGCGGCGGACTTCGAAGCGAGCGATGCCTGCGAGCATCGTCGCTCGGAACTCACCGTCTGCGGTCGAGAGGTCAATTTCTCCGTCGACGGTGACGACTCTGGCGCCGGTCGCGATCAGATCGTTGAGGTCCGAGGTCTGCCGGAGAAGTCTGTCGAGGTCGACGGCTACGATCAGGTCGAACTCACCGCGCTCCGCGGCGCGAAGCATCTCGTGCCACGCAGTCCCGGGGCCGCGCTTCTTGGACGCGGAGACGGAGTTGTCCACGTACTCCTCGACCACGCTCCACCCGCGGGCCTCGGCAAGCTGCCTCGTCCGCTTCCGCTGGGTTCCGATGCCGAACTCCTCGCCCTCACGGTCCTGGGAGATGCGGAGGTAGATCGCGGCGCGACGGGGCTGGGCAGTGGTGCTCATGCCGCCAATGGTAGCGGTGTCTTGACAAACACATCACGAATCCCATGTACCCCGCGCCGATCACGGCGGAGACCGCCACGTTGCGGGTCTCCAGATAGACCCAGAACGTCAGCGCGAACCAGAGG
>NZ_JALAHB010000081.1 GCF_022712115.1 Brevibacterium sp. | reverse complement strand
TCCCCGTGCTCGCAGCCCCGGAGGCCCTGCGGTCGGCCGGGCCGGTCGGCGCGCGCGCTGGCGGGCGGCCGCGCGGTTGCGCGGGAGCGCGTGAGCGTGTGAGCGTGTGAGCGTGTTAGCGTGTGAGCGTGTGAGCGTGGCGGCGGGCGGTGCTGACTGGATGTTTCACGTGAAACAGGGGGGCGGGGTGCGACGCGCCGCTACACGCGATCTGGATCCGGCACCGTACGGCCGCGGGGACTGTCCTGGAATGCGCGACTCGATTGCGCACGATGCTGGCAGTGCTCGGCGCGACGCTGTCGGGGCGATGCGACTCAGCTGCGGATCCCCTTCTGCTCATGCAAGCAATGAAGCGCCTCCCGTGCTTTCAGTATCGATCGTCTCTCGGAAGCGAGGCGGTCACCCCTGGCTCTCCGGTGACACCTCCGGTCCCGTTTCACGTGAAACGACCGGACTAGACATGCTCGGGCATCCGGAACCTCCCCAGTTGATGTGGAACGGATAGCCTTCCAAGGCCTCTGCCAGTACCTCAGGACGACCTGGCGACGGAGGAGGCGCGGCAGCTATGCACGACGCGCTTGAGCCGTACTGTGGGAGCTTTGATTCCTCAGGATGCAGGGCAGGGCTTCATCTCGGGACCATTGACTGTATGGCGTGTCGGTCAGATCAGAAACAGCGAGAGGATCCCCAGAGGGGCGACCTGCCGATGAACGCGAGGAGGTGCCGATGGCCCGCCCGCACGTGTCCGGGGCGCCATGGTCCGAGGCGAACTGTACTGGGCGGATACCGCTGGGACAACGGCACTGAGCGAATGGCACTGGGAGAACGCTGTAGGACGGATGCTGTAGGACGCGTCCACTCGTTGTCGGTCCGCTCAGCGCCCGCCCCCACTGGTCCTTTCTCCCACAGTGCTGGCATGCGCTCAGAAGCGCCCAGCGGTAGAGCATTACCGTACGTCAGTTGCCTGGAACGCGTGGCGCATCTCCGCTGCACGTGGGGACCTGTACTCACACGTCCGGTGCGCGACTTCCAGCACGCGAGCTGTCCACCAGCTCCGTCCCGGCTCTGTGCGGAGACTGAATGGTCGGAAGGGCCGCATGCGTGCTGGCAGCCTGCGCGGTCGGCTTGGTGACGGGGCCCCACGCCCGGCCGGGTGCCGGGATCGCTCATAGGTTCTCTGCATCCCCTTTTGCCTCACTCGCCCGCATGTTCCGCCTCTGTCAGGACACTGCTCACGCCGTCAGGACACTGCACACATCACGCTGGGAACATCGACCTCCGCAATGCCGAAAGGCGCTGGGGCGGTGGGCGGATGCTGGTGCGGAGAATGCCAGGAGACGCATGGGCTGCGGCTCGCAGCCGCGCAGCACAGACGCCGATGTTTCGTACGGAAGAAGTATCAGTTCCCGGTGTACAGCGCCTGCAGACCTACGCGCCTATGGGCGAGTAGCCGAGAGGTTGATGAGTAGGGTCGATTCGATCTGTGCTGTGGCGCATATGCTGAATGAGATTCGAGTGCAGGGGGGCAGCGCGTGAATGCGATCGTCGAGTTGAGCTATCCCTTTGGGGGCCACTGGCGCGTGCGGAACAGTCCTGCCGACCGTGTCCCCAGCCATGGCACCCGGCTCTACGCCTCGGCATATGCGATTGACTTCGTTCCTGTCGATGAACGAGACATCTCTGCGCGGATGGGATTTCAAGCGTTCATGCGTCCGGAGGCTCCTGATCGCTTCGCTGGGTTCGGACGTCCGATCCTCTCTCCGGTGGCCGGAACAGTCGTGTCTGCGCACGACGGGGAGGAGGATCACACCGCCTACAGAGGCATTCCGTCCGTGGGGTATGCACTGACGCAATACCGGCGAGCAGCGTTCGGATGGCGGGCGTTGGCGGGCAACCACGTCCTGGTGGAGAGCAACGGCGTGGTCGTCGCTCTCTGCCATCTCCGGCACGGAAGCGTGGCGGTGCGTCCCGGTATGCGAATCCGGAGGGGTGAGGTCCTGGGACTGTGCGGCAACTCGGGCAACAGTACGGAGCCCCACGTTCACGTACAGGCCATGGACGGTGCCGATATCGCCTCCGCTGCTCCAGTGCAGATCGTGTTCAGCGGCAGGGTGCCGAAGAGCGGTGAGATCGTCCGCGCGGGGAGAGCGCTGGCATGAACCGGCGGGAAGCCTCAGCAGACAGACTCGATAGGCGTGAAAGAGGGGCTGTGCTCCCCGTGAAAAACAGTTTCACGTGAAACACAGCCCCAGGAAGGCGGCCTCTCATTGCCGGGCCGTGCGGCGGGAGATGCCTGTGGCGAACCCGACGATGCGCTCCGGCAGGCGTCACCTGTCGGAGTCGGACCGCTCGATCATCGCGCGCAGGGCCGTGAGATCGACCGTGCCCGTTTCCGGATCATTGCGTTCCGTGAGGTACAGGCGCTGGAGGGCGACGGAGACGGATTCGGCCACGGCATCCCTCACCACTGCGGAATGGAGCCGGCGACGATCCTCCGGGTTCGTCATGTACCCGACCACCACGTGAGCGGTGGGCACTCGGTGCTTCTGCAGCGAGCCCCAGGTCCGTGGATGCGTGCCGCAGTCGAGGAAATCCGTGCGCGAGGCGATCTCACGGCTGATGAGCTGTGAGAGCCTTCGTCCGATCGGTGACTGTTCGCCGTTGACGGAGCCGAAGTAGAAGACAGCGACTCCGTTGGCGGCGGCATCGGAGTGCAGGTCCTGGGAGATCGTGATGAGTGCGGAGCTCTTGGTGTCCGCGAGCTGCTCCGCCTCCCGGTTGTCCGCGTCCATGACGAAGGGGGAGGCGCCGACCGCCGCCAGCCGGCCGGCGATGCGCCGAGCGATGTCGCCCGAGTACCCCAGCATCTCCGCATCGTGTTCGCGGTGAAGCTGCGGATCGGGTGATACCGGAATCTGAGGCGCCGCGTCGATGAGGAAGGTGCGCCCGGAGAGCGAGGGGCCGTCAGAGCGCAGCCGTGCGGTCTCGCGCAGGGCGAAGAGATCGCCGCTCGCCTGTCCGCGGGTGACGGCCGAGAGCCCGCGGAGCGTGCGGGGCCCGGCGACGCCGTCCACCTCGAGCCCCAGGCTCTTCTGGAGTTCGCGCACTGCGGCATGCGTCCGTTCCGCGAACACGCAGTCCACGCGCCAGGCGTAGAGCCCCAGCCGTGCGAGGCTCCGCTGCAGTTCGGCCACGTCGTCGCCGGCGAACGGACGCACAGGGTCGAAGCGGAGGACGCGGTCACCCAGGCGATGACGTGCCAGCTCCACCTGCCCCCAGGTCTGCTGGCCGAGCACACCGTCCGTGTACAGGCCCCTGTCCTGTTGGAACGACCGCACCGCGTAGTCGAACATGTGGTCGAAGACGCTGCTGGAGGCGTCTCCGACGGAATACCCCAGCCGGCTCAGCTGGGCCTTCACCGCGGGGAGCACGGCATCGTCGTCACCCAGGCGGTAGGTGGTGGTGTGGCTAGTCATCTGTCTCGTCTCTGGCTCGGTTCCGGCAGGGAGTGCGGGAGCTGTGTCCCTGTCGCTCGGTGTCCTCGCTCCGCCCTTGCAGCAGTCCCTCAGTGCGCCTCAGGCGCCCGTTGATGCTACAACGGGCGCCTGAGAGTTCCTGAAGGCCGGTGAAGGGCGTCAGGAGGTGCTGCGGGGACGCCGCTCAGAGGGAGGGCTCGATCTCCTGCAGCAGTGCCGGCTTGGGCCGAGCACCGATGATCTGCTTGACGACCTCACCGTTCTTGAAGAGATACATCGCCGGGATCGAGGTGATGCCGTAGGAGCCTGCGGTCTGCATGTTCTCGTCCGTGTTCACCTTGACCACCTTGAGGCGGTCGGAGAGCTCCTCCCCGATCTCGTCGACGATCGGGGAGACCATGCGGCACGGACCGCACCAGGGCGCCCAGAAGTCCACGAGGACGGGCTTGTCCGATTCGAGGACCTCGGCGGAGAAAGTGGCATCTGTGACTTCGAGGGACATGTCGTCCTCCTTGCAGTAGCGGTGGTCTCGGTATGGGGGAGCTGTCGGGTTCGACACCGGCAGCCGGATGGAGGGTGTGGGGCTCAGGCGCCTGCGACCGCGGTGAGAGGAGCCTCGGCGGCAGCCTGGTCGCGGTCTGCCAGGTAGTGTTCTGCATCCAGTGCGGCGGAGCAGCCCGAACCTGCCGAGGTGATCGCCTGCCTGTACACGGGGTCGATCACGTCACCTGCGGCGAAGACGCCTTCGAAGCTGGTGCGGGAGCTGCGTCCCTCGACGGCCAGGTACCCGTCCTCACGGAGCGTGAGGACGTCTGCGAACAGTGAGGTGCGGGGATCGGACCCGATCGCCACGAACATGCCGGTGACGGGCAGCTGGCTCCGCTCGCCGGTGACGGTGTTCCGGATCGTGAGGCCCGTGAGGGAGTCCTCACCGTGGATCTCGTCCACCGCCGAGTCGAAGAGGAACTCGATCTTGGGGTCCGCCTTGGCGCGGTCCTGCATCGCCTGGGACGCACGGAGCTCCTGGCGACGGTGGACGACAGTGACCTTGGAGGCGAAGCGACTGAGGAACGTCGCCTCCTCCAGCGCGGAATCGCCTCCGCCGATCACGGCGATCTCCTGGCCCTTGAAGAAGAAGCCGTCACAGGTGGCGCACCAGCTGATGCCGTGGCCGGAGAGCTTCTTCTCGTTGGGCAGTCCGAGCTCGCGGTACGCGGAGCCGGTGGCGAGGATGAGGGACTCGGCGGTGTACTGCGCGCCCATCGCGGTGACGAGGCCGTGGGCACCGGGCCGGAAGTCGATGGTCGCCACATCGTCGTACACGACGGTGGCGCCGAAGCGTTCGGCCTGCTGGCGCATGCTCTCCATGAGCTCCGGCCCCTGGACCCCCTCGGGGAACCCGGGGAAGTTCTCCACGTCCGTGGTGTTCATCAGCTCGCCGCCGGCGGTCACGGAGCCCGCGATGACCACGGGTTCGAGGTTCGCGCGTGCGGCGTAGATCGCTGCCGTGTAGCCCGCCGGGCCCGAGCCGACGATCACGAGGCGGTGGTTGGTCATGTCCCTCCTAGGTCTCAGCAGGCCAACACGGCGCTGCGGACGAATATTCCTCTGTGCGATCTCCGCACGGCCTGCTGAGCACCGCGCAGGCGCATCAGTCGATCTCGACGTGAGTGATCTGTCCGCGGTAGCCCTCACCCGCAGGTGCGAGCTCCGTGTACCAGACGAAGACGTACTCGGCGGTCTGGGGCTCGTCCAGCTCCACCGTGGTCGAGCCGCCGTCGAGCCGGGCTTCACCGACGGTCTCCGCATCCTCCGGATCGTCGGAGTCGCCCACCCGGATCTCCACCGTGGAGCCCTGGTCCGGGGAGTCGATGGTCACGGAGGAGACGGATGCCTCCTCCTCGAGCGCGAAGCCGAGGCCGAGGCCCGACTTCAGGCTGCCGAACGCCGCCGAGTTGTAGCGGTCCGTCTGCCACTGGCTGTCGTCATCGGAGAGGACGTTGTCCACCGCGGTGGGATTCTCCGAGCCGTCGCCCTCCGGGTCGAGGTCCGTCACCGAATCGATGGCGGGTGCGGGGCCCTCCGGTTCCGCGGACGGCTCCTCGCTGGGTGAAGGCGCCTGCGAGGGCACTGCTGTGGGTGCGGGGTTGGGCTGGGGTTCGGAGGAGCTGCTGAGGTTCCTCACCGCGATGATGCCGAACACCACGGCGCCGATGAGCAGGATCGCACCGATCACCGTCCAGACGATGGCCCCCCGGCGTCGCCGCGGCTGCTGCGGAGCCGCCGGCGCTGCCGCCGCTCCACCGCCGTTCTGCGCCGGGCCGGACGGAGAGCCGGCGCCGGCAGCTGCAGCCGCACCTGCGCCCGTTCCGGCCGCGAGCCTGACGGCGCCGGGACGATCAGGCGTGCCGGAGGTCTGCTCCTGCGCGGAGTGCTGCGTCTTGGGCCGTCCTGCCGACTTCCGTGGACCGGCCGGCTCCGCGCTCCGAACATCCTGCGACGAGTTCTGCGAGGTGGCGGTACTCGGCGCTGCTGCGCCGCCTGCGGCAGGTGCATCCTGTGCCGCCGCTGCGTCCTGCGCAGAGTTCGAGTGCGCGGTCGGGGCGGACTCTGACCCTGCCGCCGCCTGCGCACCGGACGGTGTTCCATCCCCGGGATGAGCCTCTGTCTCTGACCCTGCCGCAGCCTTGGCCTGCGGCTCGCCGCCGGTGCCGGTGTGCGAATCACCGTCTGCCGTCCGGGGTGCCTGCGCCGCGGCAGCTGCGGCCGTCGCCTTCCGGTGCCGGTCGCGGCGCTGCTCCGCGGCGAGTGCGCGCTCGCGTGCCTCCTCGTTGAGCCGGCGCTCACGCGCCCGCTCGCGTTCGAAAGCGGTGCGCTGGCGCTCCAGCTCCTCCTCGCGCGTGGTGAACATGCCGCCCAGGAACCAGGAGCCGTCAGCGGCCTCCTCGCCGTCGCCGCTCTCTGCGGACACGGGTGCGGTTCCGTCCGCCTCGGAATCGACCGTCATGTCCTCGGTGACCACGGGCATCTGCTGGGTCTCGAGGTTCTCCGTGAACAGCTCTTCGCGGTTCATGATGGGAGCGGTGAGATTGCGGTCGTACTCCTGTTCGGCCAGCCCGGAGTACTCGGAGATCGTGTCCTCCGGATCCCACTCCGCCGTCTCCGCTTCCGCCAGCTGGTGGGGGGAGAGCGGGAAGACGCTGGCTTCACGCATCTGCATCTGCTCGTCCAGCTTGGTGTGCACCCCGTCCGCTCGACCGGCGGAATAGCCGGAGACGCCGGGACGCGTCATCCCGATCCGGGCGAGAGCCGCCTGGATCTGCGCGGGTGAGGCGCTGCGCTTGGACGGTGCCGGTGCGGGGGCCGGCC
>NZ_JALAHB010000080.1 GCF_022712115.1 Brevibacterium sp. | reverse complement strand
GCGGGGGCCTGCGTGCGCTCCCTCACCTCCGGCCGACGAACCAGGCCTCGAGCTTGGTGATCCTGTCACGGATCTGCTGCGGGGTGGCCTCCGCGACCGCGGGGCCGCCGCAGGCCTTGCGCAGCTCCACGTGCACCGTGCTGTGGGGCTGCCCGGTGCGCCGCGACCATGCGCCCACCAGGCTCTGCAGGCGGTTCCGGTCCTCCTTGAGCGCGCGGTGCTCGAACTCGTCCGTGGCCGGGGTGGCCGGCTCCACGACCTCGCGCGAGCGGCGCGAGAGCTGCTCGGCCTGGTGCTTGCGCAGCAGCGCGGAGACCTGGTCCGGTTCGAGGAGCCCCGGGATGCCGATGAAGTCCATCTCGTCCTCGGAGCCCACCGCCCCGCCCGCGCCGAACTCGCCGCCGTCGAACAGGACCTTGTCGAAGCTCGCCTGCGAGTCGAGCGCCTCGAAGGAGCCCAGCAGATCGTCGCTCGCGCCCTCCGCCCGGTTGGCGCGTGCGAGTTCGTCGTCGTCGAAGGTGATGAGCCCCTCGTCGTCCGGATCCGGCTTGCGGTCCAGGGCGTGGTCGCGCTGCTCCTCGAGGGAGTTCGCCAGGGCCATGAGGATCGGCACGCTCGGGAGGAACACCGAGGCCGTCTCGCCTCGCTTGCGCGCACGCACGAAGCGGCCGATCGCCTGGGCGAAGAACAGCGGCGTCGAGGCCGAGGTGGCGTAGACGCCCACGGCGAGGCGGGGCACGTCGACGCCCTCCGACACCATCCGGACGGCGACCATCCAGCGCCGTGTGGAGTGCTGGAACTCCTCGATCCTGCCGCTGGCGCCGTCCTCGTCGGAGAGCACGACCGTCACGGGCTCGCCGACGATCTCCTTCAGCTGCTTGGCATAGGCGCGCGCGGCCGTCTGGTCCGTGGCGATGACGAGCCCTCCGGCATCCGGCACGGTGCGCCGCACTTCCGTGAGCCGTTTGTCCGCGGCCCGCAGCACCGCGGGGATCCATTCGCCCTCCGGGTTGAGCGCCGTGCGCCACGCCTGTGAGTGGATGTCCTTCGTGGCCTCCGCACCCAGCACGGCCGACATCTCGTCGCCCGCCTTGGTCCGCCAGCGCATCTCCCCCGCATAGGCGAGGAACAGGACCGGGCGGACCACGCCGTCCTTGAGCGCCTCGGCGTATCCGTAGGTGTAGTCGGCCTTGGAGGTGCGGATGCCCTCCGCGTCCTCCTCGTACGTGACGAACGGGATGGGAGAGGTGTCCGAACGGAACGGCGTGCCGGTGAGGGCCAGGCGCCTCCGCGCGGGCTCGAACGCCTCACGCACGCCGTCGCCCCAGGAAAGCGCATCGCCGGCGTGGTGCACCTCGTCGAGGATCACGAGGGTCCGGGCCGCCTCGGTCCGGTTCCTGTGCAGGGCCGGCTTCGCCGCCACCTGGGCATAGGTGAGCGCCACTCCGTGGAAGCCGGGGGCATGGCGTCCCTGGGCGTTGCGGAAGTGGGGATCGAGCTTGATCCCCACCCGTGCAGCGGCGTCCGCCCACTGCACCTTGAGGTGCTCGGTGGGCGCCACCACGGTCACCCGGTCGACGATCCGCTGTGCAAGCAGCTCCGCCGCGAGCCGCAGCGCGAACGTCGTCTTGCCGGCGCCCGGGGTCGCCACCGCGAGGAAGTCCCGCGGCGACTGTGAGAAGTACAGTTCCAGGGCCTCGGCCTGCCATGCGCGCAGCTTGCCGGCAGTCCCCCACGCGGCGCGCTCGGGGAAGGCTGGCGACAGCTGCTCAGCGGCATGGGTGCCGGGAACACGCTGTGCCGTCATTTACTCCTGCGGCCCTTCGGGCATCGACTCGAAGATCTCCCGGCAGCGCGGGCAGACGGGGAAGCGCTCGGGATCACGCGTGGGCACCCACACCTTGCCGCACAGCGCCACCACCGGGGTGCCGTTGACCATGGCCTCCATGATCTTGGCCTTGGGCGCGTAGTGGGAGAAGCGCTCGTGGTCGCCGGGCTCCGTGAGCTGTTCCTGTTCGAGGCGGTCGAGTGTCGCAGCGCCGCCGCCGGCGGGATAGGTTTCAGACATGGCACCCATTCTAGATCCGTCCGCGCGGCGACACGCCTCCCCCGCGACCGAGGTGGCTCACACCGCCGAGGAGTACCGCCGGCTCGCAGGTCTCTTCCCGCGCCCGGTGGCGGTGCTGGGCACGACGCGCCACGGCCTGCGCCAGGCGATCACGGTGGACTCCTTCCTGGACGTCTCCTACGACCCGCCCACGATGGCCGTGAGCGTCTACTCCGGCTCACGCATGGCCGAGACCCTCGAGAGCGCCGAGACCTGCGCGCTGAGCATCCTCACGGCGGAGCAGAAGGGCATCGCACAGTGGCTCGGTGAGCCGGGGCAGCCGCTGCGCGGCCTCCTGGACTCCGTGGACACTCTGGACGCCCCGTCCGGCTCCCCCGTCATCTCAGGCTGCGCCGCATGGTTCGACCTCAGGATCGTCCAGCGCCTCACTGCGGCCACCCACGATCTGCTCGTGGGCGAGGTGACTGCGATGGGGCCGCAGTCCGCTCCGCCGGTGCCGCCCCTGGTGCACTGGGCCGACGACTACCACCGCCCCGCGCCCCGCTGAGACGCCGCGGTCCCCGCTGCACCCTGCGAGGCAGGGGCAACGGGGACCGCCGGGGAGGGCCCCGGAGCTGTGCCGGGGACGCAGTAGGACCCGCTCGCTCAGTGGCGGGTCCCGGTGAATCGGATCAGACGACGCCCTGCGCCACCATCGCACGCGCCACCCGCTGGAAGCCCGCGATGTTCGCACCAGTCACGTAGTCGCCGGGGGAGCCGAAGTCCGCCGCTGCACGCGCACACGCCTCGTGGATGCCGGTCATGATCTCGTCCAGCTTGGCGTCGGTGCGCTTGAAGCTCCACGAATCCCGCGAGGCGTTCTGCTGCATCTCCAGCGCAGACGTGGCGACACCGCCGGCGTTCGCCGCCTTGCCGGGGCCGAACAGGATACCGGCCTCGTTGAAGACCTTGATCGCACCGGGGGTGCAGGGCATGTTCGCGCCCTCCGCCACGGCCACGAGCCCGTTCGAGACGAGGTTCTTGGCGCTCTCCTCATCGAGTTCGTTCTGCGTGGCGCACGGCAGCGCGATGTCGACGGGAAGGGTCCAGACGTTGCCGGCTGCGTGATAGGTCGCGGTAGTCCGCTCATCCGCATAGACGGAGATCCGCTCGCCGCGCTGGAACTTGATCTCGGTGAGGAGGTCGATGTCGAGACCCGCCGAGTCGTAGACGTAGCCCTGGGAGTCCGAGGCGGCGACGACCGTGGCACCGAGCTCCTGCGCCTTGAGCGCCGCGTGGATCGCCACGTTGCCGGACCCGGACACGCTCACGGTCTTGCCCCGCAGATCGAGGCCCCGCGAGGCCAGCATCTCCCGGACGAAGTAGACGAGGCCGAACCCGGTCGCCTCGGTTCGCACCATGGAACCGCCGTAGTCCAGGCCCTTGCCCGTGAGGACGCCGGCCTCATACCGGTTGGTGATCCGCTTGTACTGACCGAACATGTATCCGACCTCGCGGCCGCCCACGCCGATGTCGCCCGCAGGCACATCCGTGTGCTCCCCGAGATGGCGGTACATCTCCGTCATGAAGGACTGGCAGAAGCGCATGATCTCGTTGTCGCTCTTGCCCTTGGGATCGAAGTCGGAGCCGCCCTTGCCGCCGCCGATGGGCATGCCAGTGAGGGCGTTCTTGAAGATCTGCTCGAAGCCGAGGAACTTCACGATCCCCAAGTAGACGGTCGGGTGGAAGCGGAGACCGCCCTTGTAGGGACCCAGCGCGGAGTTGTACTCGACACGGAAGGCCCTGTTGATCTGCACCTTGCCGGAGTCGTCGACCCACGGGACACGGAAGATGATCTGGCGCTCGGGCTCGCACAGGCGTTCGATCACGCCGGTGTCCACCAGCTCGGGGTGGCGGTCGGCGACTGCGCCGAGGCTCTGGAACACTTCATGCACGGCCTGGTGGAACTCGGATTCCCCGGGGTTCCTGTGCAGGACGGTCTCATAGATGGGCACAAGTGCGGGATGAAGTGACATGGACGCGAGTGTATAGCCGAGAGCGCCGGATCCATGCAGGGCATTCGGATGATGAGACACGATTTGCGAATGACGCCGTATGGATGTAACGACACATGAGGGTGTCCCCCGAAAGGCTGCTCTCCAGCCATACCAGGACCAGCCACACGATCCCACCCACCACAGCACCGAGGTTCATTCCCTCCGTGACGAGGGGACTGCCTGAAACTCCCGTGAATGAGGGGAGGCCCCCACACCACACACCCCCACAAACAGGGGGGCATGCAGCATGAGGGCCTCAACCCAACCAACGAATATTGCGGCAGTGACTTACTCTCCCACACCCACAAAAGTGCAGTACCATCAGCGCT
>NZ_JALAHB010000079.1 GCF_022712115.1 Brevibacterium sp. | reverse complement strand
GAGTGGCACACTCTCGAGACGCTGCCGGGTTCGGACGCACGCGCAGCGCTCAGCGGGCCGGCGGAGCGCTCCCACCGGCCCATGACCGCGGAAGCGGTCGAGGCGCTGCTCGCACTCTCCGGCGGGTATCCGTACGCGATCCAGGTCGCCGGGCACTTCGCCTGGCGCGCTTCCCACGGCCGCACCGCGATCACGGAACAGCACGCCCGGGAGGCCGAGCCGCGCATCGTCGCCGATCTGGACCAGCTCTTCCTCAGCCGGTGGGAAGACGCAAGCCCCCGCGAGCGCGAATACCTCACAGCGCTCGCCGCCGCCGAACTCTCCCATCCGGCGCCGAACGGCGGGCACGTCGCCGCCGTGCTGGACGAGCGCGTCACTGCGGTGTCCTACCTGCGTGATCGGCTCATGAAGAAGGGCACGATCTATCGTGACGGCGCCGGGGGTCTGCGCTTCATCACCCCGGGGATGGGCGATTGGGTCCGCCGCACGGCCAATCCTCGCTGACGGACTCATCCGCCTCCCGCCGGACGAGCACCCTGCGAGCGCTTGCCCTCCTCGACGATGAGGCCGTGCAGCTCCGCCAGATCCGCCACGGCGAGGCCTGCCTCGGCGAGGGCCGGGGCGAGCGCACGGCGTGCTGCCTCGTAGCTCCGCGGCACGGCGAACCCGCGAGCCGTGAGCAGCCTCCGGGCATAGGCGTCCGCGATGAATGCCGGACGGCGATAGCCGTAGAGCCCGATGACATCGGCCGTCTCAGGCCCGATCCCCCGGAGGGCGAGCAGCTCCGCTCGCAGCTCACCGTCGCTGAGCCCCGGCACCTCCGCCTCACGCTCCTCGGTCCAGGCGGCGAGCGCCCGGAGTGCTGCCGCCTTGGCCCGCATGAACCCCGACGGGCGGATGAGGGCGCGCAGGTCCTCCTCGGGCACCGCCCGCAGGAGTGAGGGCCGGAGCAGGTCAGCCGCGCGCAGCCAGTCGAGACTCATCTCCACGTTCTGCCAGCGCGTGTTCTGGACGAGCACGGCACCCGCCATCATCTCGAAGCGGTCCTGCGCCGGCCACCACCAGCCCTGCGGACCATGCACGGCGAGGAGGTCAGTATGAAGCGTCCGCAGGTCGAGGTCCGCAAGCCGGCGCTGTGCGGCGGCTTCCGCCACCCATGTGCCTCCGTCCGTGCCCGTGTGCCCATCAGGTCCTCCCATGCTCCTCACCCTAGGGCTTCCCCGGCGAACTGCGCCGCCGCACGCACTGAGGCCACGCGGGTTGCTCTGAAGGCGGGGACGGGGTTGGAATGAGCCCATGCCCGTTCCCCACTCCGGCGACTCCTCGCCCGCTCCCGTCGCCTCCGGACCGCCCTCCCACAGCAGCGGAGGAGCTCGCCGGACGGGCAGTGCGATTCTGCTGGGCACAGGTCTCATCCTCATCGGGCTGAATCTGCGGCCGGCGGTGGCCTCCGTGGGCCCGGTGCTCACGGACATCCAGGACGATCTGGGCTTCTCCGCGACCGCCGCCAGCCTGCTCACCACCATCCCCGTCTTCGCTTTCGGGGCCTTCGCGTTCCTCACTCCCCTGCTCAGCAGGAGGCTGGGCACCCATCGTCTGCTGGGCATACTCATGCTGGTGCTCACAGCCGGCATCCTGCTGCGTCTCCACCCCAGCCTCACCGCGCTTTTCGCAGGCACCGTCCTGCTGGGCGCGGCGATCGCGGTGGGCAATGTGCTCCTCCCGCCCGCCATCAAACAGGACTTCCCGCACCGCGCAGGCCTCATGATGGGCCTGTACTCGATGGTGCTCTTCATGGGACCGGCCATCGCCTCGGGCGCCACCGCACCGCTGGCCCACGCGCCCGGCAGCGACTGGCGCAGGGCACTGGCGATCTGGGCGCTCCCCGCGCTCCTCGCCTTCGCCCTCTGGCTCCCCCAACTGAGACGGGGCCCGCGCCCGAGGCCGACCTCGGGCGCGGCCGGTCCTCCGGTGCCGTCCAGGTTCCGGACGCTGGTCACGGATCCCACGGCGCTCGCCGTCACCGCCCACATGGGGCTGCAGAGCGCCGGCTACTACACGTTCCTCACATGGACTCCCGCCCTCCTGCAGGACGCAGGAGTGTCCGCCGCCGAGGCCGGGCTGATGATCGCCTACTCCGCCCTCCCCGCGATCCTCGCCTCTCTCGCGGCACCGGTCGTCGCCGCGCGCATGCGCCGCGGATGGGTGCTCGTGGTGCTCACGGTCGCCGTGACCGGCACGGGACTGCTGGGACTGCTCCTCGCCCCCGCCGCCGGCGGCTACGCCTGGTTGACCCTGCTGGGACTGGGGCAGGGTGCGGCGATCGGCCTGGCCCTGTCCTACATCGTCGGACGGTCCGCGGACGCACAGCAGGCGGCCGGGCTCTCCACCATGGCGCAGGGCAGCGGGTATGTCATCGCCGGCCTCGGGCCGCTGGGGTTCGGCGCGGTCCACTCCCTCACCGGAGGATGGGCCGCGCCTCTGGCGGTCCTGCTCCTCGCGCTCGTCCTGCAGCTGGTGGCGGGGATCCTCGCAAGCCAGGACGTCGTCGTCGGTGAGAGGCGAAAGCGGGCCGCGAGCTGAGTGCGGCCGCTGGTCTCATACGACGGTGTCCGGGATGCGCCGTGGGTTCCGTGGTGGGCGGCCGCCGCCCCGCGCCTGTCCCCACGCCTCGGCCAGCAGCGGCACAGCGGCCTCCAGCTCCTTCGGCGAGGAGGTGAAGGGCAGCCGGATCTTCCTCTCGAAGGCGGAGCCGTCAGGGCCGAACCGAGGACCGGCAGGTACGAGCAGCCCGCGCGCGTGAGCGGCGAGGGCGAGCGCGGAGGAACCGGGCTGCGGCAGACGAGCCCATACGGAGATCCCACCGGCGACGGGCGGAAGCTCCCAGTCCGGCAGATGCACAGCCGCCAGTCGTCGCAGTGTCTGCTCCCCTGCGCGCAGCAGCTCCCCGCGTTCGGCGCGCACCTGCGCCAGTGCTTCGAGCAGCCGCGCGGTTGCCAGCTGCTCCACCACAGGAGTGCCCAGGTCGAAGGCGGAGCGCGCGGAGACGAGACGGTCGATGAGTCCGCGCTCCGCACGGATCCACCCCACCCGGAGACCGCCCCAGAACAGCTTTCCCGCCGAACCGATGTGCACCACGGTGCGCGCGCCTCCCCGGACCCCGGCACCCAGCGGCGGTGGGAGGACACCGGTGGGAGAGGACGCCGGTGCCTGGGCGCTCTGGGGTCCGGCGGCCTCGGGCACGGTCGGATTCTGTTCAGGGGCAGTTCCCAGGTCCAGCAGCGCGGTCGTTTCGTCCGCGAGGAGGACAGTGCCGGACTGCTCCGCGGCTGCGATGAGCCGCTCACGGGCGTCCGCGGGCATGCTGGCACCGGTGGGATTGTGGAAGTCCGGCATGAGGTAGGCGAGCGCGGCGCGGGAGCGGCGCAGGGCCTCGAGCGCGACGTCCATGTCCCAGCCGTCCTCGGCGGATACGGGGACGGGCACCACACGGGCCCTGGCGCTGCGGAGAGCGTCAAGGGCGTGCGGGTACGTGGGCGATTCGATGAGGGCGCGATCCCCGGGGCTCAGCAGCACATGGGTGAGCAGGTGGATCGCGTGCTGCGCGCCCAGGGTGACGAGGACCTCCGCCGGCGCGGTGGACAGCCCTCGGTCGGTGTAGTGCGCGGCGATGACGGCACGCAGGTGCGGCAGTCCGGTGCCGTCGTAGCCGCTGTCATGGAGGAACCGCGGCAGATCCTCGGCGGCCCCGCGTACGGCCTCGGGCACGGCGGAGGCGGCGGGAGGCGAGGCCCTGCTCAGATCGATGAGGCCCTCCGTCCCCGGCACGGAGGGCAGGGAGAGCGAGGGACCGGGCAGCGCGGCCACCGTGCCCGAGCCTCGCCGGCTCACCGCATAGCCGTCGGCACGCAGCGTGTCGTAGGCACCCGCGACGGTCGTCCTGCTGAGGCCGAGCGCCTGGGCCAGCGCACGCTCGGAGGGCAGGCGGGCGGCGAGGGGAACCCGCCCGTCGAGGATCAGCACGCGCAGACCGGAGGCGAGCGCACGGTGCAGCGGACCGTCCCCCTGCCAGTCCCCCAGCGAGCGGGCCAGGGTGTGCGGGGCGACCTGCAGTGGATTCATGGGGCCACTGTATTCCAATTGGCCCTGGAAACGAATGCCACCTGGAACGAGAGTGAGGACATGCAGAAGCACCGCACCCTCACCATCCGACTGTCCGCCGTCCTGCTGGGACTGTTCCTCTACGGCTTCGCCATCGCCCTCATGGTGAGGGGCGGAGTGGGAGTCTCCCCGTGGGACGTCCTCGCGCAGGGAGTGTCCAGACAGACCGGGCTGCCCTTCGGACTCACCACGAATCTCATCGGCCTGGTCGTCCTGTTGCTGTGGATCCCCCTCCGGCAGCGGCCCGGCGTGGGCACGGTGCTCAACGTGCTCATGGTCGGCACCAGCGCTCAGGTGGGCCTGTTCCTCGTGCCCGAGGTCTCCGCACTCTGGCTGCGCATCCCCCTCTTCGCCGCCGGGATGGTCCTGCTCGCCGTGGCCTCGGGTCTCTACATCGCGCCGCGCATGGGGCCCGGGCCCAGGGACGGCCTCATGACCGGCCTCCACGAGCGGTGGGGCGTGCCCATCTGGATCGCGCGCACCGGGATCGAGGTGTTCGTGGTGGCTGCCGGCTGGCTGCTGGGAGGGAACGTGGGAATGGGCACGCTCGTGTTCGCCGTGGGGATCGGGCCCCTGTGTCAGCGGACGCTGCCGTTCTTCGCCGCGCGGATTCCCGGCGGGCAGGGATCCGATGGACAGGGAGCTGATGAGCAGAGCTCCGATGCGCGAGGCCCCGGCGGGCAGCGGTCCGCAGCTGGGCAGCAGGCTGCCGGGACGCGGCCGTCAGGCCCGGGCGTCGTCTCGTGACGCTCGCGCCAGCTGTTGCACGAGCTCGTCCGGGATCCGCGAGCGCGGGGTGAACGTGATGCCGGTCTTGGTCGCCTTGAAGCCGGCGGCCGCGATCTCCTCGGAGTGCCGGGAGATGGCCCCCGGCAGGAGATACAGCCCGCACTGCCGCGTGAAGGCCGCATAGCCGGCGACGATCGTGCCGTCGATCCGGAACCCAGGCATGTCATAGGCCACCACCTCCTCCGCTTCCGGCAGTGCTGCACGCAGGAGTGTGCGCAGGTGCGTGAGGGAAGGCCGGAAGGGTTCGGCGGCCGCGGCGATGTAGGCGTCGTGGTCGGCAATCGCAGTCATGACAGTCTCGCTTCCCAGGCAGAGGTGAGGGGCTCCAGGCTCATTATGCCCGCAGGGGTGCGCGGGGCGGAGGCGGCGAGCGCAGCCTTCAGACCTGGGACAATGAAGTATGGCGAATCCTCAGGTGATCCTCATCGGCGGACGCTCCGGCGTGGGCAAGTCTTCCGCCGCCTTTGCGCTCCATGATCTGCTGTCCGACCACGACGTGCAGCACGCCGTCATCGAAGGCGACAACCTCGATCTGGCCCACCCCGCCCCATGGAAGCACCGCCTCGCGGAGCGGAACCTCGCCTCCATGTGGGCCAACTACCGCGCGCTCGGATATCACCGTCTCATCTATACGAACACCGTCTCGGTGCTGGAGGCCGAGGCTCTGCGCGACGCCGTGGGAGGAACGGCCGAGGTCACCTGCGTGCTGCTGCGCGCCAGCGATGCGTCCATTGCTGAGAGGCTGGGAGGCCGCGAGCAGGGCGAGAGCCTCCGACGCCATCTGGAACGCAGCGCCAGGATGGCGGGCCGGCTCGACCGGGCAGCGCCCGACGGCGTCCACCGCATCGAGACCGACGGGCTCACTCCGTGCGCCCTCGCCGAACAGATCCTCGGTCTCTCAGAATGGATGCGAGGATCCCAGGATGACTAGAAGCCAGCGACTCAGTGGCCAGACGCGCCCCCGTGCGCGCTCGTTCCGCTCCACCGCCGTCCTCGGTGTCCTCTCCCTCGCCCTGCTGTCTGCCTGCGGGGGCGAGGCGACGACTGCGCCGGAGACTGCGGGGACGCCTCCGGCCTCCGAGGCGACTGCGTCGGAAACCACCCGTTCGGAGGCGCCGGAGACGGACTCCTCGGATTTCCTCGCCCTCGAGGACCGCTTCGATGCACGGGTGGGCGTGTACGCAGTCGATACCGGCACAGGCCGCGAAGTCTCCTGGCGCGGCGACGAACGGTTCGCCTACGCCTCGACGATCAAGGCCTTGGCGGCTGCGGCTCTGCTCGAGAAGGTGGGCACGGCAGGACTCACCAAGACCGTGACGATCGAGGAATCGGACATCGTCTCCCATTCGCCGGTGACCGAGACCCGTGTGGGGCAGTCCATGTCCCTCGAGGAGGTCTGTGAAGCGGCACTGACGCAGAGTGACAACACCGCCGCGAACGTCCTCTTCGCCGAACTCGGAGGGCCGGAGGCCTTCGACGCGCAGCTGAACGCGCTCGGGGACACAGGCACCACGGTCTCCCGCATCGAACCCGAACTCAATGAAGCCCTGCCGGGAGATCCACGGGACACGACCACGCCTCGGGCGTCTGCGCAGAACCTGCGGGAGTACGTCTTCGGCGAAGCACTCGATGACGAGGAGACGGCCGCTCTGACCACGTGGATGAAGAACACCCGCACCGGAGACACGCTCGTGCGCGCAGAGCTTCCGGACGACTGGACGGTCGGGGACAAATCCGGAGGAGGGATGTACGGCTCACGCGGCGATCTGGCCGTGGTGTGGCCGACCGACGGAGCCCCGCTCGTCATCTCGGTGCTCTCCTCGCGCGAGGAGGAGGACGCCGGCTACGACGACCGCCTGGTCTCCGGCGCCGCAGCCGCAGCCGTCGAGCAGCTCCGGCAAACGGTCGGAGGGCAGGCCGCGGTCTCAGCTCCCGGGCCGGCGCCGCATCCGCCAATGACCCCGCACTCGCGTGCCGTCAGCTCGTTCGTGTGCCTCGATCCATTCGCGATCTCGAGGCCGGGGGCCGTCCGGGGCATGAGTGAGCACTGTTGACCGGACGCCCCGGCCGCCTGCGTCCGGACCGGGAAGGTCACGAACGAAGTCCCGCTGCTCTCCCTCGAACGCCCGACGCATACGTCTGACCGCCTCGGCATCGAGCCCGTGCCCGCGGGCCGCTTCAGCCCAGCTCCGCGTCCCCTCCTCCACCTCCTTGAGAACGGCGATGGCCTGGGCACTGGACAGTCGGAAGTCATCGTGCCGATCCAGCAGCTTCTGCAGCTGCCTGTCCTGAGGATCGTCATCACCGGTGAGTGGGGTCGCCGCCACTGTGTTCGGCCGAGGAAACGGGTTGAGATCGAATGCAGGTGCCACCCGCCAGCGGTCACCGCGACCGCGAAGCATGCCGAAGTTCCGGAAGTGATCATCGACGTTGCCCGTCAGCACGCTGAAGGCGGCTTGCCGGAAGAGACGCTCACCAGCCGCGCCCTTGTCCTCCGCGTAGTACAGCACGAAGGAGAGCAGATCGACATACGACACCCCCCGCGTGTCCTCCTGTTGCAGGAGCGTCTGCCCCGACCAGTAGCCGATCCTCCGCTCGCCTACACGATCGAACCGTTTGGTCACGAACACATCCGCCTCGCCACCGAGGGGCACAACGGTGAAAGGCGCAACTGGAAGACCAGAGGCTGTCGCCAGCTCTGCGGCGACCGCCTCCCAACGCGCCACGTTCCACCGGTCTCCCACTGCCGGGAACTTGGCGATCGCCAGACTGCCGTCAGTCCAGCGCACGGCCAGCTTGGGCCTGGCACCGCCTTGCGATGTGCCGAGCGGCAACATGGAGAGAAGACGGGGATCGGACGGATCGTCCCCCAACTCGAACTCTTCGATCACGGGTCCGAATGCTTCAAGAGCAGCGAGAGGCGGCACGTCCGCGTCCTCGACCGCAGGCTCCACGAGCAGGTCCCCCTGCCGGGTGTTGTTCGGCACGAGGAAGAGGTCACCCGTCACCAGGGACGAGGTCACAGGCATACCACGGCGTCTGGCTTCCAGCGCGACGAGCCGCTGTCCCCACGCATCCGGCATCGCATCGCGCAGTCCGGAGAAGACCGGGAGATGACGCGGAGGGTGAAGCTCACCTCGCACGAGAGGCAGGTCCGGACTGATCGTCACGGAATCGACCCGTCGCAGGTAGTCCGGAGCATAGGTGAACCGCAGCCGGCTCGCCGTATTGCCGCCTGCGAACTCCGACAGCGTCCCGCACCGCACCGTCTCACCGCCGGCCAGCATGATGGAGACTGTCAGCTCCCTCTCTCTGATCACCGCACTCGCTCCCGGTGCATGAGGTGGGCGCGCATCCTGCCCAGATCGTGATTGAGAGGGTCCGCGGCCTCCACGACAGGCCGGTCGATGCCCAGCGCAGTTATCACTGACATGACCGCCGCGAACTGCGTGGTCCCTCGACCGGTCTCGATGTCCCGCAGCGTGCTGCGTCCGATGTCCGCACGTGCAGCCAGCTCATCCGCCGTCAGGTTCTGCACCTTCCGCCAGTTCCGCACGTGTTCCCCGAACTCCCGAAGATCACGCTGCGCATATGGGTTCACAGACTTCACTTGCCCTCCTTACGGCTACTCCAATGTCCATTATAGGCGTGAAAGGCAGCTGGAACAGCTGTTAACCGAGTAGGACCGTCCTGAAGAATCAGCCGCGAAGCGCCTGCCAGTCCCGCCACATCTGCGTGAGATCGTGCACCTCATCAGCTTCCAGGACCGTGCCGCCGCCCTCGTCATCGCGCACCCGCCCGTGGAGCACCATCCGGGAGATCCCCGCGAGCTGCGTGTGCACCGCCGAATGGAATCCTCCGCCCAGCACGGCATCGACCCTGCCGGTGCCGTCCTCGATGCTCACCTCCACCGAGGCCTCTCCCCTCCCTGATCCGGGCGCGGAGACGCGCAGCCCGGCGAGCACCACCTCACTGCCGGGGCGGAAGGCGGACAGCTCCCCCAGAGGCGTCACTCCCAGCTCCGCGAGCAGCGGGGCGAAGCGCTCGGCGACATCGGACCCACGATAGAACTCCGCACGGAGCGGCTCACCCGCGATCAGCGCCCCTGCCGACTCCTCCGCCGCATCACCCGCCGCGAGAGCAGTCTCCTCATCCGCCCCCTCGCGCTCACCGTCCCCGCCGACTTCCGTTTCCAGAAGCGATCCGCTTCGTTCGACCTCACTGCCGAAGGGAAAGGATCCCGCAGCACTGGCCTCAGCAGCATCCGACTGCGCAGCACCGGGTTGCCGCACCTCGACGTCCTCCTCGCCGATGAGCTCGAGCTGACCGTCCGCCCCGCGCTTCCGCCCAGTCGCAGTGCTCTGACGCGTGAGAGTGATGGCGCGTGCACGTGCCGCCTCCTCAGCTTCGCCCTCACGTCGCACCAGAGAATCGAAGGCTCCCGCCTGCGCCGCATCCATGAGCAGACCCCGGGGTAGGCGAGCGCGCGCAACCACGTCTGCCAGAGAGGAGAACGGACGAGCCCTGCGAAGCCGGCCCCAGTCCCTCTCCGAAAGCGCGTGGGCCCGGCCCGATCCCACGAAAGGCGCACCGAACAGCCCATCCGGCAGCGGAAGCCTGATCGCCTTCGCCGTCCCACGCGCAGGCGTGACGAGGTGGGTGCGCCCTGAGAAGTTGATGTCCGCCGGGAGCAGAGGTACCCGCACCCTGCGTGCCTCCGCCGCTGCCGCCAGGCGCTGTGCAGGCCCTTCACCGCACTCCATGAGCGCCGCGAGGAACTCCACGGGGAAGTGCGCCTTGAGCCACGCGCAGCGGTAGAGCAGCAACTCCGCATCCGCAGATTCCCGCCAGCAGTCGGGAATGAGACGGGGGAACCGGGAGCTTTCCAGGACGTCGAGGGCGAGCGCATCGTCTGCGTCGATGAGGTCGAGCGAGAGCGCCCCCGCTGCAGAGAAGCAGGCCGCACCCGGGCTCAGCCCACGGGCCCGGGCCGCCCCTGCACCGTTGACCCGGCGGATCTCCGTGACTGCGAATTCCAGGACTGCCCGCGCCGAGGCCGGCCCCACCTGGCACTCCGGTCCACCACCCGGAGCAGGCTCCGGTTCCGCCACGGCCGGGCCCGCCTCGGGCTCCTGCAGGAAGTCCTCGAGGGGAAGCAGGGCGAGCGCCCCGGCTCCACAGCTCCCCGTCTCTTCCATCCCGCACGTCCAGACACTCGATTAGAACACCTATTCGATACCGAGTGTAGGGGCCAACTCCACACGAGGGAAGCCGGGACGCACGCGCCGCACCCGCACCCCTCACGTGCGCGCACCGCTCCCCCGGGTCCACGCTCATGGCCCTGCTCCTCTCACCCCTCCCGCACAGCAGCGGACACGAGAAGCGTTCCCCCACCCAGGGGCAGCTGGACCTCACTGTCCTCCAGCCGCACCTCGGGATGGCTGAGGCAGACCGGCTCCTCCCAGGGCGCGCTGAGCGCCACCTCCTGCGGTGCCAGGCCGCCTCGGGCCACATCCAGGCCGGTGTGCAGCGACTTCAGCACCGCCTCCTTGCGCACCCATGTCCGCAGGAGCAGGGCCAGCCGCCGTGCAGGCATCTCACCCGCTGCGGCCCGGAACCATTCCCGCTCCGCCGAGGCCAGCACCACCTCCGCGAACGCCCCCGGCTGCGTGCCGGAGCGGAGGAAGGCCTCCAACACCTCCGCGTCGATGCCGACGGCAGGCCCGGGACGATCCGGTCCAGAATCAGCCGACCCAGCACCCGGCCCCAGGCACGCCGCCACCCTCACCTCGCGGCCGGAGGACGTGGAAGCGGAGGACACGAACGCAGAAGACACAGACGCAGGCACCCAGCGCTCCGCAGCACCTCCGTCCAGCCGCACCCACGGCACGCCCTTCCGTCGCATCACGGAGGCGAGCGCCGGGTCCGCGGCCCACACCTCGGCGGCGAGCGCGAGGAGGAGGCCGTCACCGGCGGCACCACCGCCTGCGTCACCTGCACGCCATGCCCAGTACACCTGCACGTCATCTGCCGTCACGGCCGGTCCACCTCCTCCGCATAGGATCAGCAGGTCCCAGTCTCGCACCGCGGTCAGCGTGGACACACGCCGCGCCGCCTGCGCCGTCCCACCGGGCGCGGCGCACCAGCACCCGCAGAAGGCACGTGAACACTCAGTCCCCGCAGTTCCCCGGCGCGCACCTGGCACCGCCGGAGCGCACGCTCATCGACCTCCTCCTCGAGGTCGCCGCCGACCATCCCCAGGCCCCGGCCCTCGACGACGGGACGCGCGTCCTCACCTACACGGAGCTGCTCATGGAGATGCGCACTGAGGCACTCCGCCTGGCCGCGGCCGGCGTGGGCCCCGGCGACAAGGTGGGCGTACGGGTGTCCAGCGGCTCCGCGGACCTCTACGTGGCGATCCTCTCCGTGCTCATGGCCGGGGCGGCCTACGTGCCCGTCGACGTGGACGACCCGGACGAACGCGCCCGCACCGTGTGGGAGGAGGCCGGTGTCGCCGCTGTCATCACGGACGGCCGCACCCTCACCCGCATGACGGACCGGCCGCTCGCGGAGACCCCCGCTCTGCGGGCGCCCAGGCCCGGCGACGACTGCTGGGTGATCTTCACCTCCGGCTCCACCGGCAAGCCCAAGGGCGTGGCCGTGAGCCACCGGTCCGCCGCCGCCTTCGTGGAGGCCGAGGGCCGCATCTTCTGCCGGGACGAGCCGCTGGGGCCCGAGGACCGGGTGCTGGCCGGCCTCTCCGTCGCCTTCGACGCGAGCTGCGAGGAGATGTGGCTGGCCTGGGGCCACGGAGCCTGCCTCGTGCCCGCACCGCGCTCGCTCGTGAAGTCCGGGATGGACCTGGGGCCGTGGCTCTCGCGCCGCGGCATCACGGTCGTCTCCACCGTGCCCACGCTGGCCGCACTCTGGCCGGCGGAGACGCTGGACAGCGTGCGCCTCCTCATCTTCGGCGGCGAGGCCTGCCCGCCTGAACTCGCCCACCGCCTCTCCGACGGCACCCGCGAAGTCTGGAACACCTACGGCCCCACCGAGGCCACCGTCGTCGCCTGCGCCGCGCCGCTGGGTACCGGCGAGGTGCGGATCGGCCTGCCGCTGGACGGCTGGGACCTCGCCGTCGTGGACTCCGCGGGCATCCCCGTGGCCGCGGGCGAGACCGGTGAGCTCATCATCGGCGGAGTGGGCCTGGCCCGCTACCTCGATCCCGCCAAGGACGCGGAGAAGTACGCACCCATGCCCACGCTGGGCTGGGACCGCGCCTACCGCTC
>NZ_JALAHB010000078.1 GCF_022712115.1 Brevibacterium sp. | reverse complement strand
GTTCAGGGAAATCGCATCCACTTTCCTCCACCTATCTGACCTGCGGAAATATTCTTCTGCTGGTCATCTGTGGGGTGAGTAGGTCAAACTGTGGAGGTCAGTGGAGTACAGTGGGAGCCATCGGAGCCCCCAGGGGATCCGAGAGGGGTGAGACACCGTGTTCCTCGGCACGCACATGCAGCGTCTGGACGACAAGGGCCGTCTCATCCTTCCCGCGAAGTTCCGCGACGAGCTCGAGTCCGGCCTGGTGCTCACGCGCGGACAGGAGAGATGCCTGTCCGTGTTCTCCATGCAGGAGTTCGAGAGCGTGCACGAGCAGATGCGGGCGGCGCCCATGACGAGCAAGGAGGCACGCGACTACCTGCGTGTCTTCCTCTCCGGGGCGTCGGCCGAGACTCCGGACAAGCAGAGCCGGATCACTGTTCCGCTCACGCTCCGGCAGTACGCCGGACTCGACCGCGACGTCGCCGTGATCGGCATGGGCAACCGTGCCGAGATCTGGGACGCCCCCACGTGGGAGGCGTACCTGGCGGAGACGGAGCAGGGCTTCGCGGACAGAGCGGACGAGGTGATCCCTGGGGTCATCTGAGTCCTCGGCGCTGGATCGAGATCCTCGCCCGCCCGGACTGCGGGGCACTTCCCCGGTTCCGCAGTCGCACACGGGTCCTGACGCGCTTCCCCGGCGCCAGGGCCAGGCGGGCGGGGTTCTGGACCCAGCGCCGCGGTGCTCTCCCCGCAGCGGGAGCCGCACAGGCAGCTGAGCAGGCAAGAGGGACGCATGAGTACGTGGACCGCCGCCTCCGGGCACGGCGGTCGGACCCGCTGGAGGAGGAGCCGTGGAACAGTTCGCACACACTCCGGTGCTGCTGGAGCGCTGCGTGGAACTCGTGGGCGTGGGCGTGGAGGCCGCGCGGGCGGCCGGATCCGTGCCGGTCGTCGTCGACGGCACCCTGGGCATGGGCGGCCACACCGAGGGCATCCTCGCCGCGTTCCCAGATGCGCGGGTGATCGGCCTCGACCGCGACCAGGAGGCGCTGAGCCGGGCGCGGGCCCGGCTGGAGCCGTTCGGCGAGAGGTTCACCGGCGTCCACGCGGTCGACGACGAGCTCGAGGAGGTCCTCGCGCACCTCGGTCTCTCGGAGATCAGCTCGATCCTCCTCGACCTGGGGGTCTCCTCCCTGCAGCTGGACGAGGACGAGCGCGGCTTCTCCTACTCGCGCCCCGCGCCCCTGGACATGCGCATGGACCAGTCCGCGGGCCTCACCGCGGCGGAGGTGCTCAACACCTATCCGGAGGCGGAGATCGCACGGATCCTCCGCGAGTACGGGGAGGAGCGCGAGGCGAGGCGGATCGCCCGCGCCGTCGTCGCGGACCGTGAGGAGCGTCCCTGGGAGACCTCGGACCAGCTCGCCGGCCTGCTCGAACGGGTGGTGGGGGACGGTCCGGGCGGCCGGCGGAAGGGCGGCGCCGCACAGCGGAAGCGCTCCCACCCGGCCAAGCGCACCTTCCAGGCCCTGCGGATCGAGGTGAATCGGGAGCTCGACTCGCTCTCGACCGCACTGCCGGCGGCGCTGTCCGCCCTCCACGTGGGCGGCACCGCCGTCGTGGAGTCCTACCAGTCCCTCGAGGACGTCATCGTCAAGCGGGTGTTCGCCGCGGGCCTCACCGATCAGGCGCCGCCGGAGCTGCCGGTGGTGCCCGAGGAGATGCGCGCCTGGCTCGCACCGCTGACCCGGGGCGCGGAGAAGGCCGACGCCGCGGAGATCGAGCGGAACCCGCGCTCGGCCAGCGTACGGCTGCGCGCGGTGCAGAAGATCGGATCCACACCGGCGCCCGCGCGGGCGGCCGGAGGAAGGGGGCGGCGATGAGCACCGCCGAGTCCTGGAGCACGGCCCCGGCGCATCCGGCGCCCGAACGCTTCGTCCGGCGCACCGCGCGCCGGCTCTCCCTCGTTCTTCCCCAGGTGTCCCGCCCGCGGATCCCGGTGGTGGTCTGGGGGGCGCTGATCGTGCTGGTGGGCGTCGTCCTCATCCTGGTCGGCAACATCATCGTCTCCCACACGACATTCAAGGTGGAGAGCCTCACCCAGCAGCAGGAGGCGCTCCAGGAGGAGCGCGACCGCCTCGTGGAGGACATCTCCTACCGGGAGAGCCCGCAGAACGTGGCCGAGACCGCGGAGGAGCGCGGCCTCGTGCGCGATCAGTCCCCGGCGTTCCTCGACGAGCGGACGGGTGAGATCACGCACACCGAACCGGGGCCCGCCGCGGATCCGGAGCGGGAAGTTCCTGAGAGGATCCCCGGTCCGCGCGCCGATGCGCGCGAAGACGTCAAGCCCAACCTACGCTCGGACGAGCGGCTGCCCGTGGTGGGCGGCGGCGAGCGGGAGTTCGTCGCGCCGGGGCAGGAGGAGCCGCAGCGATGAGCCTGCGGCCCGCGGACGGGCCGCGCAGATGACAGCAGTGCCGGGAGCGAGGGGGAACGATGCCGAGAACGACGGCCGCACGCACGAAGTGGCGCCTCTCCGCCGCCGGACGGCTCCGCTTGGTGGCCGGGCTCGCCGTGATCGTCCTCCTTGTCGTGGTGGGTAACCTCGTCGCGATCCAGGGCATCGACACCAAGCAGGCCGCGGCGAAGGCCCTGTCCGGGCGCCTCGTCACCGTCGCGCTGCCGGCGGACCGGGGGGAGATCCAGGCCTCCGACGGCACGCTGCTCGCGGGCAACGCGGCACGCTACCGGCTCGTCGTGGATCAGCAGAACGTCCAGCAGTACGAGCGGACCCCCGCGGGTGCGGACGAGGACGCGGAGCCGGAGCTCGTGGGGGCCTGGGGGGCTGCGCAGGATCTCGCGAAGGTGCTGGACACGGACGCCGGCCTGCTCTTCCCCGAACTCGACGGCGAGGCCCGCTGGAACGTGGTGGCGACCGGCCTCACGAGTGAGGTGCGGGCGCAGATCGAGGAGCTGGGCATCACCGGCATCTCCTTCGAGGAGTACACCATCCGCTCCTACCCGGCCGGCGGCGTCGCCGGCAGCCTCGTGGGCTTCGTCGGCTCCGACGGCGCCGCACTCGCCGGCCTCGAGCTGTCCTACGACGAGATGCTCCGCGGCCGCGACGGCGAGCAGCAGTACGAGAGGGGCGCCCGCGGCGAACGCATCCCGCTGGGCGACAACAGCACCACCCCGGCCGTCGACGGCACCGGGATCAGGCTCACCATCGACTCCACGATCCACCACTACGCGCAGGAGGCGATCGCCTCCGCCGTCAAGGAGCACAAGGCGGAATGGGGCACCGTCGTCATCACGGAGGTGGGCACCGGCAGGATCCTCGCCGCCGCGGAGGCGCCCAGCGTGGACCCCAACAACCCCGGCGGCGCGGATGCCCCGGACCGCGGCTCCCGGGTGTTCAGCGCGGCGTTCGAGCCGGGCTCCACCTCCAAGATGGTCACGGTGGCCGGACTGCTCGAGGAGGGCCTGGCCACCCCCGAGGACGAGTTCGTGGTCCCGGACACGTGGAAGGCCGCCAACGGCGAGGAGTTCCGCGACTCGAGCCCCCACGAGGACGAGAACCTCACCCTCGCAGGCATCCTCGCGCAGTCCTCGAACACCGGCACGCTCATGGCCGGGGAGGCCCTCACACCGCAGCAGCGCCACGACTACCTCGAGCGCTTCGGGTTCGGGCAGAGCTCCGGCATCCCCTTCCCGGGGGAGAACTCCGGCATCCTGCACCCCGTCGAGGACTGGGACGGCCGCACCGCCTACACCGTGATGTTCGGCCAGGGCGTGTCCGCCAACGCCATCCAGACGACCTCCGCGATGGCCGCGGTGGCCAACGGCGGGGTCATGGCCGCCCCGCGCCTCGTCGACGGCACGGTGGACTCCTCGGGCCGGGTCGTCCCGACGGAGCGCCGGGAGGACCGGCGCGTGGTGTCCGAGGAGACCGCCGCGAGCGTCCTGGACATGCTCGAGCACGTGGTCGTCGAC
>NZ_JALAHB010000007.1 GCF_022712115.1 Brevibacterium sp. | reverse complement strand
TCGCTCGCCTCCGCGCGTCGGAGGTGCGCGGAGGCGCCGGGGGAGTGCTCTGCTGCCATGCGGACATCTTCCCAGATGGAGGCTCCGCACAGGATTTCACCAAGCGAATTCACATTCAGGCACAATTTGTGTTGCTCGGATCGCCGTCGCACTACATGTAGTGTGGCGGATGCCGGTGCGGCGGATCTCCCTCGAACGCGCGTTCTATAAGCGGGGCAATGTACCAGGCCGCCGCTTGACGGGGGGCGAATGACACACGTGTAATTCATGTGTGATGAGTCGCCGGAACACCGACGGCAGAGGGGGATACCAGTGGCAGAAGCACGCAGGATGAACGCTGCACCTGAGCAGTGGGAGGTGCTGCCCCGCGAGACCGTGGGTGACAGGGCCGCCCAGGACTGGTTCGTGGATCCCGGTGCGGACCTCCCTTCCTACCGGCCGGACCCGCTCGACCTCGATCCCGTCTCACTGGCGCCCCGGCCCCGCTCCGGCGACCAGGGCGAGGCGGTCTCCCCGCTCTCGCTCCTGCTGGGCGGCTCCGGGGACGGCGATCTCGCCTGGCAGGACCAGGCGCTGTGCGCCCAGACGGATCCGGAGGCGTTCTTCCCGGAGAAGGGCGGGTCCACCCGGGAGGCGAAGAAGGTGTGCGCGTCCTGCGAGGTGCGCTCCGAGTGCCTCGAGTACGCACTGTCGAACGACGAGCGCTTCGGGATCTGGGGCGGCATGTCCGAGCGTGAGAGGCGACGGCTGAAGAAGCAGGCTGTGTGAGCGACGGCGTCGTCGTCGCGAGGGATTCCGCGGAGGCGTCCGCCGCCGAGGAGTTCGCACGCGCACTGGCCGACGGCGCGGAGTGGATCTGGCTGCAGGGGCCGGAGGACCGGCCGCAGCCCGGGGCGCTCGCCCATCTGCTTGAGGTGGCGCACTCCGGTGACGCGGTGGGGCTCGTGGGCCCGCGGCTGCAGCTCGCGGGCTCCGAACGCCTCGTCTCCGCCGGGGCGACGACCACCGCGGCCGGCCACCGGCTCAGCTCCGTGCACCCCGGCGAGGTGGAGCAGGGCCAGTACGGCCGCACGGAGGACGTCTACGCCCTCGACACCCCCGGCCTGCTCGTCTCCGCCGCCGCTGCACGGGAAGTGGGTCCCCCCTCGGGCGCCCTGCCCACCTCCTACCGCGGCATCGACTACTCCCGCCGCGTCCGTGCCGCCGGCTTCCGCGTGGTCCTCGCGCCCTCTGCGGCGGTGGAGGTGCCCGCGCACACGGCGCGTGCGCTGGTCTCGTCGCCGCGCCCTCTCCGCGCGGCGGCGGATGCGCGCGCGGAGCACAGGTACCGGCTCTCCCGGGTCCGGCCCACGGCCGCGTGGCACCTCGTCCTCCGCCTCCTCTGCGCCGCACTGCTCGCCGCCGCCGGCAGGCTCTGCGCCAACGACCTCGCCGGCGCCGGTCGCTGGCTGAGCGCCGCGGGCTCGCTGGGCGCGGACGCGCGCGCCGTCGCCGGGCTGCGCCGGAGCGCTCCGCGCACGGAGCCCGCGCCGGCGCTGCTGGCCGCGCGGGCGGACCTCGCCGCGGCCCGCCGCGAGCAGCGCGAGGCCGGGACGGACGGCACCGCCGCCTGGTGGCAGACCGAGGCCGCGGGCGAGGGCGGCACCGGCTCCGCCGAGGAGGCCGCGGCCAACACCGGCGAGGAGCTCCAGTCCTTCTCCCGGGTCGACACCGTCTCCTCGCGCAGCGTGTTCGCCCACCCCTTCACCTGGGTCCTCCTGGGCACCCTGCTCGCCGGTGCCCTCCTGGGCCTGCGCCTCGTGGGGCCGGGGGCCCTCACCGGCGGCGCCCTCCCGCGCCTCGACGTGGACCCGGGGCAGACGATCGAACGGCTGCTGAGCCTCCGCCACGACGCGGGCCTGGGCGCCCGGGCCCCGGCGGACCCCCTGCTCGTCGTCCTCGCCGTCCTCTCCCTGCCCTTCGGGGGCAGCGCGGACGCAGCCGCGCGCGCACTGCTCCTGCTGGGGCCGGCGGCCGCCGCCGCGACCATGTATGCGTCTGCCGGGATCCTCACCCGCGCACG
Organism: Brevibacterium sp.; assembly: GCF_022712115.1. GTDB lineage: Bacteria > Actinomycetota > Actinomycetes > Actinomycetales > Brevibacteriaceae > Brevibacterium > Brevibacterium salitolerans. The sequence goes on along the minus strand of NZ_JALAHB010000007.1, from coordinate 982 downwards.
CTCGCTCCGCGCACTGCTCGCGCTCGTCTGGGCCGCCTCGCCCGCCTTCCTCGTCTCCGTGACGGAGGGACGGCTGGGCACCGTGCTGGCATGGCTGCTCATGCCCGCCGCGGTGCGTGCGCTGCGCACGGCGGTGCGACGCCGGAGCATCGAGGCCGCGGCCGCGGCGGGCCTGGCGCTCGCCGTCGTCTGCGCGGGCATGCCCGTGCTCCTCGTCCCGGCCGTGACGCTGGGGATCGTCCTGCTCGTCCGCACCCGGCGGCTCCGGCTGATCTGGACGGTGGTCCCGGTGCTCGCCCTCCACGCACCCTGGCTGGTCGGCGCGCTCCGTCACCCCGGAGCGCTGCTGGCGGATCCGGGCCTCACGCTGCCGTTCCTCGTGGGCCGCTCCTGGGGACTGCTGCTGGGCTGGCCCGAGGTCCCCGTCTCGCAGGCGCTGGGCGACCTGCCGGCGGCCCAGTTCGCCTGGCTCGCGCCGCTGCTGTCCCTCCCGCTGCTCCTGGCGGCCGGCTCCGCCTACTTCCGCCCCTCCGCGCCGGACGGGCTCGTCATCGCCTCGACCGTCCTCACCGTGGGCGGCCTCAGCCTCGCCATCGTGCAGACGATGACCGCCGCCGGCACCACCGCCGTGCGCATGGTCTCCGCCTGGCCCGGCGCCGGGCTCGCGCTCCTCACGCTGGGCGCCTGCGGTCTGCTCGCCTCCTCACAGCTGCGCGGGAGCGGGCGCCGCGGCGCGGAGCTGCGTCCCCGCACGCCGCTGGTCCGCGCCGCCGTCGTGGGTGCGGCTGCCTCGGCGGTGCTCGTGCTCGTCGCGCTCACCGCGGAGGGAGCCGCGGGCGGCACCCAGCTCGGCCGCACGCAGGACTCCCGGCTGCCCGTCTTCGCCGGTGAGCGGGCGTGGGGGCCCCCCCGCCCCCCGCCCCCCCCCGGGGGGGGGGGGGGCGGGGGGGGGGGGGGGGGGGCGGCCGGGGGGGGGGGGGGG
>NZ_JALAHB010000077.1 GCF_022712115.1 Brevibacterium sp. | reverse complement strand
GCGGTCGCGGGCGGGGGCCGCGGGGAGCCCAGGAGCGGCCGTCGTCCTCACCTGCCTCTTCGAGGCCCTCTCCTTCGCGGGGGTGCCGCCGCGTCCGCGGCGAGCGCGACGAGGACCGCCCACAGCACTGCGAGACCGCTCAGCCACAGGAGCCCGGCTCGCATGCCCCGTGCTCCCCGGGGGTCCGCGGCCCGTCGCTCGAACCGCGCACGCAGCGGCACCCCCGCGAAGTAGAGGGCCTCGAAGAGGCAGGTGAGGACGACGGCCGCTCCTGGGCTCACCGCGTCCCCCTCCAGAGCGCGCACCACCACGAGCACGCCCAGACCCGCGACGAGCAGGTGCAGTCCTGCGCTCATCGTCGCGAAGATCGGGGCGAGTGCTCCGGCAGCGTGCGGCGACGCACTCTCCGCATGCAGCGCCTCGGGCGGAGTGCCGTGCAGGAACTGACTGCGCGCGCCGGTAGTGACGCGGCTGCGCCTGCCGGAACGGAGAGGGGAGACCATTCCTCCACGCTAGCGGGCTGCACCGCGTCGCGGTGCGGGATCACCCCGCAGGACCGCGATACGCCGTGGAGATCCATCGAAAGTACGACTGCGCCTCCGCCTCTCGGTGCCCGGGAACCCATCCCCTCTCCGATGTGCCGGCACCGCCCGGCGACGAAGCTGGATGGTGTCATCGCACCTCGCCCCGACCGCATCGCACAGAGCCGACGGCGCAGAGCCGGAAGCGCAACGCCGGAGGCGCAGCACTGCGACGGCATCACACGGAGACAGCACCACACAGAAGGAGCTCCCTTGTTCATCGCCTGGAGAGACATGCGGTTCGCCCGCGGCCGCTTCGCCCTCATCACGGCCGTGGTCCTGCTCATCACCCTCCTCATCGGTCTGCTGGCCGGGCTCACGGGCGGTCTCGCCCAGCAGAACATCTCCGCCGTACAGGCACTGGGCGGAGAACGGATCGTGCTCGCCGGAACGGCCTCGGGCGCGGACGGCGACGCCGCCGAGGCGGAACCCGCCTCCTTCTCCGAGTCCCGGATCAGCGCGGATGAGGTCCGCACGTGGGAGGACGCCCGCGCCGTGTCCGGGGTGCGGGCGGTGGGCATCACCCAGTTCGCCGCCGAACACGGGGAGACCGGCAGCTCCGTGGCCCTGCTGGGCGGCACCGCGGACTCCCCCGCGGGCAGCGGCCGCGCCGTCCTCAGCTCCGGCGCCGCCGAGGACCTGAGCGCCTCCGACGGCGACACGATCACCGTGCTGGGCCTCGACCTCCGCGTCACCGTCATGGACGAGGAGCGCTGGTACGCGCACACTCCCGCCGTCTATCTCACCCTCGAGGACTGGCAGGAGATGCAGCTGCGCCTGGGGCAGCCGGAGACCGCGGCGACCGCTCTGGTGATCGGCTCGGCGACGGCGGCGGAAGGCGGGGCCGCAGCCGAGGCCGGGATCGAGGACCTGGAGCGAACCACCGGGACCCAGGCCGTCACGCCGCTGAATACTCTGCTGGCGATCAGCTCGTTCCGGTCGGAGATCGGCTCGCTGCTGATGATGGCCGGAATGCTCTTCGGCATCTCCGCGCTGGTGATCGGCGCCTTCTTCACCGTCTGGACGATGCAGCGTCAGGCCGACGTGGCGGTGCTGCGCGCCCTCGGAGCGCCCGCCTCCGCGCTGCTGAGGGACGCTCTCGGGCAGTCGCTCGTGGTGCTTGTCGCCGGTGTGCTCACAGGGATCGGCATCACTGCGGCCCTCGGCACGGTGATCAGCACTGCGGTGCCCTTCGTCGTCACCTGGTACACGACCGCGCTGCCGGCCGCGCTCATGGTCGTCCTGGGAGCCGCGGGCGCGGCGTTCGCGCTGCGACAGGTCACCCGCGTCGATCCCCTCACCGCGCTGGGCAGCGCCCGGTAGTTCAGCACGGCTGCGCGGCCGGCAACCCCACGCGGGGGCGCGGCCGTCCCCGGCATCCGCCCGGCCGTCCACGGCACCTGCCCGCAACAGGCGCCCCTGAGTCCTTCCTCCCCTCATCCAAGGAGCCCTCATGCTCGCACTCTCAGACGTCACCCTCACCTTCCCCGACGGCGCCTCCCGCGTGACAGCCGTGCACCGCGCCTCGCTCACGGTGCCCTCCGGCACCATCACCGGGGTCACCGGGCCCTCCGGCTCCGGGAAGTCGAGCCTGCTGGCGCTCGCGTCCACACTCGTCACTCCGGACTCCGGCAGCGTGAGCATCGCCGGCATCCGGACCACCGGGCTCTCACCGGCGGAGACCGCCGCACTGCGCAGGGAGAAGGTGGGGATCGTCTTCCAGCAGGCGAACCTCCTGCCCTCCCTCACCGCGGCGGAGCAGGTGAGGGTCATGGCGGAACTGACCCCGGCCTCGGGGGCGGACGGCAGAGCCAGGCACGGGCGCAGCGGCGAAGAGCGGCACAATCGCAACAGCGAGCGCAACGGCGAAAGCGGAGAGCGGCACGGGCGCGGAAACGGGCTCGGACGCGGCTGCGGAAGCAGAAGCTCACAGGAGGACGGCCGCGAGCGCGGACGGGGAGCCGGACGGCGCGCACGCCGGACCCGGGCGGAGGAGCTGCTGGAGCTCGTGGGGCTGGCCGACCACCGCCGCGCCCGCCCGCATGCGCTCTCCGGAGGTCAGCAGCAGCAAGTGAACATCGCCCGCGCGCTCATGTGCGAACCGGACGTGCTGATCGTCGACGAGCCCACCTCGGCGCTGGACAGCGCGCGGAGCCGGGAGATCGTCGAACTCCTCCTGGAGGTCACGCGCACCCTGGGCACGGCGACCCTGCTGGTCACCCACGATGTGGAGTTCCTGCCGCTGTTCGACCGGACGCTCACCATGACGGACGGCGAGCTCCGGGCAGAGCGTCCGCTCATGTCTCACTCCACGTCGACGAATGGGCCATTCACCGACGTGGAGTGAGACATGGGCGGAAGGCCAGCGGAAAGCCAGCGGAAGCCGCTCAGCCCTCCGGCGGAGTGACGACGGGCCCTCGGCGCGGCCCCTTCCTGCCGGCACCGGGACCGGAGAGGAAGGACGGCCACTGCTTGCCCTCCGCGTCCTGTCCCAGGTCCTCCTCGACGATCGCGATCTCCGCCGTCGTGGCCCCTTCCACGTGGGCGTCGTCGTCCGTGGTCAGCGGATCCGTCTCCTTCACCTCCACATCCGCACGGGATTCCCGGCCGAAGAGGTAGAGCAGCAGCTCCACCGGCAGGCCGGAGACGGTCACGGTGGGCCTGTTGGTGCGGCCGGCGCGGATCTCGTCGAACCCCCGCGGCTGCAGCACGAGGTGGATGCCGCGGCGGAGCGCGTAGGCGAGCGCGAGGCTGCGGACCATCGGGAGCATGTCCTTCTGGACCTCGGTGCCCAGCTGCCGCGGCCGCCAGCCGGGCTGGGCACGGCGGACGTCCTCATGGTGGATGAGGAACTCCGCGGTGTTCATGAGCGAGTCCACGCCGATGCCCCACGAGCTGGGGTTCCAGACGGTGGGCCCGGAGGCGATCTTGCCGATGAGCTCCGGCCAGGGGGTGTCCCGCAGCACCTGGTCCACGCGCTCGTGGCGCTTCGCGAACAGCTTGAGGTGCTCCCCCGCCATGGCGGGCAGGTCGCGGTCGCGCATGACCAGATGGACGGCGAGATCACGTGTCTTCCAGCCTTCGCACAGGGTGGGAGCGTCAGGTCCCACTGTCCGAAGGAGCGAGGCCAGCCGAAGACGTTCTTCGCGTGCGAGGTGCGTCATGCTCCAAGCCTGCATCACGGGCGTGTGCAAGTCGAGGCCGACCCGCTGCTTCGTGCCAAGCCGCGAGGAATTCCGAGGTGCCGGACAGCGAGCGCATATCTGCGAGCTCGTCGCCGCGGGTGGGGCCGTCGGTGTCGATGACGACGAGCGCACCCTGCTTCGCCGCCTGCCGCACGAACCGCAGCCCGCTCAGCACGGCCAGTGAGCTGCCGAGGACCACGAGGGCGCGGGCCTCGGCGACCATCGCCTGTGCCCGGGCGACGAGGTCCCTGTCCACCGATTCGCCGAAGAATACGAGGTCCGGCTTGAGCAGCCCGCCGCAGCGGGGGCAGTCGACCACGCGGAAGCCGCGCGTCTCCTCGAGCTCCGCGTCCCCGTCCGGTGCCGCCTCGATCTCATGCGGGTCCACCTGGATCCGGTCGAGGAAGTCCGGGTTGAGCCGCGTGAGCTCGTCCTGCACCCACTGGCGCGAGTACCGCTCGCGGCAGTCCAGGCAGATCACCCGGTCCAGCCTGCCGTGGAGCTCGATCACCGGCTCCGTGCCGGCGAGGCGGTCGAGGCCGTCCACGTTCTGGGTGAGGAGACCGCGCAGTCCCAGACCGGCCAGCGCCCTGTGCCCGGCGTTGGGGCGCGCCCAGTCGATCCGGTCCCAGCCCACCCAGCTGCGCGCCCAGTACCGTGAGCGCTGCAGGGGCCCGGCCAGGAACGCCTGATAGGTCATGGGCGAGCGCGGCGAGGCCGTGGGCCCGCGATAGTCGGGGATGCCGGAGTCCGTGCTGAGGCCGGCGCCGGCGAGCGCGACCGTGTGCTCCGCGCCCACGTCCAGCAGCCGCGCGATGATCTCCTCGTCCGGGTGCGAGGCCGCCTCCGGCCGCACGCGTCCGCGCAGCGGGTCCCTGATGACGGCCATGCTCAGGCGTGCTCCCGCACCCAGGCGAGCACGGCCTCGGCGACGGCGTCCGGACGCTCCTCCGGCAGCCAGTGCGAGGCACCGGTGAGCTCCGCGAACCGGTACGGCCCCTCCACGAACTCACCGGTCAGCTCGGCCGCTCCCCGCGTGAAGGCGATGTCCTCGCTGCCCCAGACGTAGAGCGTGGGCACCGTGATGGGAGTGGTGGGCAGCGGGTCCGCCGAACCCAGCGCGCGGTAGTACTTGAGCACCGCGTCGAAGACATCCGGCTGCGCGAACCGCTCGAGGTAGGAGGCGACGACGGGTGCCGGGATCGCGTCCTGATAGAACGAGGCGAGGCGTGCACCGCCGTCACGGAGCATGGCAGCGGAGAACTCCTCCGGATGGTGCCGGATCTTCCGCAGGTACTCCATCCGCGCGTACTGGTCCTCGTCCTCTTTCATCCGCTGACCGTGCGCGAGCGTGTGCGCCGAGGAGACCGAGGTGAAGGTCTCCAGCCGCTCCGGATGCGCCGCCGCGTACGCCCAGCCCATGACCCCACCCCAGTCGTGCCCCCCCAGGTGGAAGCGCTCGATCCCCAGCGCCGCCGTGAGTGCATCGAGGTCCGCGACGAGGTGGCGCACGTCGTAGTCCTCCACCGCCTCCGGGCGCGCGCCGGGCGAGTAGCCGCGCTGATCGTAGGCGAGCACCGGCATGCCGGCCGCCAGCAGCGTCCCGGCCACGTCCTCCCAGCAGCTCGCGTACTGCGGCCAGCCGTGGACGAGCACCGCGACGCCGAGGCCGGGGTCCGGTGCCGCGGGCTCGGCACGGTAACCGCTGAACTCCAGGCCGTTCGCGGACTGCGTGAACACCTCCGCGCGCGCGGTCTGCGGGAGCGCGGCGAGACGGTTCGCCACGGAGGCGTTGTCGTGGGGGTGGCCGGCGGGTGCGGCGGTGCGGCCTCCGGCAGGAGCGCCCGAGGCCTCGTCGGTGCTGCCGGTGGGGCGGTCTGCCGGGGAGGGGGCCTGCTCTGCCATGTCTCAGCCTCTCTGCTGAAGGAAATCGTGCTGCTCTCGACTATACCCACGAGGGCGTTCCGCACGTAGCGTGGAGGGATGGCACGCATCCTCCTCATCCACCACTCGCCCACGGAATCCACCCGCCGCATCTCCCGGGCCGCGCTGGCGGCCGCAGAGCTCCCGGAACTCGCAGAGCTGGCCGAGGACGGCCCGCTCGAACTCGTGGAGGTCGCGGCCCTCGAACCCGATGTCGAACAGGTCCTCGCCGCGGACGCCTACGTCCTGGGCACCACGGCGAACTTCGGCTACATCTCCGGCGCGCTCAAGCACTTCTTCGACACCGTCTACGACCACGTCCGCGAACCCACCGCGGGACGCCCCTTCTCCTACTGGATCCACGGCGGCTACGACACGACGGGCGCGGAGAAGGCCATGAGCGCCATCACCACCGGGCTGGGCTGGAGCCTCGCGGCGGATCCGGTGGTGTGGACGGGCGCCGTCGAGGACGCGCACCTGGAGCAGGTCACGGAGATGACCGCGACGGTCATGGCGCGCGCCCTCGAGTGAGGCGTGATCCGCCGGAGCCGTGCCGAGGCCGCACGGGGACAAGCTCTCGGCGCCGGCTCTCTCCAGGACGCGCCTCAGCGCAGGACGACGGTGCGCCCGTCCTGGAGGATCACGCGGTGCTCCGCGTGGACACGGACGGCATCCGTGAGCGCTGCGACCTCTGCGTCCTGTCCGTGACGCTGCAGGTCCGCCGGACTGAACGAGTGGTCCACCTCCGCCACGCGCTGGACGATGATGGGGCCCTCGTCCAGGTCGCTGTTGACGTAGTGCGCCGTCGCACCCACCATCTTCACGCCGCGGGCGAAGGCCTGGTGGTACGGCTTGGCGCCCTTGAAGCTGGGCAGGAACGAGTGGTGGATGTTGATGCAGCGGCCTTCGAGGCGCTCGGTGAGCTCCGGTGAGAGCACCTGCATGTAGCGGGCCAGGACCACCAGCTCCGCGCCCGTGGACTCGACGATCTCCAGGAGGCGGGCCTCGGCCTCGGGCTTGGTGTCCTTGGTGACGGGCACGTGGTGGAACGGCACCCCGTGCCACTCCGTGAGCGAGCGGTGGTCCGGATGGTTCGAGACGACCGCGGTGATCTCGATGGGCAGGTGGCCGGCCTGCGAACGGTAGAGGAGGTCGCGCAGGCAGTGCACCCACTTGGAGACCATGACCACGACCTTGAGCTTCTCATCTGCCGGAACGAGCCGGAGCTCCATGCCGAACTCCGCGGCGACGGCGTCGAAGTCACGCTGCAGGGCACCCTGATCCGTGCCCGCGCCGGTGAACGCGAAGCGGGCGAAGAACTTCTCGTTGAGCCTGTCCTCGAAGGTCTTGGACTCGGTGATGCTGCAGCCGTGACGGGCGAGCACCGCGGACACGGCGGCGACGATGCCCGGGCGGTCCTGGCAGTGGAGGGTGACGACGGAGGAGTGCGGAACGTTCATCGGGCCATAGTAGGCGGGCGCCGTCGCAGGTGAGCGCACCGGGACTCTTGACAGGCGCCTCGGCGGCACCTAGCTTTGTCTCTTGTGCCGTATTCGGCACGGTTCTGCGCCCGCTGGCGCAGCACGTCTGCGCCGACCGGCGCAGCACGCCACCGGAAGGGACGACATGACGGCCTCGCTGTCTCATAGGAAGCAATCGGAACGGGATCTCCGCTTCCGCTTCTTCGCGACCCCTCCGGCGCGAGTCGTCTGACCGCACACGCAGTCACAGACGCCCCGCACCCTCACAGGTCCGGGGCGTTCTTCGTCAGGTCAGACTCCTGCGCACGTGACTGCAGCACGACGCGCACGGGGAACAGGCATTCGCCGGGTTCCCGCTCCTGATTCCGACGCACGCGCCCCGGAGCGCAACTCAAGGAAAAGGAATCATGGAGCATGTCACCAAGCGGCTGATCTCCTGGGCCTCCCTGATCGACGCCAAGACGCTCGACCAGGCACGCACCACTGCAGAGATGCCGTTCGTCTACCCGCACCTCGCCCTCATGCCGGACGCGCATCTGGGCAAGGGCGCCACCGTGGGGTCCGTCATCCCCACCCTCCGTGCGATCATCCCGGCGGCCGTCGGGGTGGACATCGGCTGCGGCATGATCGCCGTGCGCACGCAGTTCGCCCGGGAGCAGCTCATCCGCCGCGATCTCGCCGCCCTGCGCGAGGCGATCGAGCGGGCCGTGCCGCTGTCCGCCGGCCACTACAACCGGAAGATCGTCGCCACCGCCGCACCGCGCATCGCGGAGCTGGAGGAGCTCGCCGAGGCCAAGGGCTTCGATCCGTCCGACTACGCCGGCCACTGGCGCCACCAGCTGGGCTCCCTGGGCTCCGGCAACCACTTCATCGAGGTGTCCGCGGACGAGGAGGACCGGGTGTGGATGTTCCTGCACTCCGGCTCCCGCGGTGTGGGCAACAAGATCGCGCAGCACCACATCAGGGCGGCGCAGCGGCTCGCGAAGCAGTGGTGGATCGAGCTGCCGGACCCGGACCTCGCCTACCTCGTCGAGGGCACCCCGGAGTTCACCCGCTACATCGCGGAGCTGCGGTGGGCCCAGCACTTCGCCCTGCTCAACCGCGAGGAGATGATGGACCGGGTCTCCCGCCAGCTCGCGGAGGCCATGGGCGAGGAGGTGGAGGAGCAGGAGCGGATCAACTGCCACCACAACTTCACCGAGTCCGAGGTGCACTACGGCAAGCGCGTCTGGGTGTCCCGGAAGGGAGCCATCCAGGCCGACGAGGGCCGGCTCGGCCTCATCCCGGGGTCCATGGGCACCGCCTCCTACGTGGTGCGGGGCAGGGGGTTCGCCCCGTCCCTGAACTCCTCCCCGCACGGCGCGGGCCGCGAGTACTCCCGGACGGCGGCGCGGAAGACCTTCACGCACGCACAGCTGCGTGAGGCGATGGCCGGCATCGAGTACCGCGACACGGACGCCTTCATCGACGAGATCCCGCAGGCCTACAAGCCGATCGATCTGGTGATGGAGGATGCGGGCGAACTCGTGGAGGTCCTCCACACGCTCCGCCAGATCGTCAACGTGAAGGGCGACTGAGCGGGCAGGCGGGTCCGGCGGGCCGGCCTCGGGCGTGCCGGTGGGTGGGCCTCAGGAGGCCGCGCCGGCGTCCGAGGCCGGCCTCGGGCGGTTGCGCGGATGCCCGAGGCCGGCCTTCAGTGCCCTGCGGCGATGCAGAACTCGTTGCCGTCCGGATCCTCGAAGGTGTCCCACTGGAAATCGCTCTCTCCGCGCAGCCCCAGGTGCACGGCACCGGCAGCCGTCCATGCGGCGATGGCGGCCTCGCGGTCCTCCTGTTCGTCCCGCACGAGATCGAGGTGCAGCCGGTTCTTCCCCGGCGAGGGCTCCTCCACGTACTGGAAGCCCAGGTCCGTGCTCCAGCCGGGGACGCTCACCACGCAGAACCACCCCTCGGCGTCGAAGACGACCTCACCGCCCAGCCTCTCCGCCCACCAGGCGGAGAGGCGGCGGGCGTCGGTGGTGTCCACGGTGATCATTCCGAGTGCGGTCATGGCCGCCTCCCTCTGCTCGGTGGGTGCTCGTCGCGAGCTCAGCGCATGCCGGCCGGCACGAAGGCTCCTGCGGGACGAGCACATGACCCCGCGCGTTCGGCCCCGCCCATTCGGCTCGCTCCCTCAGCATAGGAGCCGGAGGCCGCCCAGGCGAGACCTGCTTCACAGAAGCTCGCGGCGGTCCCGGCTCCAGCCTCGGGCTGTCGATTTCCGTCCGGACGCACCCTGGTCTAGAGTGGTCTGCGGCTTCCCACGTGGCGTCATCTTGCGAACTCCCCCAGGGCCGAAAGGCAGCAAGGGTAAGTGAGCTCTGGCGGGTGCGTGGGAAGTCCTCATTCATCCCCGGGGCTCAGCCGATGCGCCCCGCCCCGCAGGCGGAGGACGCGATGACCGGCTCACTTCTTCCCGCAGAGCAGCTTCCCGTGGGCGTCGAGCTGCCGTTCGGCTCCCACACCGTGAGTGCCGAGGAGATCGTCGAGTACGCGCGGATGTGGGATCCGCAGTACTTCCACACCGATGCCGGCGCCTCGGAGAGCTCCGAGTACGGCGGCCTCATCGCCAGCGGCATCCACACGCTCAGCATCTACCAGAAGCTCTCCGTGGAGGCGGTTCTCCGCACGTACGACATCGTGGCCGGCAAGGAGCTCTCCCGCGTGCGCTTCCTCCGCCCGGTCCGCCCCGGCGACTCACTCACGGGCTCCATGGTGATCGACTCCCTGGGCGCGCCCCGTGCCGGCCGGCGGCTGGCCACCGGCAGCGCCTCGCTCATCAACCAGGACGACAAGACCGTGCTGGACCTGGGGATCGAGTTCCTGGTCCGCTCAACTGCGACCTGACCCGCGCGCCCCGTCCCTCCTCCAAGTTACGTCTGCGTAGCGGCCACTACGCAGACGTAACTTGTGGGTTGAAGGCATCTCACCCCGAGATCCGCACTCGGTGCGCGGCGGCCCAGCCTCACACGCACTCCTCAGCTTGCGCTCCGGCAGGGATGCGCCCTTCCTCCGTAAACTTGAGCGATGAGCTCCGTTCTCGCGCCGCACACGAGGCCCCGCCGCGTGCACTCCGCACCCCTCCCCCAGGTCGCCGCACCCGCACCCGCGGGAGAAGCTCACGCGGGAGACGTCCGATGAGCGGCCTCGTCGCCCTGCTCGACGACGTCGCCGCACTGGCCCGCCTCGCCGCCGCCAGCGTGGACGACGTGGCCGCGGGTGCCGCGAAGGCGGGAGCCAAGGCCGCAGGCGTCGTCATCGACGATGCCGCCGTGACCCCGCAGTACGTCACGGGCGTCTCCCCCAGGCGGGAACTCCCCATGATCTGGCGGATCACCAAGGGCTCTCTCGTCAACAAGCTCCTCATCATCCTGCCGGCGCTGCTGGTGCTGAGCACCTTCGCCCCGTGGATCCTCACGCCCCTGCTCATGCTGGGCGGTGCCTACCTCTCCTACGAAGGTGCGCACAAGATCTGGGAGAAGCTGCGCGGACACCACGCGGAGCGCTCCGCGGAGCCCAGCCAGGTGCGCGGCAAGGAGGCCGAGGACAAGGTGGTGCGCGGCGCCATCACCACGGACTTCATCCTGTCCTGCGAGATCATGGTCATCTCCCTCAACGAGATCGCGGCGGAGTCGCTGTGGTCCCGCGCCCTCATCCTCATCGTCGTGGGGGTGGGCATCACCGCACTGGTGTACGGAGCGGTGGCGATCATCGTGAAGATGGACGACGTGGGACTCGCCATGACCCGCCGCTCCTCCGCCGCCTCGCAGCGGACGGGCCACCTGCTGGTGCGCGCCATGCCCGTGGTGCTGCGCGTGCTGTCCTTCGTGGGCACGTTCGCCATGCTCTGGGTGGGCGGTCACATCCTGCTCGTCGGGATGGCGGAGCTGGGCTTCGCGCTCCCCTACGACCTCGTGCACCACCTCGAGGAGCCCCTCCACCACATCGCCGGACTCGGCCCCGTCCTCGCGTGGCTGGCGAACACGCTGTGCTC
>NZ_JALAHB010000006.1 GCF_022712115.1 Brevibacterium sp. | reverse complement strand
GGGCCCGCTGCCGGAGAGGCCGAGGTGGTCTGCGGAGCCGGTCTGCTTGCGCAGTCCGTGCGGTCCGTCGGAGAGGGTGATCGACGGGATGCCGCCGCGGGCCCGGGTGTGCCAGAAGTTCTCACCGGAGCCGAGGGCGGCGCGGTCCTCGAGCGAATCGGGGAGCTGCGGGCGGTTCTCCGCGTGGGATTCGCTCTCTGCGTGAGGGCGGTTCTCTGCACGTGGCATGGGGGTCCTTCCTCCGGGGCGTCTCTGCTCGTTCCCACGGTAGGGAACCGGGCTGAGCGGCCGCTGTCTATCACGGCTGTGATAGTTTCGGGGGCATGGCGCATCTCGAAGTCACCTCGCTGACGTACACGCTGGCCGACGGTCGCCCGCTGCTCGACGACGTGTCCTTGAGCGCGGGCAGCGGTGAGCGGGTGGCGCTGATCGGAGCGAACGGCGCGGGCAAGTCCACCCTGCTGGCATGCCTCACGGGGGAGCTCACGCCGGACTCCGGGAGAGCCGTGCACACGGGCTCACTGGGTGTCATGCGGCAGTTCGTCACGAGCGGCACCGTCGCACAGCTGCTCGCGTCCGTCGCCCCTCCTGCGATCCGCGCCGCGGCGGAGCGCCTGGCGCGGACGGAGGCAGTGATGGAGGCCCAGGGCTCCACGGACGCGCAGATGGCCTTCGCCTCGGCGGTGACGGCCTGGGGAGACGCGGGCGGCTACGACTTCGAGGTGCTGTGGGACACGTGCACCGTCGCCGCGCTGGGACTGCCCTACGAGCAGTGCCGGGACCGGCCGCTGGCGGAGCTCTCCGGCGGTCAGCAGAAGCGCCTCGCCCTCGAGGCGCTGCTGCGGGGACCGGACGATCTGCTCCTGCTGGACGAACCGGACAACTCCCTCGACGTGCCCGGCAAGCGCTGGCTGGAGGACCGGCTCCGGGACACGGACAAGGGCGTGCTCTTCGTCAGCCACGACAGGGAGCTGCTGGCGCGGGCGGCCACGGCGATCGTCACCCTGGAGCTGGGAGCGGCGGGCAGCACGGCGTGGACGCATGCGGGCGGATACGGGACCTACCACGAGGCGCGCAGGCACAGGTTCGAACGCCTCGACGAGCTGCGCCGCAGATGGGACGAGGAGCGTGCGAAGCTGCGCGCACTCGTGGCGACGTACAAGCAGAAGGCCGCGTACAACTCGGACATGGCCTCGCGCTATCGGGCGGCGCAGGCGCGTCTGGTGCGCTTCGAGGAGGTGGGTCCGCCGGAGGCGCAGCCGCGCGAGCAGCACCTCGCGATGCGTCTGCGCGGCGGACGCACCGGCACGCGGGCGCTCGTGTGCGAGGGTCTGGAGCTGACGGGGCTCATGCGCCCGTTCGACTTCGAGGCCTGGTACGGCGACCGCATCGCGGTGCTCGGCGCGAACGGATCCGGCAAGTCGCACTTCCTCCGGCTGCTGGCCGGCGGAGGCAGCGATCCCGGTCCGGAGCAGGCGCCCGTGGCCGAGGCGGTCATCGAGCCCGTCCCACACTCCGGCACCGCGATGCTGGGCGCCAGGGTGCGTCCGGGCTGGTTCGCGCAGAATCGCGGACGCCCGGACCTGTGGGGCCGCACGCTGCTGGAGATCCTGCACCGGGGAGAGGGCGACCGCGCAGGGATGCCGCGGGAGGACGCCTCCCGGGCGCTGGCCCGCTACGAGCTCGCGCAGGCCGCCGAACAGCATTTCGAGTCGCTCTCCGGCGGTCAGCAGGCACGGTTCCAGATCCTCCTCCTCGAACTGGGCGGGGCGACCCTGCTCCTGCTGGACGAACCGACCGACAACCTCGACCTGGTCTCCGCCGAGGCGCTGCAGCACGCGCTGGGCCTCTTCGAGGGGACGGTCCTCGTCGTGACGCACGACAGGTGGTTCGCCCGCGACTTCGAGAGGTTCCTCCACTTCCGTGCGGACGGGGAGGTGCGGGAGACCGCGTACCCTGTCTGGGACCAGGACTGACTCGGCCGGGTCGATGCGGCCGACCGTGCACGGGTCGACCGGGCTCGGACCGGCCGGGCTGACGCGAGGCTGAGCTGAGCCGGCCCTGCGCGGGGCGGCCGTGAGGTGTGCCGGAGTCCGCCGTGAGGCGTGCCGCGAAGTGCGGCAGAAGCAGCAGAACAGTCGGAAGAGAGGTGGCCGTGCCCGCACGGATCGATCCAGGTGTGCGACGACGCCACATCATCGAGGCGGCGCTGCGCCTCCTCGTCGCCGAGGGCCTGGAAGGGCTCTCCCTGCGTCGCGTCGCGGCGGAGGCGGAACTCAACATCGGCTCGGTGCGCCACTACTTCGACGGCCACCAGGACCTCCTCGTCGCGGTCGCGGCGGAGGCGGGCGACCGTATGGGGCGCAGGCTCGCCCGGCACCCCGTCGAGGAGCTGCACGGGCTCACCGGGGAGGAGGCGCTGAATGCGCTGCAGGCGCTCGTGGAGGAGCTGCTGCCGCTGGACGAGGAGCGGCACGGGGAGGCCGTCGCACTGCTCGAGCTCATCCTCGCCTCGCGCATCAGGCCGGTCTTCCGCCCGGCCGCGGCGCGGATGGGTGATGATCTCTCCGCGGTGCTCACGGAGGCGTTCGCGGCGCTGCGGACACCTCATCCGGAGAGGTGTGCCGCACAGCTCTCCGCCCTCATCGGCGGTCTGACGACGGACGCGATCACACCCCACGGCGCACTGAGCGCGCAGCGGGTCCGTGAGATCCTCCGCGCGCAGCTGACGATGCTGCTCGCCTCGGACCGAACCGAAGTTACGTCTGCGTAGCGGCCGTGGTGGGCGGCCGCTACGCAGACGTAACTTGTG
>NZ_JALAHB010000076.1 GCF_022712115.1 Brevibacterium sp. | reverse complement strand
CCCTCGCCGCTCGGCGGCCGCAGGCCCACCCGGGACGATCTCGCCCGGTTCGCGTCCGACGACCCGGATGCGATCGACGACGTGCTGCCGCTGGAGGACACACGCCTGCGACTGCTGATCGTGGGCGTCAACCCGGGGCTGTGGACCGCCGCGGTCAACGCCCCCTTCGCCCGCCCCGGCAACCGCTTCTGGCCGTCCCTCCACCGCGCCGGACTCACCGACCACGTCGTGGACGCGGCGGCGGGCCTCACGGCCGAGGACGAGGCGCAGCTGCTGGACCGCGGCATCGGCCTCACCAATCTGGTGGGGAGGGCGACGGTCCGCGCGGACGAGCTCACCGCGGACGAGCTGCGCGCGGCCGGGGTCAGGCTCACCGAACGCGTCCGTGCGATGCGCCCGGCGGGTGCGGCCATCGCCGGGATCACGGCGTTCCGCACGGCCTACGGACTGCGGAAGGCCGTCCTCGGGCGGCAGGATCCGGAGACCGTGCCGGGCTGGCCGGCCGACGTGGCGCTGTGGGTGGTGCCGCAGCCCAGCGGCCTCAACGCGCACGAGAACATCGACACCCTCGCCGCGAAGTGGCGGGAGGTGTGGGATTCCCTCGGCACCTGACCCGGGGACCGGTTCCCGGCCGGGAGCGAAGGATCCGCCGCCCATGCGCCGGCGTTCAGAACCCGGCGTTCAGAACCCGAGGCCCCCAGAACCCGGTGCTCAGAACTCGAGGATGAGCCTGCCCCGGACTCCGCCTGCCTCCAGCCGGCGGTGTGCCACCGCCGCGGCCTCCTTGGGGAGCACATCAGCCACGCGCGGACGCACCCGGCCGGCCTCCGCGAGCCTCCGCAGCTCCTCGAGCAGATCCCGCCTGCGCGCGTACTTGCCCACGACGATCGACCAGAACCGCACTCCGCGGGCACGGTCGCCCTTGTCTCCCCGGATCGTGACGACGGTGGCGCCGTCCGCCGCCGCAGGCACGATCTCGTCCAGCTGCACCGCGCCGTCGATGACCCCGTCCGCTCCCGCGGGCACCAGGGCGCGCACCGCCTCGGCGAAGCCCGCCCCGCGCCGCACCACGTGGTCTGCTCCCAGCGAGCGGACGAGCTCCTCGTCCGCCTCCGCCGCGTCCGCGATGACGGTGTGGCCGTCCACCTTCGCCAGCTCCACCGCGTGGCCGCCGAAGGCACCCGCCGCGCCGGTCACCGCGATCGTGCTGCCGGCGGGCAGATCGAGCGTGTCCAGGGCGAGCCGGGCGGTGAGCCCGTTCATGGGAAGCGCGGCAGCCTCGGGGAAGGAGGCCCCGGCGGGGATCCGCACCACGGACTCCGCCGGCACCGCGACCTTCTCCGCATAGGCGCCGTGGGCGCCGCCGGGCACCACGATCGCCATCACCGCATCGCCGGGCGCGAGGTCCGTGTCCGTCTCCGGCCCCACGGCCTCGACCGTGCCCGCGGCGTCCATCCCCGGCACGAAGGGAGGCTGATCGCCCTGCGCCCTCGCACCGCCCGCCCTGCGGACGGTGTCCGTGGGATTCACCGCCGCCGCCCGGACCCGGAGGAGGATCTCCCCCGGTCCGAGAACCGGTTCGGGGAGGTCGAGGACCTCCAGCACGTCGGGGTCGCCGTTCCGTATGTATCCGATCGCCTTCATGTGGGGCGGAACACACCGGGGAGATGCCGTATTCCCCGGCACCGGCGGTGGGCGGCCTCCCGCACCTCCGGGCGGCCTCCCGCACCTCCGGACGTCCGCGCCCCCGGCGTGGCTACAGTGGGCCCATGACCGGCACCTCTCCGTCCAGCACCGCACTGATCTTCGAGGGCGGCGGCATGCGCGCCGCCTACACCAGCGCCTTCGCCGTCACCCTGCTCGAGGCCGGCATCGAATTCCCCTGGGTGGGCGGCATCAGCGCGGGAGCCACGAACACCGCCAACTTCGTCTCCCGTGACGCCCGGCGGGCCCGCCGCTGCTTCGTGGACTTCGCGGCGGACGCGCAGTTCGGCGATGTGCGCACCTGGATGCGCGGACAGGGGCTGTTCAACGCCGAGTACATCTATCAGCGGACGAGCGGACCGGACCAGGCCCTCCCGTTCGACTGGGAGGCCTTCCGCACGAACCCCGCGGACGTGCGCATCCTCGCCTTCGACGCGGAGTCCGGCGAGGAGGCCGTCTGGGGCCGGGAGGACCTCACGACGATCGACGACCTCATGGTCCGCGTGCGCGCCTCCTCCACCATGCCCGTCCTCATGCCTCCGGTGACGATGGGAGGCCGCACCTACGTGGACGGCGCACTGGGCCGCGACGGCGGGATCGCGCTCACGCAGGCGCAGGCGGACGGGGACGAGAGGTTCGTCGTGGTGCTCACGCAGGAGCGCGGCTACCGGAAGGAGCCACAGCGCTTCCCCGCCTACTTCCGTGCCCACTTCCGGAGGCACCCCGCCGTCGCCGAGGCCCTGCTCACCCGCTGGCAGCGCTACAACGCGACCCTGGAGCGGGTCTTCGAACTCGAGCACGCCGGTCGCGCCCACGTCTTCGCTCCGGAGCGCATGCCGCTGACGAACGGCACGCGCAGCCTCTCCCGGCTGGCGGCGGCCCACCGCGCCGGGCTCAGCCAGTCCCGCCGCGAGCTGCCGGCGCTGCGGGAGTTCCTGGGGCTGAGCTGAAGCGGGGGTTCGACCGGCCGCGCCGGTGCGCTCAGCGCCCAGGCCGCCCGGTGCCGGTGACGTCGTCGACGGTGGAGAGCGGCCCGCCCACCCGGTACTGCGCACCACGGTGGTGGGCGGGCAGCCGGTCACCTCTGCCGAAGAGCTTGTGCCGCAGGGTTCCCGCCGCGTACTCCTCCGGATACGCGCCGCGCGCCTGCAGCTCCGGCACCACCAGGTCCACGACGTCCTCGAAGGTGCCCGGCGTGGTGGCGTAGGCGAGGTTGAAGCCGTCGACGTCCGTCTCCTCCACGATCTCCTGCAGCGTGTCCGCCACTTCTCCGGGATCGCCCACGAAGACCTGGCCCTGCCCGCCGATCCCTCCCAGCCTGACGATGTCGCGCACCGTCCAGGTCTCGCCGCGGTCGTTCTCCCCCTGGAAGGCCTCGAGCGCGGACTGGATCGCATTGGACTCCACGTTGCCCAGCGGCTCGTCCAGGTCGTAGCGGGAGAGGTCGATGCCCAGCCAGCCGGAGAAGAACACCTGTGCGCCCTCCACCGTGGCGTAGGACAGGAGGTCGGCGTACTTGGCGCGGGCGCCGGCGGAGGTCTCGTCCGTGACGATCGAGGACAGCAGGTAGATCTTCGCGTCGTAGGGGTCCCTGCCCGCCTGAACCAGTGCGGCACGGATCCGGGCGACGGTGCTCTTCGCCGCCGCCTTGGTGGGTCCGCCGATGAAGATCGCCTCCGCGTTCTCCGCCGCGAACCGCACTCCCCGCGGTGAGGCACCCGCCTGGAACACCACCGGCGTGCGCTGCGGAGAGGGTTCGGAGAGGTGGATGCCGGGCACGTCGAAGTACGTGCCGTGGTGGCCGATGTGGTGGACCTTCTCCGGGACCGCGAAGACGCCGGCCTCCGCGTCACGCACCACCGCGTCGTCCTCCCAGGAGCCCTCGAGCAGCTTGTAGACGACCTCCAGGTACTCGTCCGCGTGGTCGTAGCGCGCGTCGTGGGCCAGCTGATCCTTCTGGCCCAGGTTCCGCGCCGCCGAGGGCAGGTATCCGGTCACCACGTTCCACCCCACCCGTCCCCTCGTGAGGTGGTCGAGCGTGGAGAGGCGACGCGCGAAGGGCACCGGGTGCTCGAACGCGGTGCCTGCGGTGATCCCGAACCCCACGTTCTCCGTGACCCCGGCACCGATCACCGCGAGCTGCAGCGGGTCGTTCACCGGCACCTGCGCCCCCTGCCGGATCGCGGCGAGGTCGTTCCCGCCGAACACGTCATAGGTCCCCAGCACGTCCGCGATGAAGACGGAGTCGAAGACGCCGCGCTCGGCGATCCGCGCGATGTTCTGCCAGTAGTCCATGTCCTTGTACTTCCAGGCCTCGTCGCCCGGCCTGCGCCAGAGCCCCGGGGACTGGTGGGCCACGCAGTTCATCTCGAACGCGTTGAACCTGATCTGCCTGCTCACGCCGTCTCCTCTCGCAGCCGCGCCGGATCCTGCGTGCGCAGGGGCGCGTGACCCGTCGAGGCTAGGGGCGCGTGCACCTGCTCGAGGAGAGCACCGTCACACCGCGCCGCACGGCGTCATCCGGCGTCACCGCCGCCGGCTCACGCACCTCCCGCGGCCCCGCCGCCCGCGCCCTCACGCGGCAGGCACAGCTTCCGGGCGAAGACGATGGCGAAGAAAGTGGTCGCCGGCATCGTCACGACCAGGCCGAAGATCCCCGCGAGCAGCTGGACGACGGTGTTCGCGACGGTCTCGGACTGGAGCAGCGCCCAGATGGGCATGTCGTAGGAGCGGGCCACCACGAAGGCCGCGAGGCTCCCGCCCACCACGGAGAAGCTCACGGTGTAGATCGCCGAGGCCGCGTGGTCGCGGCCCACCTCCATCGCCCGTCCCATGAGCGAGCGCTCGCCCGCGCCGCGGCGGGAGAACCTGCTGCCTCGCGCCCGCCGGGCGCGGCCTCGGGGACGGAGCCCGGCAACGGCGCCGTCGGCCGCCGCGGCCTGCCCTGCGGCGCCGCCTTCGTGCGCATGACCGTGCGCGTGGCCTCCTCCGCTCTCCACGTCCATGAGCGAGAAGACCGTCGAGGCCTGCGCCACCGTGATGTCGTTGAGGATGCCGATGAGGGCGATGAGGAGGGCGCCCAGCGCCAGCACCCGCACGTCGATGTCGTAGGCCGCGAACACCGCCGCCGAGGTCGTCTCGTCGAGGCCGGTCAGCCGCAGCACCGTGGACATCACCCAGCCCGCCAGCAGCGCGGACCCCACTCCGCACACCGTGCCCACCCAGGCCGCGAGCGTCTTGGCGCTGAAGCCGTGGGTGAAGTGCAGGACGACAGTGAGGACGAGCACGGAGGTGAGGCCGGCATAGGCGAGCGGGTTCCCGCCCAGGTGGATGCCGGTGACGAGGAACATCCAGATGAAGAGGGCGGAGACCACGAGGGAGGCGAAGGCCCGCAGGCCCTTGCCGCCTACGCTGAGGGCGACGAGGACGAGGACGACGGCGGCGATGACGAGCATCCCCGTGCCCCGCTCCACGGAGTGGAAGGAGTAGATGGTCGCCTCGCCGTCCGCCGTCGTGGAGACGGAGACCACCACCGCGTCCCCGTCGCCCAGGTCCGCGGAGGCTCCGTCCTTGGTGATGCCGATCTGGTGCGCGGACCCGTCCTCCAGATGGGCCACCGCCTGTCCGCAGAAGGAGTCCGAGTCCACCCACTGGGCGCAGTCGCCCAGCTCCACGTCCGTGAGCTCCGCGCGCTCGTAGGCCACGGTGGTGCCGTTGGGCAGCCCCGTGGGCTGCTGGCTCGGCCACAGTGCGATGACGACGGGCAGTGCGAAGACGAGCACGCACAGGGCGACGAGCAGGGAGACGTACTGTTCGCGGGTGGGCCGCAGACGGGTGCGCATGGACAGGATTCTTCCCTGCTTCGGCCCTCAGCGCGAAGCGGGCGCGCCACCTCCCTCCGCCGCCTCGTCACGAGCGGCCTCCGCGGGGGCCGCGGCGGGGTCGTCCTCCGGGGCGTCCCGGCCCGCAGGAGCGTCCTGGGCACCCGGAGAGCCATGGTCTCCCGGAGCGTCCTCGTCGCCGAGGCCGTCCGCACCATCCGCACCGTCCGATCCGTCCGCACCGCCCGCCTCGGACCGCTCCTCCTCCGTGTCCACGACCGGCAGCTGGTGCGTGGAGAGCGTGAACGGCCCGTCGTGCGTGTCCACGGCCTGCATCACCGAGTCCTCGAGCAGCTTCGAGGCGAGCCGGCCCTGCAGCACCAGCGGATCCGTCCGCAGGTCCCGCCACAGCGCCACGCACAGCAGCAGCATCACCAGCACGAACGGCAGCGCGGAGACGATCGTGATGTTCTTCAGGCCGTTGAGCGCCTCCGCCGGGTCCTCACCGCCGGCCAGCAGCATGACGGCGGCGACGGCACCCGTGGCGACTCCCCAGAAGATCACGGACCGCCGGGTGGGCTCCTCGGCGCCGTTCTCCGCGAGCGAGCCCATGACGATGGATGCGGAGTCCGCCCCCGTGACGAAGAAGATCGCGATGAGGAGGACCGTGACGACCATGAGCACGATCGCGACGGGGCCCGGGACGGGGAGGGCATCGAGCAGTTCGAAGAGGATGAGGTCGAAGTTGATGTCCGGCGCGCCGTCGACCATCGAGGCGAGCGCCTCGACGTTCCCCTCACCCCGTTCCGCCCGCTCCTGGATGCCGATGGCACCCCCGCCGAAGATCGCGAACCAGAGGAGGGAGATGGCCGAGGGGACGAACAGCACGCCCGCGACGAACTGGCGGATGGTCCGGCCGCGGGAGATGCGGGCGATGAACAGGCCCACGAACGGGGACCAGGAGACCCACCAGGCCCAGTAGAAGATGGTCCAGGTCGACAGCCACGTCGCCACGGACTCGTCGCCCAGCGCCGTGGTGCGGGATGCCATCTGCGGCAGCGCCTCCACGAATGCGCCCACCGAGGACGGGATGACGTTGAGGATGAAGAGGGTGGGTCCGCCGATGAACACGATGAGCGCCAGCACCACCGCCAGGACCATGTTGATGTTCGACAGCCACTGGATGCCGCGCTCGATCCCGGAGACCGCGGAGGCGACGAACGCCGCGGTCAGCACCGCGATGATGATCACGAGCACGGGAGACGAGACGGACGACATGATGCCGGCGGACTGGATGCCGCCGCCGATCTGGATGGCCCCCAGTCCCAGGGAGCAGGCGGACCCGAACAGCGTCGCGAGGATCGCGAGGATGTTGATGACCCGCCCGCCGGTGCCGTTGACGACCCTCTCGCCGAAGATCGGGGTGAACATCGAGGAGAAGAGCTGCGAGCGGCCCAGCCGGAACGAGCCGTAGGCCACGCCCAGGCCCACGATGGCGTACATGGCCCAGGGGAAGAGCGTCCAGTGGAAGAGCGTCTGGCCCATCGCCGTCCCCATCGCCTCCGCCGTGGAGCCCTCGACGGTCGACGGCGGCGGGGACATGTAGAAGAAGAGGGGTTCGCCCACCCCGTAGAACACCAGGCCGATCCCCATCCCCGTGGCGAACATCATCGCGATCCACGAGGAGGTCCGGTACTGGGGCCGCTCATCGTCCTTGCCCAGCGGGATCCTGCCGAACCTGCTCATCGCCACCACGATCACGAAGACCGTGAAGACCGCCGAGGCCACGACGAAGAGCCAGCCGAACCGGTTCATGGTCCCGTCGAGCAGCGTCTGCGCGACCTCGCCGAGGTTGCTCGGGGAGGCGAAGCCCCAGACCACGAACGCGACCGCCAGCACCCCGGCGGTGCCGAACACGGCCTTGTCCAGCCCTATGCGCCTCCTCCCCCGCTTCTTGTGCGTGGACTGCTGCAGCTGTTCGATCAGATCCTCTGCGGAATCCGGCTGTGCGCTCATGTCTCCTCCTGCTCTTCCGTCGGTGCGCCTGGTGTCACTGCCTCACGCAGGCACGGACAGGGACCACATCACTCCGAACCGGTCGAAGACCTGGCCGTACCAGTCGCCCCAGGGGGCACGGTCGAACGGCAGGTTCACCTCACCTCCCCCGGCGACGAAGGCCTCGATGATCGCCCGGGCGCGCTCCGGCGAGTCCGCCGTGTAGAGCAGCGAGTACGCAGTGCCCCGCACGGGGTACTCCTCGTCCTGGCCCATGGCGTCGCCACCGGCGATCTGCCCGGCCGGGGTGGTGAGCACGGCGTGCGCGACGGCCTGGGGGTCCGGGGTGAACGGCATGCCCTCCATCGGCGGGCCGTCGCCGTAGCGGAGCATGTCGAGCTCGCCGCCCAGCACCTCCCGCCAGTGCACGAAGGCGTCCCCTGCGGTTCCGGGCAGGGCGATGTACGGGGCGAGGGTCTCAGACATGGCGTGTCCTTCCGTGGAGCAGGATTCCGGCAGGCCCCTCCGGCGGGGCCCGCGATGGAGCCTTCCTGCCGCGCAGGCCGCGCGACTGCACCAATGATGCGCCGCTCGCCTGAGCTGTGGTCCAGCTCACCGGCGATTCACCGGTATGACTCAGAAACGGACAGCGCTCTGCGCAACAGGGCTCTACACTGCACAGATGCTGCACCAGCACCCGGAGCCGCGGCCCGGCGAGTCCGCGCCCTTCCACTTCGAGTCCCGCTGGCTCCTGGACGCTCCGGCGCAAGCAGTCTGGGACGCCTTCGCGGATCCCGCCGCCTGGCCCCGCTGGTGGCCGGGTATGGAGCGGACTGTCGCGCCGGCCTCGGGCACAGGCGACGGCAGCGGCGCCCGCGTGGATCTCACGGTGCGCAGCCCGCTCCTCCCGGGACCGCCCGCCGGAGCTCTGCGCCTCTCGCTCCGGATCGTCGAGGCCGCACCTCCCCGGCGGGCACGCGTCGCCGTCCGCGGGGACCTCCGCGGACACGGTCTGTGGCTCGCGCACGAGGCCGGAGGGATCACTCGCGTCGACATCGTCTGGTGCGTCGTCACCGCACGGCCCCTGCTCCGGCTGCTGCGACCGCTCTCCGGACTCTCGCACCGCACGGTGATGCGGGGAGGCGCACGCGGCCTCGCGCGGGAGCTGAGCACCCGCACGCGGAGGTGAGGCAGGTGTGGACGCGCGGGGCGCGGCAGGCGTGGCCCCCGCAGGGTGCGTGGGGACTCCACAGCACACCTGAGAACCTCCCGGGGAACCCTTGACCTCGCGCTCTCACGGTCGTAATGTACAACCACATGGTTGCACAAGAGGCGGAGCACCCGATGCTCACGGACGACGAGGTCAACCGGATCTTCCGGGCACTGGCCGATGCGACCCGCCGCGACATCGTGCGCCGCACGCTCGCGGCACCGGCGAACGTCTCCGCGCTCGCCGGTGACTACGAGATGTCCTTCGCAGCCGTGCAGAAGCACGTGAGGGTCCTGGAGGAGGCAGGACTCGTGAGGAAGACCCGGAACGGCAGGGAGAGGGTGGTGAGCGGAAGCCCGGAGACCCTCTCGCTCGTGCAGCGCATGCTCGACGAGTACGCGCGCATCTGGCGAGGGAGGATCAGCAGGCTCGACTCGCTGTTCGAGGAGGAGGGGACCACCGTCGACGAGGACGAGACCCCATCCGACCGCCAGGGGCGCCCCACCCGCCCGCAGGGCTTCCCGCGCTGAGCACACTGCTCCGCCCATTCCCGGGCGGCGCATCCGAGAACGGACCCGGAGCCTCCGGGAGAAGGGGCAGGACCATGCCCATCACGCAGATCGACACCCGCACCGAGGACCTCACGCTCACGATCGTCGCGGAGTTCCCCGTGCCGCTGGCCCAGCTGTGGGACGCCTACGCGGATCCCCGGAAGATCGAGCGGTTCTGGGGGCCACCGGAGTATCCGGCGACTTTCACCCGCCACGACATGGTGGCGGGCGGACACTCCCACTACTACATGACGGGACCCGACGGCGACACGCCCGGCGGCTACTGGGAGTTCGTCGCCGTGGACGCACCGCACTCGTTCGAGGTCCGCGACGGCTTCGCCGATGCCGAGGGCAATCCCAACACCGAACTGCCCTCCATGCGGATGGTCTTCTCCTTCGAGGAGACCGCGGACGGTTCGCGCCTGACCACCACCACCCATTTCAACTCCGAGGAGGAGCTCTCGCAGCTCCTGGAGATGGGCATGCTCGAGGGCACCAAGGCCGCCATGGGCCAGATCGACACGGTGCTCGCGGATCTCGAGTCGTTCGCCGCAGGACGCGCGACGGAGGCCCAGCTGCTCAGCGACACCAGGGTGCGGGTGTCCCGTGTGATCCGCGGGGACGTGGAGCAGGTCTGGCGCGCCCACCACGAGGCGGCGCTGCTCCAGCGCTGGCAGCTGGGCCCGGACGGCTGGACCATGCCGGTGTGCGAGCCGCCCGCCGAGGTCGGCGGCACGTACCGCTTCGAGTGGGAGTCGGATGACGGGGAGAACCGGTTCGGCTTCACCGGTGAGGTGCTGGAGTCCCAGCCGCCGCACCGCGAGGTCACCACCGAGCGCATGGTGGGCGGGGATCAGGTGGCCGACGGAGTCAATGACGAGCAGTGGACCTCGGTCGTCAACGAGATGACGCTGACGCCGGTCTCCGGCGGCACCCTCCTCTCGCTGCTCATCACCTACCCCAGCCAGGAGGTGCGGGACGCGATCCTCGCCACCGGGATGACGAACGGCATGGAGGACAGCTACGCCCGGCTGGAGCGGGAGGTGCTGAGTCCGGCCTGAACCCGGCCCTCACCCACGCGGCCTCCGGAGGCGTTGTGCGCTTCCGGAGGCCGCGTGCCGAGCGACAGGGTCCCGACGCGGTGCGGTCCGAGACCCTGCGCAGCCGAGACCCTGCGCAGCCCAGACTCAGTCAACCGGGACCCAGCGCGGCCGGAGCTCAGTCGAGGCAGAACTCGTTGCCCTCGGGATCGGCCATGACGATGAAGCCCGCCTCCAGCGGCGGAGCGGGGTCCACCCGTTCGAGCCTGGCGGCGCCCGCGGCGACGAGGCGCGCGCATTCGGCCTCGAGGGCCGCCATCCGCTCCTCGCCCACGAGCCCCGGTGCCGCGCGCACGTCGAGATGCACGCGGTTCTTCACCGACTTGCCCTCCGGAACGCGCTGGAAGAACAGGCGGGGCTCGAGGCCCGCCGGATCCTCGGCTGCGGCTCTCGCGTTCCACTGTCCGGACGGCACTCCGGCGCCCGCGAGGAAGACCTCCCAGACACGGAAGGGATCCCCCTGCTTCGCGGCCTCTTCCTCCCCTCCCGGAGGCGCTGTCTGCTCACCGAACGGCAGCGGCACGGCGTATCCGAGCGCCTCGCACCAGAAGAGCGCGAGGGCGCGGGGATCGCGAGCGTCGACGGTGATCTGGACGGTGCGCGCGGCTGTGCCGGTCATGGCCTCTCCCCTGCATGTGCATCGACTGCATGGCTGTGGACGTAGAGGTCGCGGAGAAGACAGATCTCCGCGAGGTGGTGGATGAACTCGCGGTTGATGTGCAGGACGAGGGCGGACATGGGCAGATGGCCGAACTGCCCCTCCGCCTCCCCGCACGGCTGCGCGAGGTCCTCCTCCGTGAGGGCGGAGACGCCCGCGATCCAGGCCGCGTACTCCGCGTCCAGCTGCGCCAGCGCCTGCGCGGCGTTCTCCGCGTACTCGTAGGTGAAGTAGTCCCGCGGCTCACCGCCGAAGTGCGCGGCCGTGCGCGCGCCCAGCACGCCCACGAGCACATGGCCCAGCCGCCAGGCGATGGTCGTGAACGGGGCGGGCTGCGGCTCGGGGAAGGCGAAGTCGATCGTCATCGCCCCGGAGCCGCCCTGCAGCGGCGCCGTCCCGGTCCCCCGCGGGCGCACGGTCCAGCAGTCCGGCACGGGCTCCCAGAAGAGCTCCTCGTCCGTGAGCCCCTCCAGGCGTGCACGCAGCTGGTTGCGCCAGTGCCAGTCGAGCTGGTCCACGAGCTGCGCGGCCCAACCGCCCGCAGGCCGTCCTCCGTCCCCGTTCTCCGCCGCCTGGCCGGGCCCTCCCGCTGCACCGAGCACGTCGTCTCTCTCCGGCATACCGGACTCCTCTCTCCGCCGGCGGTTCCGCACCACCGGTCGCGGACGTCCCGCGTCCCTCCAGTCTTCCCCCTGCTGCGGACAGATCCGGTCCGCAGAGTATGGGAGGCTGAGCGGAAGGGCTCATCCGCCGCCGGTGGGGCACTCGTGAGGTGCGTCCACCGGGAGAAGAGCCTGCGAAAGGAGCACGCATGAGCACGGAGGACACCGCCGCACGGGTGCTGCGCCTGCTCTCGCTCCTCCAGCAGCGGCACTCCTGGTTCGCCCAGGAGCTCGCGGCTGAACTCGGCGTCACCACCCGTTCCGTGCGCCGCGACGTCGCCCGCCTGCGCTCGCTGGGCTATCCGGTCGTCTCCGCCGCGGGCGCGAGCGGCGGCTACCGGCTGGGGCGGGGCGCCCGGATGCCGCCGCTCCTGCTGGACGACGACGAGGCGGTGGCCGCAGCACTGTCCCTCCGCCTCTCCTCCACCCACGCCGTCGCCGGCGCGGGCGAGGCCGCGCTGCGCGCGCTCGCCACACTCGACCAGGTCATGCCGCCGCGTCTCCGCGCAGAAGTGCGGGCGGTGCACGCGGCCACGGATCCCCTGCACCGACCGGTCGCAGAGGTGAGCCCAGACGTCCTCCTCACCCTCGCCCGTGCCTGCCGCGACGGCGAGCGCGTGCGCTTCTCCTATGTCTCCGGGACGGGGACGGAGAGCACGCGCACCGTCGAACCCGTCCACATGGTCACCACCGGACCGCGCTGGTACCTCATGGCGTGGGACCTCGACCGGGACGACTGGCGCACCTTCCGGCTGGACCGCGTGCGCGGCCTCGAGCCCACCGGGCAGCGTTTCCGCCGCAGGGAGCATCCGGATCCGGTCGAGTACGTCTGCAGCTCCGTCACCGAGGCGCCGTACAGTCGCACGGCCCGGGTGCGGGTCCGCACCTCGCCCGAGGAGCTCGCCGCACGGGTGCCGCCGCAGGTGGGCAGTGTGGCGCCGGACGCGGAGAGGGGCTGGAGCCTGCTCACGGTCTCCGGCGACGGCCTGGAGTGGATCGCCTGCCACCTCGCGATGCTCGGCTGGGAGATCGTCGTCCTGGAGCCGGCGGAGCTGCGCGAGGCCGCTCGCAGCATGGCGGCGCGGCTCGCGGCGCTGGCCGAGGGCACTGCGCACGATGACGGTGCCGGCGCACGCGAGGGTGCGGAGGCATAGAGTGGGCCGGGCAGATCCGCCAGGAGGAGGCCCGCCGTGACCGCAGTCCACATCATCCACGACAATCCCGAATGGCTCCCGCCGTTCCGGGAGGCGTTCGCGGCCGAGGGGGTCCCGTTCGAGGAGTGGGAGCTGACGGGCGGCGCCCTCGACCTCGGCACGACACCGCCCGAGGGGGTCTTCTGGTCCCGGCTGTCGGCCTCCTCGCCGTCACGCGGACACGACCACGCCAAGGAGTACGGCCGCGCGGTGCTGCGCTGGCTGGAGGCGCACGGC
This sequence comes from Brevibacterium sp., assembly GCF_022712115.1. GTDB lineage: Bacteria > Actinomycetota > Actinomycetes > Actinomycetales > Brevibacteriaceae > Brevibacterium > Brevibacterium salitolerans. The sequence continues at coordinate 42,081 of NZ_JALAHB010000076.1, read as the reverse complement.
CGGACCGTCGTGAACGGCTCGGCGGTCCTCGAACTGGAGGTCTCGAAGGCCGCCCAGCATCAGGCGCTCGCGCGCAGCGGCATCGCGGTGCCGCAGACGGCGGCGGTGTTCGGGCGAGCGGGCCTCGTGGAGCGCTCCGGCGAATTCGCCGCCCCGTTCGTGTACAAGCACAACCAGGGAGGCAAGGGGCTGAGCGTGCAGCGCTTCGACGACCACGCATCCTTCGCCGCATGGGCGGCCTCGGAGGAGTTCGAGGAGCCGAACGACGGAATCTCACTGCTCCAGGAGTACGCGCGGCCGGCGGACGGGTTCATCACACGGGCGGAGTTCGTCGGCGGCCGGTTCCTCTACGCCGTGCGCGTGGACGTGTCCTCCGGCAGCTTCGAGCTGTGCCCGGCCGACGCCTGCGCGCTCCCCGGTCAGCGCCCGCTGTTCAGCCTGCGGGAGGATGCGGGAGAGCTGCCGGTCATCGCCCAGTACGAACGCTTCCTGGCGAGTGCCGGGATAGAGATCGCGGGCATCGAGTTCATCGAGACGGCGGACGGACGCGTGCTCACCTATGACGTGAACACGAACACCAACTACAACCCGGGCGTCGAGGCCGTGGCCCCCGTCTCCGGCCCGCGGGAGATCGCCAGATACACGGGGAACCTGCTGCGCACGGCGTATCCCGCAGACGTCACGGCTGACCGGGCATGAGAGGAGGGTGTGCACCCGCGGGTGCACACCCTCCTCTCCTCGCGCCCCGGGCCGGCCCGCTCAGCACACCGGCTGCGTCCGCGGTTCCCGCTGCGCCTGCGGCCCGGTCCGACCACGGGCTCAGGCTCAGGCGAGGGTCACTCGATGGTGCCGGTCCCCTCGCCCTCGATCTTCTCGTCGTGGAGGAGCTCTCCCTCGGCGTCCACCGGGGTGATCGTCACCTCGAAGCTGATGCCGGAGCCGGGCTGGTAGTGGAAGTTCTCGCCGTAGCTGAAGTGCTCCCCGGTGCCGAAGGTGTAGACGGTCGGATCCGCCGTCTCGCCCACTCCGCTGGACTGCACGCCCATCTCCTCGGACAGCGCGCTGTCCGTGATGCCGCCCATGCCCTGCATGTACTCCCAGTCGTCGTACTCCGCCGTGACGCTCACGAGGCTGGAGCCCAGATCGATCGGATCGCCGTTGTTCGTGATGACGTAGTTGACGAAGACGAGGTCGTCACCCTCTGCGATGAGCGGCTCGTCCGTGTCCGGGTCCACCCAGTTGCCGTCCTTGGGCGCCGGGGCGGTGCCCATCTGGAAGACGTCAACGGTCACGTCGCCGGCCTCCACCGTCGCGATCTGGTCACCGCCCTCGGTGGGCTCCTTGGCCCAGCTGGGCACGCCGCCCTCAGCGGCGGGTGCGTCCTCCTCTGCAGCCGGTGCGGCCTCGGCGGCGTCCTCCTGCGCCTCCTCGGCCGGAGCCTCCTCCTGGGCCGGCGCGTCGTCCGCCTCCGCGTCGCCGCCGGAGCACCCGGCGAGGACGAGGGAGACGCCCAGAACAGCGGCGGTGGCGAGTGTGGGGCGCAGTGCGAGCTTCCTGCTCATGATGATTCCTCAACTGTCGTTGCCTCTACGGATACGAAACAGTCTAAAGTCGGAAACAGGTGTCCCTGCACTTTCCGTGTGGCAGGACGGCCACAGCGGATGCGGGCCTGTCACAGGAAGCCCTGCCGCAGCCGGGCCTTCGCGCCGGCCGTGCACGCCGTTCCGAGGGAACCGTCACGCGGTGCCTCCGTGGGATCCTGCCTCACGTGCGGCCGAGCACCTCGATGTCCTCGAGGAACTCCGCGACCACCTCCCTGCTCACCGTCGGCCTGATGGTCTGCAGCGCCGCGAGGTAGTCTCCGGTCGTGGGCCCGGGCTGCGCCTCCTCCCCGTGCTCCACCGCCCTCTCCAGCGCGCTCTGCGCCGCCCGGCGGGCCGCATGCTCGATGTCGGCCGGCGTGAGGCCGTCGCTGACGGCGACGAGTTCGGCGACCTCCACCTCCGCCTCCCGCGGGATGTACCGCTCCCAGATGGCCCTGCGCGCCGCGGCATCGGGCAGACCGATCGGCAGCACGTAGTCGAAGCGGCCGTGACGCAGCAGCGCGGAGTCGAGGGAGCGGATGAAGTTGGTCGCACAGATGAGGAGCCTGCCGGACTGCTCCCGGAGGTCGGGGATGATCTTGAGCAGCTCGTTCGTCACTCCCTGCAGGGGCGAGGGCGGATCGCCTCGCCGGTGGGAGGCGATCTCCTCCACCTCGTCGATGAACACCACGGCGCGCTCCAGCTCCGCGATGCGGGCGAACGTCTCGCGCAGCGCCGCGGCGATCCCGGCCGGGTCGCCTCCCAGGCGCGAGGGGAACACCTCGACGAACGGCCATCCCAGCCGTGAGGCGACCGCCTTGGCGAACGTCGTCTTCCCGGTGCCCGGCGGGCCGAACAGGATGGCCGAACGCGGCGGGACCACTCCATAGCGCTCCGCGAGCGCCGGCTGCGCCAGCGGCATGACGAGCCGCCGCTCGATGAGTGCCTTCTCCTGCTCCATGCCGCCCACCGCGTCCCAGTGGTCCGGCGGCAGGATCCGCCCGCCCAGCTCACGCAGCAGGGTGAGATCGCGCCCCTGGACGGGAATGCGCCGTTCGACGTAGCGCAGTTCGTGCTGGAGACCGAAGCCGTTGCCGAGGAAGAGGTCGAGGCCGTCCGGCACCTGGCTGTCGACGAGGGCGGACATCGTGCCGATGCCTGCGCCCGCCAGCCGGCGTTCGAGGGCCGTCAGCAGACGCCCTCCCAGCTCCTCCGTGCGGTGCTCCGGCACGATTCCGAGGAACACCACCCACCCCTGTTCGTGTGCGGCACGACCGACCGCGGCACCGATGAGCCGGTCCTCCCCCTCGACGGCCGCGACGACGACCTCATCGGTCTGGCAGGAGGCCAGCACCTCCGCCAGTCCGTAGACGGGCTCGACGCCCGCTGTGCGCGTCTCCTCCCACAGGTTCACCATCCTGCCGAGATCGTCCGTGCGGAAGTCCCGCAGTGTCACCGATGCCATGGATGCTCCCTGCTGTCCTCGTCCTCATCGTCGCACTCCGCGCCCGCGCCACAGCCTTCCGCTCCTCGGATGAGCGGCACCGCATGCACCCCACCGCAGGAGCCGCGACGCAGGGGCTGCACCGGGATGCAAGGAGACGTGAATCACAGACGTGTGCTGAGGGTACGGTACAGCACGGAGGCGCCGGTGCTCAGTCCGGCGAGGCCTCGGCCCCGGAGAGGTCCACCGCCTCCAGCGGCACCTGACGGGACGCGCGGCCGGTGACCGCGCGGTGCACGCCCCAGACGGCCAGGAACACCGGCAGGCCGATGTAGGCGGAGACCACCTCGAGCACCTGGCCGTTGACGACCGCCTGCGTGTTCTGGCCGATGATGACGACCAGGAGCAGCACGATCGCGAGCAGAGGCCCCAGCGGGAACAGCGGGGCGACGTAGGGCAGCTCGCTCACGTTCCTTCCCTGCCGGATCCACGCGCGGCGGAATCTGAAGTGCGACCAGGCGATGCCCACCCACACGATGAAGCCGGAGAGGCCGGAGACGTTGATGAGCCAGGTGTAGGCCGCGCCGTCGCCCATCACCTCCGTGAGGAAGCCGAACAGCCCGATGGCCGCAGTGGCGAGCAGTGCCATCACCGGCACGCCCCGTTCGTTGAGCCGGGCGAAGAGCCGGGGCGCCACGCCTTCCTTCGCCATCGCGTAGAGCATGCGCGTGGAGGCGTAGAGGCCCGAGTTCCCTGCGGAGAGGATGGCGGTGAGGATGACGGCGTTCATCACCCCGGCGGCCAGCGCGATGCCGGCGCGCTCGAACACGAGGGTGAACGGCGAGGCGGTGATGTCCTCGCTGTTCGCCGCCGCCAGCAGCGAGGGGTCCGTGTACGGCAGCAGGAAGCCGATCACGGCGATGGCGCCGATGTAGAAGAGCATGATCCGCCAGAACACGGAGCGGATGGCCCGCGGCATGTCCCGCCGCGGGTTCGCGGACTCCCCTGCGGCCACGCCCACCAGTTCCGTGCCCTGGAAGGAGAAGCCCGCGATCATGAAGACGCTGACGACGGAGACCCAGCCGCCCACGAAGGGCCCGTCGCCGTGCGTCCAGTTGGAGAAGCCGGGTGAGGGACCGCCCAGCACGCCCAGGATCATGAGGACGCCCAGGACCAGGAAGACGAGGACTGTGACGACCTTGATGAGCGCGAGCCAGAACTCGCCTTCGCCGAAGGCCCGGGCGGAGAGCCAGTTGAGGCCGGTGAGCAGGGCGAGGAACACCGCGGCCCAGATCCAGGCCGGCACGTCCGGGAACCAGAAGGACATGATGACGCCGGCGGCCACGAGTTCCGCGGCGAGCGTGATCGCCCAGTTGAACCAGTAGTTCCAGCCCATCGCGAATCCGAAGGACGGGCTCACGTAGCGCGCGGCGTAGGTGTGGAACGAGCCGGCGACCGGCAGGTGCGTGGACAGCTCGCCCAGCGACTGCATGACGAAGAGGACCATCATGCCGACCACTGCGTAGGCGAGGAGCGCCCCGCCGGGGCCGGCCTGGGAGATGGTGCCTCCGGATCCCAGGAACAGACCGGTGCCGATGGCCCCGCCGATCGCGATCATGCTGAGGTGGCGCGAGGTGAGGCGACGGCGCAGACCCGCGCCCCCGCTCTCGCTGAAGGTCACCTCCGCCTCGGGCTGCCCCGGTGGCGCATCCTGTTCCGGTGGCTCGTCCTGGGCGGTGGCGGGGCTCTCGGGCACGTTCTTCACACCTCATGGTTCGGGGAGGGAACAGGAGGTCCTGCTCACCGTCGCCCTGCGCCGAGGGGACGACGGCAGGGCGGAACGAGCCTAGGACAGATTCCCGCGCGGTTCGACCCCGGGAGCAGGCGCGGTGCCGCCGGCGACCTCGGTTCCGAGGCCTCAGTGGTCTGTGACGGCGGCGGAGCCGGGCCGCGGCTAGGCCCCGGAGTGCTCGGTCCGGAACACGTGGACGAGCGCATTCGCGTGCCCGTGTCCCATGCCCATGTCCTTGAGGACCTCGACCTGCTCCATGTGCTTGAGCCCCGCGTGGGGACGGAGGACGTCGATCCATTCGTCGATCGGCCTGCCGTACTTCTCCTCGATGGAGGGGAAGTAGGACTTGGGGCCCTTCATCTGTCGGCCACGCTGCTCTCCTTCGACGCCCGGCGTCCGCTCCTCCTCAGTATGCGCGGCAGGAGTGCACAGCGCCAGGCCCCTCGCCCCGGCCTCCGCTGCCTGAGGAGACAGCCGCGCGCGGCAGCGGCGGTCTGCGCCCGCGGCACAGGGCAGCACCCGCTCCGAGTGGCGAGCGCCACAGTCCTCACCGATCGTTCACCCTCCCTTCCTCTTCGAGACCGGCGTTCTCGTAATTCGCGGACACCTCGGCGGCCTTCCATGGTGCCGTCACCTTCGATGACACCGCTGAACGAAAGGCCTCCGCCACCATGCGAACCCGTGCCGTGCTCACCGCCTGCGCACTGTCCTCCGCCGTCGCCGTCCTCGCCTCCGGATGCGCCTCCGCCTCCGGCGGCACCGCCTCGGACGACGACGTCATCCGCTTCGCCACCATGCCCGTGACCGACGATCCCTCCGTAGCCACCCCCGTCGAGGAGCTCAAGGCGCTCATCGAGGAGGAGTCCGGGATGACCGTCGAGATCACCGATGTGCCCAACTACTCCGCCGTCATCGAGGCCGTCCGCGCCGGCCACGAGGACATCGGCCTCATGAGCGGCTTCCCCTCCGCGCTGGCCGTCAGCACGGGCGAGGTCGATTCGCTCGTCGCCTGGCCCGGCACCGAGGAGCCGGTGTCCAGCTGCATCGTCCTCGACGACTCGCCGCTCACGAGCCTCGAGGACATCACGCCCGAGACCACCGTCGCGTTCGCCGATCCCGCCTCGAGCTCGGGCTACTTCATGCCCACCCACATGCTCGACCAGGTGGGCCTGCGTGCGGACGAAGGCGATTTCGAGGAGCTGTTCTCCGGCGGTCACGACCGCAGCTTCGTCGCACTCCGGGAGGGCCAGGCCGATGTCGCGTGCACCTCGACGATCTTCACCGCCATGGCCGGACAGGACGACCCCATGTTCCCGTTCGAGGAGGGTGAGACCCGCTCGATCGGCGAGAGCATCTCCATGCCGGTCTCCGTCTCCGTCCTCGGCAGCCAGCACATGAGCGAGGAGAAGCGCGCAGCGCTCCTCGACGCGCTTCCGCGGGTGTACTCGGACGCCAACCGCGAGACGCTCGGCGTCTACATGGAGGCGATCCCGGAGGGCGTCGGGCCCATGGTCGAACCCGCGGACGACGTCTTCACCCCCTTCGTCGACATCGCCTCCGTCGCGGACGTCGACATCTCGGACCTGGACTGAGGAGGAACCATGGCCGCTCCCGCTCTCGCTCCCATGCCCCGCGACGGGGTCTCCCCCGCGACTGCACCGACCGTCGTGGCCGCGCGGGCCCCGACTTCTGCTGCGGTGTCGTCCTCCTCCGCGACCGGCACCGCCCTCGCCCGTGTGCGCGGTCTGCAGGTCCGCTACTCCGCGGACGAGCCGCTCGTGCTCGACGGCGTCGACCTCGACCTGTTCCGCGGGGAGACGGTGGCGCTGCTGGGCTCCAGCGGCTCCGGCAAGTCGACCCTCATGAAGGCGCTCACCGGCTTCGCCCTGATCACCGGCGGCACCGCTGAGGTGGCCGGCTTCGACGTCGCCGGTCTGCCGCAGCGCCGGATGCGCGCCCTCCGCGCCCAGGTGGGCCAGGTGTTCCAGCAGTTCAACCTGGTGGGCCGCCTCAGCGTGCTCACGAACGTGCTCACGGGCTCGCTGCACCGCGCCGGCACCGCGAATCTGCTGGGCACCTTCCGCAGCGCGGACCGTGCCCGCGCCCTCGAGCTCCTCGACCGCGTGGGCATCGCCCACAAGGCCGGGGCCGAGGCCCGCTCACTGTCCGGCGGGCAGCAGCAGCGGGTGGCGATCGCCCGCGCGCTCATGCAGGATCCGCGGCTCATCCTCGCCGACGAGCCCGTGGCCTCGCTCGATCCCCGGATGAGCCACACCGTCCTCGGACTGCTCCGCTCCATCGCCCGCGAGGAGCAGATCCCCGTCCTCGTGAGCCTGCACGTACTCCCGCTGGCGCTCGAACACACGGACCGGATCATCGGCCTGCGCCACGGCGAGGTCGTCGTCTCCGGAAAGGCCTCCGACCTCGATGCGGAGAGCCTGTCACCCGTCTACGACACGGAGGAGGAAGCAGAGTGACCGCCGCGACCACCGTCTCCCGCACCCGCACCTCGGCCCCGCAGCTGGACGCACGGGACCGCGCGCGCATGGAACGGGCCTTCCGCCTCCCGCGCGCCCGCGTGGGCATCAGCGCCGTCGCGGCCGTGGTGCTGTTCGTCTGGTCCGCCAACGGCGCCCAGTTCGACTTCCTCAAGCTCGGCGAGGGCGCGGCCAACATGGGCGAGTTCCTCGGCCGGATGTTCCCCCCGGACTTCTCGAAGATCGGCCTCATCCTCTCCCTCCTCCTCGAGACCCTGCAGATGGCCGTCGTCGGCACCGTCATCGGCGCGGTGCTCTCACTCGTCGTCGCGTTCGGGGCCGCGAGCAACATCGCCCCGACCTGGCTGTACTACCCGTGCCGGTGGACGATGAATGTCATCCGCGCGCTGCCGGACCTCGTCATCGCGCTCATGTTCGTCTCCGCCGTGGGCCTGGGCCCCTTCGCCGGCATCCTCGCGATGACGATCGGCTCCATCGGCTCGATCGGCAAGGTCTTCGCCGAGGCGATGGAGGCGGTGGACCGCGGTCCCGTCACCGCGATGGAGTCTGTGGGCGCCTCCAGGCGCCAGATCATCCAGTACGCGATCGTGCCGCAGGCGCTGCCCATGCTCACGAGCTACACGCTGCTCCTCTTCGAGGGCAACATCCGCGGCGCCACGATCCTGGGACTCGTGGGCGCCGGCGGGATCGGCCTCGAGCTCACCACCGCCATGAACCGCTACGAATACGGCCACCTCAGCGCGATGGTCCTCTGCATCATCGTCCTCGTGACGATCATCGACCAGCTCAGCGCACTCATCAGAAGGAAGATCACATGACCGCCCCCACCCTGAGCATCCCGCTCACCGCGCCCGTCAACCTCCGCGATCTCGGCGGGATCCCGGCGGCCGCAGGCCCCGTGCGCCCCGGCTTCGCACTGCGCGCGGACGACCTCTCGACCGTCGACCCCGACACGGCTGCAGGGCTCGTGAGCGAGGGCCTCACCACGGTCATCGACCTCCGCACCCCCGCCGAGGTGCGGCTCACCGGCCGCGGTCCCCTGGCCGCTCAGCCCGTGACCTATCACCACGTCCCGTTCCTCGCCTCCGTGGACGAAGGACAGGAGGACGGTGAGACCCTCACGCACCAGCCCTCCTTCGAACGGATGTACATCCGCATGTACGAGCAGGCGGCACCGCGGATCGTGCAGGCGCTGGCGATCGTCGCGGCCTCCCCGGGTGCGACGGCCTTCCACTGCGCGGCAGGTCAGGACCGCACGGGGGTGCTTGCGGCCTCTCTCCTCCTGGCCCTGGGCGCGGAGCCCGAGGCGATCATCACCGACTACGCCCGCACCGGCGGCAACTCCGCCCGGATCAGGGAGCGGATCGCCCCGGTCATGGAGCCCCTGCTCGCGAGCACGGGGATCCGCATGGAGGATGCCGCGAAGGCTGCGATGCGCGCGGAGTTCTCCCCCGCACCGATGGCGGGGCTGCTGAGCCACCTCACCCGCACGCACACGGACCCGCTGGCACCGCTGCGGGCGGCGGGCCTCACCGACGGCCTCGTCTCCACGCTCAGGGAGCGTGCGCACGCATGAGCACCGCCGCCGCTCGCGGCGGGACGCGCACCGGCCGGGCCCCGTGCACCGCAGCGACACGCGCGGCGTCCGGGCCCGGCCGGCCGCGCGATCCCCAGCACGACGAACGGATCGTCGACGCCGTCATCGGACTCATCGATGCGGGTGAGCGGATCAGCGTGAATGCGGTGGTGGCGGCGAGCGGGGTCTCCCGCGCCGCTCTCTACCGGCGCTGGCCGAGCCTCGCAGCCCTCATCGCGGCGGCCCTCGACCGGGGGCGGGCGCCGATCCGGCCCGACACCTCGGGAACCATCAGGGAGACCTTCCTCGCGCTGCTCTTCGGTGACCCCGAGGCGACGCGGGGCCGGGGCTACAGCGACCGCCGGTTCCGCATGAGGCTCATGCTCGTGCTCGAGAATCCCGAGCTGCAGCGGGCCTACTGGGACTCCCACGTGCAGCGGCGGCGCGCGCCGATGGTCGAGGCGCTGCGCCTGGGGATGGAGCGCGGCGAACTGCGCGCGGACCTCGACCCGGAGGCGTGCATCGACCTCATCAACGGCGTCTTCTACTACCAGGTGGTCGTGCGGGGCGCGGACCTGAGGGAGGCTGACACGCTCGCACGCTGCCGTGCGGCCTTCGACACCGCCTGGCGTGGGATGGCGGCGGAGGGCTGAGCCGCCGGCGGCAGGATCAGTCCGCGCGCTGCTGGTCGAAGTACGCCTCGGGCCCCTGCTCGGCGGCGAGGGGGTCCATGGACTCGCGGCTGCTCCCGTGCGGGTCCCGGGGCCGCGCACCCAGCACCAGGTCTCTGGTGACCTCCGCGTGCCCCAGGTGCTGGCTGAGCTCCTCGAGCACGTGCAGGAGGACGCCCTCGCAGGACGAGGTCCAGTAGTCGTCGTGGTCCGGCGGGGAGACCCGCGGTGGTGCCGCGAGATCCGTCGCGGCGATGTCGGCGAGGAATGCCGGACGCGTGCGCGCTGCCAGCGCCAGGGCCTCTGCCACCGGCATCACCGCCTCGAACTCCGCGCTGCGGTCCCGCTGCACCTCGACGCCCAGGTTCACGGTCGAGGACCAGCGCCGCAGGAGGCCGCAGCAGTGGACGAGGAGCTGCACCGCGGAATTGCTCCCGGCAACCGGGAGCACTGCATTCGCAGCGGTGTCGTCGAGCTGCGCGGTCAGCTCCACGAGCGCGTCGAACTTCTCCAGGATGAGCCGGACAAGGTGGGTCTCCGCCGCCGTCCCGGGAGCTGTGCCGGTTTCCATTCGTCGTCCTCTCTGCGATGGGCTGGTGTCCCGTGCCGGTCCCCGCGGCTCGTAGCGACCCGCCTGGCTGTCTCGAAGCGCTCCTCTTGGTGGTCAGGCGTGGGCGGGCGCTTTCCTCCAGGCCTCTTCCTCGCCGACGTCGTGGAGCTCCCACTGCACGGATATGCCGCTGAAGCCGACTGCAGGAGAGAACCAGAAGGTCTGGTCCGGGTTCCATCCGGCGATGACGCTGGCTGTGTCCGGCCCCACCGAGATCGCCGTGCCTGCCGCAGCGAGATACGTGAGAGGGGTCAGGTGCACCCCGTCGAAGTGCTCGGCCACCTGTGCCCAGTCTGGCACCACCCATCGGCCGTTCCTGCCCGTCGTGCGGAACCAGTCATGCCGCATCGAGGCGGTGACCTCGAGAGGGAAGCGTCGGCAGAGATCCGCCCAGACCTCGGGCCCGTCGATCTCGAGGATGTGCAGATGGGAGGGGACGTCCCACGCGTGGGCCGCGGCCCTCTGCCATCCGAGCCCGTCTTCGACGAAGCAGAGTCCCGCCGGTGTGCCGTCGACGAATTCGCCCGTGGTGGAAGGGACTGAGTGGGACGGCGTGGACCACCACGCGCCGCTCCAACCCGCAGTGGGATCCTCGGGGCGCCCCTGCGCGGCCTCCGCCTCGTCCTGGAGCAGCCGCACGGATGCGTCCCGCAGCGTGGAGCTCGGATCCGTCAGCGGAGGAACGGCGGGCGCGTCCTCCCACTGAATGGACCACTGCCGCCTCGCGGCCACCGAGGCGGTCAGCCACTGCGCGTACGGGGAGGCCGCGATGTGCACAGCCACCCGACGCAGCTGCGTGCGCACCGGCTCTGCTGCGGCGAGGAGATCCTCACCGTCCGGCTCCTGCCAGTAGCGCGCGGATTCCGTCGCGGACGTCAAGGCGCTCCGGAGTGCCTCGGCTGTGGGTTCGGCGAGGCGGACATCGGCGAGCATGGCCCCGACGGTGTCGGTTGTGGCAGGTTCAGCCCCCTCCGCGAAGCCGGTGGCCGCCGCATCATAGGCGCACATCGTCACGGTGTGGGCGGGCTCCGGATCGAGTGCCGCAGCCGCGAGGAACACTGCTGAACTGAACTCAGGCTCCGCAGAGGCGAGCGCGAACTCCAGCAGCAGCCGACGGCCGCGCGGGCCCGCCAGCAGCAGGTCAGGATCAAGTCCAGCCAGTTCCATGTGCAGCAGCGGGTACGGGCGGCCCTCACCGTCGAGTTCGCTCCTCCCCACCACTCTGAAACCGCTGTAGGCGTAGAAGCCCGCCGCCTCCGTGTTCTGCTCATTCACATCGACGCGTGTCACCGCCTCCGTCCGGAGCACATGCGCGAGGAGCGCGCCGCCGATGCCCTGCCCGCGATGACCGGCGTCGACGAACAGCATCTCGAGACTGCCTTCCGCGGTCCCGGCGAACCCCACCGCCTCCCCCGCGAGCTCAGCCACGTGGAGTCGCACGTGTGGGAAGTACGCGGAGGCGAGGCGCGCCTCGATCGCATCTCTGTCCCGCGCGGAGAGGAAATCGTGGGTGGCATCGACGGCGCTGCGCCAGATCTGCACCAGCCGCGGATGCTCGGCCGGGCCGTCCGCTCCGCGGATCACCACCTCGGGCACGGGTTCGCTGCACTTCGTGGACACCATGCGCAGACGGTACCGCAGTCCTCTACCTTGAGGGCATGCTCCGCTCACTTCTCGCCCGCGCGTTCTGGCTGGTCAGCCCCTGGAACCTGAGCACACAGCCCGCGCCTTCGCGTCCCACCGTGCTGATCGGGGCTCCGCACACCTCCAACTGGGACTTCGCTCTCATGCTCGCGATCGCGTGGCGCCTGAGCATCGACATCCGCTGGATGGGGAAGAAGAGCCTGTTCCGCGGGTGGAGGGGTCCGCTTATGCGCGCACTCGGGGGCATCGCCGTGGACAGGGAGGATCCTTCGCGCACCGTCGCCGAGGTGGTCGCCCGGGTGCGCACGGGTGACGGCTTCGGTCTGGTCATCACCCCGGACGGCACGCGGTCCGGGCACACGCACTGGAAGTCCGGCTTCTACCGGATCGCGCGGGAGACCGGGCTGCCCGTCACGCTGGGCTACGTCGACCGCTCCACCATGACCAGCGGGCTGGGGCCCACCTTCGAACTCAGCGGCGATGTCGGTGCGGACATGGATCGGATCCGCGCCTTCTACGCGGACAAGGCCGGACTGCGTCCGCACCGGCGGGTGGAGCCCCGGCTGCGGGAGGAGGGCAGGGCATACTGACGGCCGGGAACGCCGGCTGCGGGGCGGAGTGCGCCCGGGTCAGATCGTTCCGCCGGCGCCCCGCGCCTGCACATCGTCCCCGGCTGAGGCACACTCGTCCTGTGGACGATCTGCGTGTGCTCCCCGGACCCGGCGCTCCCCGCGGCCTCACAGTGCCGTCGAGGGAGCTCGTCGAGCAGTTCTCACACGCGTCCGGGCCGGGAGGGCAAGGAGTCAACACGGCGGACTCGCGGGTGCAGCTCAGCCTCGACCTCGCTGCGACGACGGCGCTCTCCGAGGAGCAGCGTGCGAGGGTCATGGACCGGTTGTCCGGTCGCCTCGCCGGCACTGTGCTGACGGTGAGTGCGGAGGAGCACCGTGCGCAGCGCCGCAATCGCGCCGCCGCGCGGGCCCGGCTCGCGGAACTGTTGCGTGAGGCCCTCGTGCCACCGGCGGTCCGCCGACCCACCCGACCCACGAGAGGATCACGACGCCGGCGGATCGAGAGCAAGCGCCGCCGGTCGGAGACGAAGCAGTACCGCAGGCGGCCGGGAGCGGAATAGGTGTGGGGGCCGCTCACCGCCGCAGGGCGAGGAGCAGGCCGTCCCACCCCTTGACGCCGACCGTCTGCAGCGCGGTGGCTTCGAGGGCCGGATGTGCGGCGACCGCGTCCACCACCGCGCGGACCCCTCGGACCCTGAGATCGTCGCTCGCGGAGTCGAGCACCGCACCGGACCGTACCACGTTGTCGATGACGATCAGGGCCCCGCGCCGGGTCAGGCGGAGAGCGGCGTCGAGGTACTGCGGGTTGCTCGGCTTGTCTGCGTCGATGAACACCAGGTCGAACGGCGGCACGTCCTCCGCGATGAGGCGTTCGGCTGACTCGGCCGCCGAGCCCACCCGCACCTCCACCCGCTCGGACACCTGTGCTCGCGCGACGTTCTCGCGGGCCACCCGGGCGTTCTGCTCCTCCAGCTCCAGGCTGACCACGCGTCCCGCGGGCCCCACCGCCCGTGCGAACCAGAGCGCGGAGTACCCGGCGAGCGTGCCGAACTCGAGGACCCGCCTCGCGCCGGTGAGCCGCGTGAGGAGGGCGAGGAACGCGCCCTGGGCAGCCGAGACGGCGGCGTGCGGCATCGTGGTGGCGCTGCTCGAGAGGCGGGCCGCTGCGAGGGCAGCATCCTCGTCGACGAGCGCGTCCGCGAGATACGCGTCGACGGCGTCCCAGGACGCCTCCGCCTCTTCCCGGGTGAGCTGCACGTCCTCCGGCCGCGCTTCCACCTGTCTGGTGCGCCGCGTCTCCTCAGTCATGTGCGTTCCTCTCTCCCGGCGAGCTCTCGCCGGGCCGTCGGGCCACGAAGACGAATTCCCGGCCGGGGCGGTCCGGCGCGTCTCGCACCTCCTCCACTGTGAACCCTGCCCTCTCCACCGTCTCCGCCAACGCCTCGCGGCTGCGGAAGCGCAGGGTCGAGGACGAATCGATCCGCTCCCCGTCCCGCCGGAACACGGTCACGGTCTCGAAGGTCACGAACTCTCCGTCGACGGAGCGCAGCTGTTCCCAGCGATCCGCCTCCCCCTCCGCAGCGGTGCGGACCGAGCGATGCGTCCGTGCCCGCGTCCAGTCCTCCCACGCGCGCCGTCGCGGATCTCTGGACTCGAAGACGAGGCGGCCACCGGGACGAAGCGCCGCCCGGATCGCGTGCAGACAGGACATCCACTCAGCGTCCGTGAGGAACACCTGGGCCACGTTCGCCGTCATGAAGGCCAGGTCCGCCTGCAGAGGCAGGACGTCCTGGGCGGTGCCGTGCACCCAGCGGACTGCCGCTGCACCGGGCTTCCCCTGCGCGACCGTGAGCGAGGCTTCAGCGGGATCCGCTGCGGTGACGCGCAGACCTCTGCGCGCCATCGAGGTCGCGAAGGCTCCCGTCCCGCAGCCGATGTCCAGGATGTGTGAGGCCCGGAATTCCTCCGCCATCGCCGCATAGGCCGCAAGATCGTCTCGGTCGCCTTCGAACGCATCGTAGACCGCGGCGAGCCGCGCATCGGCGAAGATCGCATCGGGTCCCGAGGCTGCAGAGGTCATGCGTCCTCGCCCTCCTGCGCGGTCTCCTGCTCGGTCTCCTGCTGACGCCATACGAGCACCGCGACGACGGCGATGAGGATCGCGGTCGTGAGGGCGAAGGGCACGGGCAGCAGCGGGTCGACGAGCACCAGCAGACTGCCCAGGGGGACGGCCGCGTTCACCCATCCGTCCGCACACGGGCGGATCGCAAGCGCCCAGACGCCGAACACGAACACGGCCAGGGGGATGGTGTAGGAGAACGAGGCAAGAGGCTGATGCAGGGAGCTGTGACCGGTGAGGAGGTCGATCTCCACCTCGATCCCGGCGGAGAACGCTCCGGCCGCGGCGAAGATGAAGTAGTGCCCGTAGCCGTAGAGCAGAGAGCCCCGGAGGCCTCTGATCGCATGGTGGTGGGGCGGCCAGAAGTAGATCCACCACAGCGCCGCGGTGGCGGTGAGCGTGAGCGCGGACACGGCGATGAGCGGGCCCAGCGTCTCCGCCTCATGCACGGCCTCGATGATCGCGTTGGCGGAGGCGAGGAGGCTCTCGCCCAGCAGGATCAGGGTGAACAGGCCGTAGCGCTCGGTGATGTGATGAGGATGCCAGGGCGTTTTCCCGGTGCTCTCGGCGACAACGGGCACGGCAAGCTCCGCGACGACCAGCAGGAGCATCGAGGGAGTGGTCAGCTGCGCGGGGAGCAGCAGGGACAGCAGCCAGAGCACCTGGACGACGGTCACACCCGCCGCGTAGATGTGCGTGGCGCGGCGGGACGGACCCGCGTGGCGGGATGCGCGCAGCCACTGCGCCACGAGAGCCAGACGCATGACGACATAGGCGAGGACGAGGACGGTGTAGTCACGCTCTTCGAAGGCCGGGCGGATCCCCGAGGCCAGCACGAGCACGCCGCCCATCTGCAGGACCGTCAGCACCCGGTAGAGCCAGTCGTCCGTGTCGAAGGAGGTGGCGAACCACGTGAAGTTCATCCACGCCCACCAGATGCCGAAGAAGACGAAGCCGTAGCTGAGGATCCCCTCGCGCACATGCCCCTCGGTGAGCGAATGGTGAAGCTGCACGGCTGCGATGCTGACGGCGACCACGAAGACGAGGTCGAAGAACAGTTCGAGCGACGACGCGACTCTGCCGGGTTCGTGCGGGTCCCGCGGACGCATGGGGCGGAGGCGCGCACGGGACAGTGCGGTCACGGGGCAGTCCCCTCGCGCATGCACCGGAAGGGACATGCGGAACCGCCGGGACGCACGGTCCGGCGCCGATCCGTTCCGCCGGAGCGGCCACGTGCCCGCCGCCTCATCGTGGCGCGTAGTGCAGGTAGACGGTGCCATTGCCGAAGACGCGCTGCTCCCTCAGGTCCAGCTCGAGGCGTGCGTCAGAGGGAAGGGCCGGCAGACCTCCGCCGACCACCTTGGGGACGACGAAGAACCGGAAGTCCTGCACCAGGCCCGCACGGATCGCCGCACTCGCCGTGGTGGGACCGAAGATCTCGACCTCACCATCCGCCTCCGCCACGATCCGCTCGAGCTCAGCCAGATCGAGGTGCGGTACGAGGCGGCTGTCCCCCGGGCCCAGGTCGGTCCGGGCGAGGGTGGACGAAGCGACGATGTGCTCCACATGCCGCCACCTGCGGGCGAACTCGTGCTCGGCAGCGGTCCAGGCCTCGGCCTCGGGCTCTGCTTCCCAGTACCGCATGAGCTGGTAGGTTCTGCGGCCCAGCACCTCGGTCGAGACCGCGGCCATCCGCTCGATGTGGAACTGGAACACCTCCCCGTCCGGAGCCGACCACTGGAAGTCCCCGCTCGCGTCAGCGGCATAGCCGTCGAGTGACACGGTCGCAGTGAAGCTCAGCGTTCCCATGATTGCTCCTCCATCGGATGCGGCTCACAGAGAGCTCAGTCCGAGCGTAGAACCACGGCGTCGCTGCGACAAGGAGAATGCGCCGACAAACCCGAGAACTGCGGCAGAGCGGGAGTAGCATTCTCCGCATGGGCATCAAACTGGAGAACGTGGGCATTGCGGTCCGCGATCTCGACGAGACCATCGCCTTCTTCACGGACCTGGGCCTCGAGGTCGTCGGCCGTGACACGGTGAGCGGCGAGTGGGCGGACACCGCGGTGGGCCTCGACGGCAACCACGCGAAGATCGCCGTGCTGCAGACCCCTGACGGGCAGGGGCAGATCGAGCTCTTCGAATACCTCCATCCGGACGCCATCGAGACGGAGCCGGTTCTCCCCAACGAGATCGGCATGCATCGCATCGCGTTCTCCGTCGATGACATCGACGAGGCGATCGCCACCGCTGCCAGGCACGGGTGCCGTCCGCTGCGCGGGGTGGCGGACTACCAGGGCGTGTACAGGCTCTCGTACTTGCGCGGCCCCAGCGGCATCCTCGTCATGCTGGCGCAGGAGCTGCAGAAGGACTGAGCGGGCTCATCCGGAGGCGCACCCGCCCCGGCAGCCGTCGAGGTGAGAGGTTCGTCAGCCCGGCAGTTCGCGGTCCAGGTGTGAGGCCGTCATGTGCTGATCGTTCTGCGGCAGGCCGTCCTGCTCCTGAGCCTCATCGTCCAGGACGATGGCCCGGAAGGCGAGCGGGAGACCCTGCGCCGTCAGCGGAGAGGGCCGATCCATCAGCTGCGCATGCACATGGGGTTCGCTGCTGTTGCCCGAATTGCCGCATCGGCCGACCTGCTGGCCGGCCCGGACCACATCGCCCCGCCGCACATTCAGCGAGTGCTGCTGCAGATGTGCGAGCACGGCGAATTCCCCGTCGTCGCCCCGGATGATGACGTGGTTTCCGAGGATGAACCCGGGGCCGCCCAGCTCCCGGACCATCCCCTCGACCATCAAGTAGACGAGGCCGAACCCGTTCGAACGGGCCCGATGGTCGCGTCGCCATCCCGAGGCGCGCACCACTGTGCCGCCGATCATCGCACGGACCGGCTGCCCGAACGCCGGATACTCCTGCGGCCTTCGCATGGCGGGTCCGCTGCCGAAGACCGGGCGGACTCCGGCTGCGGTCTCCGGCCCGCCCACCGCCTCGGCTCCGGCACTGGGGCCGGCCTCGGGCTCATGCACGAGATCGATCGCGTACGCCTGCCCATACATCCGGACGCCGTGACTGGGAACCTTCGTGGCGGGGCTGTTCATACCCAGCCAACGCCCCCGCACGGGCGAGGAGACCACACGGACCTCATGCGCCGGAAGGACGCGCGGGCCCAGGAACATGAGCACGACACTCAGAATGAACAGAGCCAGCGCAACGAACGCCAGCGGAGCCAGGACGCGGTGCACGCGCTCGTCCAGAGGAGCGGAGGTGGACAGCCCCACTGCGACGAGCACCACCACAGCAACGGCATACGCAAGAGCGCGGATCCGGTACGCGCCGATCACCAATCGTCTCACAGCTCCACCTCGCACAGCATCCATACTTCGTCAGTGTACGTTATTACGTATCAACGTAGTAGCAGAGAATGGATGCCGCCTGGAGCGGCGGGAGTCAGCCGTACCCACATCGAGGCGGGTGGCCTCGGGCTGCCTGTGCAGCTCCCCTTCCGCACGCCTGCACCCGGCAGTACGCTCATTGCCATGAGCGCATCGATTCAGACGACGAAGCACGTCTTCGCACTCGACTGCCCGGATGCCGCCGCACTCGGCGCCTTCTACGCACGCCTGCTCGGGTGGCGCACGCGCTCCTCCGAGGACGATCCCGGCTGGGTCAGCGTGGTCCCTCCGGCGGGATCCGAGAACGGCTCCGAGATCGCGTGCCAGCAGATCGAGGGATACCGCTCCCCCGACTGGCCCACCGGCCCCGTCCCCCAGCAGGCGCACCTCGACTTCTACGTCGAGTCCATCGCGGAGGCCGCACCCCTCGCGGAGGCCGCCGGGGCGACGAAGCACCCGGCCCAGCCCAGCGAGGACGGGAGCTTCATGGTGTTCCTCGACCCAGCGGGCCACCCGTTCTGCCTCTGCGAGAACTGAGGCCCGGCAGCGCGCGCCTCACGCAGCTCGAACCTGCCCCGCCCGGCCCGCGCCACCGAGGGGATGAGTCCTCAGCAGCAGACCAGCCACGCGAGCCCACGCGGCCGCACACATGGGATGACGATCACCCGAGGGCGGGTCAGCCGCGACCCTCAGGCCCCTCCCCCGCATCCACGCGGCGCAACAGGAGCACAGACACACGACACGCAGGCGCATCGCGGCCAGCCATCTCGCCCGCACCCCAATGTTGACACCGCACACTCCCGCCTTCTACCGTAATGTGTGCACTGACAACATTGCGTGCGGCGTGTGATGGAACCACCTCGGGAGCATCCGTGACGTCCCGACAGGACAGGGAAGGGCAGAGATCTGCGATGCAGACGATCCTCGGAGCCAATGGGCAGATCGCCGTCGAGCTGGCGCGCGAACTGCATCGAATGCAGACCGGAGAGCTGAGACTGGTGAGCCGGAGCCCTCACCCCGTCAATGCCGACGACGGCGTGGTGGCGGCCGATCTCCTCGACCCTGAGCAGACCAGGGCGGCGGTCGCGGGAAGCGACGTCGTCTACTTCGCGGCAGGGCTGCCCGCGAAGACCGAGCTGTGGGAGAGCCGGTTCCCGACCATGCTGGGCAATGCGCTCGACGCCGCCAGAGCTGCAGGCGCGAAGTTCGCGTACTTCGACAACACGTACATGTATCCGCAGGACGAGCGGATCCAGACGGAGGACACCGGCTTCGCTCCCGTGGGCCGCAAGGGCAGGGTCCGGGCAGCGATGGCACGGATGGTGCTCCAGGAGATGTCGCACGGGGACATCCCCGTCCTCATCGCCCGCGCCCCCGAATTCTACGGCCCCGGCCGCACGCAGGGCTTCACGAACTCCCTCATCATCGACCGCCTGCGGGCAGGCAGACGCCCTCTCATACCGGTGCGCGACGACCGGCTCCGCAGCCTCATCTGGACTCCGGACGCCAGCCGCGCCCTCGCGATGCTGGGCAGCACGCCTGACGCCTATGGACAGACGTGGCACCTGCCCATCGACGAGAGCAGACTGACCTACCGCGAGTTCGTGGACGCCGCGTCCGCGGCGTTCGGCACCGATCCTCGGTACACGGTTGTGCCGCAATGGGCACTGTATGCCGCCGGGATCGCGTCTCCGCAGGTGCGGGAGCTCCGGGAACTGCTGCCCCGCTACGCTCACGACAGCCTCTTCGACTCCGCGAAGTTCCGGAGCCGGTTCCCGGACTTCACCGTCACCAGCTACAGGGAGGGCCTCAGAGCCATCAGCGCGGAAGCGGGTGCCTCACGCTCATGAACCGGCTCCTGAGTATCGAGGTCAGTCACCGATGACGCGTTCGACGAAGGAGACGATCTCGCCCTCGACCTCGTCACGGATCTCGGGCTCGTTGTGCACCTCGTGGCGGAATCCCGCCCAGACGCGGGTGCGGACATCCGGATGGCCGGTGGCGGCGAGGGTGTTCGCGACGTGGTAGGCGCCCTCGCCGAAGTTGGCGACCGGGTCCTCGCTCCCCGCGAGGATGAGCACGGGCAGATCCGTTCGGACGGAGTCGTACCACGCAGCGCTGTTGACCGCGTCGTAGAGCGCCACGAAGCCGCGCAGGAACCGCACGCTCATGGGTGCACCGAAGTTGTTGAACGGATCGGTGGCATGGTCGCGGACCACATCCGCGTTGCGCGCCACCCAGTCGGTGGGGCCGGCATCCGGGCCGTAGCGCGAGACGAAGCCGTCGAACGTCTGCTGCACGAGCGCGTCGTCCACAGGCGCCTCGGCCTCGGGCGCAGCTGCCAGAGCGTCCCTGTCGAGGACATGCTCGATCCCGTGGAGCTGAGCCGCGATCCCGCCCAGCACGAGCGCGTCGATCTCACCGCTGGATTCCGCCGCCATCCCGCGTGCAATCATCGAACCCCACGAATGCCCGAAGACGATGTACGGCAGGTCCGGGTGCAGCTGCCGGACCCGCGTCCGGAGCTCCTGCTCATCGGCGACGACCACACGGTCCGCGTCCTCGCCGGCATCGGCCCAGATGCCGGTCGCCATCGCCGTGCGGCCGTGCCCGGCGTGGTCGTCCGCGACGACGACGAAGCCCTCGTCGAGCAGACGGACGATCAGGTGCAGGTACCGGCGCGAATGCTCGCCGAGGCCGTGGATCAGGTGCACGACGGCACGCGCCTGCACCGTGGGCTGGTACACCCAGGCGTGGATCATGTCCCGCCCGTTGTTCGAGGGGAAGCCGATCTCGATGAGCGCCATGGTGAGCTCCTTCGTGCATCTTCATGCGTCGGCGGATGAGAGCGGGCGAGCTGGCCGCACTCTAGCATCCGTCCGGACCGGTCAGATGCCGGATGAGGGCGTCGACGGGGCGTGGCACAGGCCGCCCGCCCGCAAGAAGCAGAATCTGACGATGCAGATCCACCGCCAGTGGGCGGAAGACGACCCCCTCACCGTCTTCCGGCTGCGCGGACGAAGGGATGCAGGCGACCGCGAGCCCTGCTCGCACGAGAGCCATCTGCGTCGACCGGTCCGCCACGAAATGGCGGACCTCGAGCTCAACGGCGGTGATGCGGGCCGCCTGGACGAGCGCACGGTGGCCGTCGGAATCCCTGGCGCAGGTCACCCAGCTCTCCGCGGCGAGGTCGACGAAGTCCAGCCGCTCTCTGCCGCGGAGGCGGTGCTGCTCCGGCAGAGCGATCCATGCGGTTTCACGACTCAGCGTCCGCGCGGTCACGCCAGTGGGAAGCTCGAGCGGCGAGATGCTCCACGACTCGGCGCACACGAGGTCGAGACGGCCGCCGGTCAGCAGGGCGAGATGGGCTGCAGTCTCGCCATCCTCGACGCGCAGCTCAACTCGCGGGTGCATGCGCTGGAACGATGCGAGCGCATCCGCAAGAGGCGTCCGGAGGAACGAGGCCAGGACCCCCATGCACACCCGCCCGACCAGTTCCTCGCCGTGGTGCAGATCATTCTCTGCTCGCGTCATGAGATCTGCGACTTGTGCCGCATATCCCGCGAGCACCCGCCCCTCGCTGGTAAGACGCACCCCGCGCCCGTCCGGAATCACGACCCGGATCCCCGCCTCGGCCTCGATCCGACGGAGCTGCTGAGAGACCGCGGGGCCTGTCATATGCAA
Source organism: Brevibacterium sp. (assembly GCF_022712115.1). GTDB lineage: Bacteria > Actinomycetota > Actinomycetes > Actinomycetales > Brevibacteriaceae > Brevibacterium > Brevibacterium salitolerans. Next base: position 20,496 of record NZ_JALAHB010000076.1, on the reverse strand, counting down.
CAGTGCCGCTGCCCGTCCCACCGATCCTGTGCGTGCGACCGCATCCAGTATCCGCAGCCGGCTCCATTCCAGACTCATACGTCATACTTATCAGCACAGGGCAGATATGTGAACTAGTGCTAATCGTTCGGCGCTGACTACGGTCGATCCATGACACTCTTCCCTCCCGGCTCAGCCCGCGTGCACACTGTTTCCACAGCGTCGGTCATGGGCGGCGCACTGTGTCTGTCGGTGTCAGCGATCTTGGTCAAGCTCGCCGGTGTGGATGCAGCCACGACAGCGATGCTCCGCTGCGCTCTCGCGGTCCTCGTGCTCGTGCCGTTGGCCATCGGTGAACAACGCAGACGCGGGTGCCTCTCCCGGCCGGGCATCGGCTGGGCAGCCATCGCGGGGGTGGCGCTGGGCATCGACTACGCCGCATGGACCGCTGCGATCTACCAGGTCGGCGCAGGGATCAGCACCGTGCTGATCAACGTGCAGGTGATAGTGCTTCCTCTGCTCGCACTATTCATCGACCGCGAGCCGATAGCGAGGCGGTTTCTCCGGGCCCTGCCGCTGATGCTGCTGGGGATGAGCTTCGTCGGAGGCATCTGGGACGTGGCTGCGCTCGGCATGCGAACCGTCACGGGGACACTGCTCGGACTGCTCGCGGGTCTCAGCTACGGCGCCTATCTCTTCCTCACCCGCCGCGCCGCCCTGGACGAGCCCGGACGAGTCATCCAGCCACTGACGTGGGCGACTGCGTCGGCGGCTGTGACGACCGCACTCCTCGCGACATTCACCGGCGGTCCCCGTCTGACAGGCATCGGCGTGCGCTCATGGATGCTGCTGATTGTTCTGGCAGTGCTGGGTCAGGTCGTCGCGTGGCTGCTGGTCCACCACGGCAGCGCGAGGCTCGTTCCCTCCACCACTGCAGCGCTTCTCCTGGTCCAACCGGTGCTCGCGCTCGCGCTCTCGGCCGCAGTGCTGTCCGAGCATCCCACACGCCTCCAAATTCTCGGGGCGATCATCGTCATCGCCGCCGTAGCCGTGGCGAACGGACTCTTCAGACGTCGAACGGAAATCCAGCCCGGTCGAACGAAGTCGCAGCCTGTACACACGGACGATGCGGGCATCACTCGTTTCAGGGATTCGACGGGTCCGTCGCCGCGTCGCGGTGACGGACCCTTCTAGGAAAAAGTATGAAAACGTATCGCCCGGACCGGCTCCTCTGGCTCAATGGCGCATTCGGTGCGGGGAAGACGACCACGGCTCGGCTGCTCGCCCGAGCCGTGCCAAGGGCGGTCATCGTCGACCCGAGGAGGTCGGCTCCATGTTGAGGCCGGTTCTCAAGCCGGTCGCACCTGTGCGGGACTTCCAGGACTGGAGCGCGTGGCGGGAGATCACCGCAGTGACGATCGACTCCGTGATGAGGGAATTGCCTGACAGGGGCCCGCGACTGGTCATCGTGCCCCAGACGATCACCGCCGAGGTGCACTGGTCGCAGATCACCGCATCTCTCGATCCCGACACCACCCTCCTCCCGGTCGCACTGCATGTCACCCCGGAGGAGCATCGTCGCAGAGTTGCGGGTGGCACCGAGGAACCTGATGCCCAGAGATGGAGGCTTCGACGTTTCGAGAGGTCCCAGACACTCCTGCCGCCCGCGCCAGTGGGCAGGTGCGTTCGATCCATGGCACGATCGCGATGCGCAGTGGTCGGCATCGCGCCGGTCGGAGCGGTGTCGTCGCGAGCGACGCAGGCGTCGGAGCCACTTCCACCGGGTCACGGGACGAACGCCGAGGTCCTCGATCGTGACGCCGGGCACACGGTTCTCCGCGACGCGCACAACGACGTCGCGGAACTCCTCGGGGCAGGAGGCGGGCATGGTGTCATCCATCCAGACGCACCCCGCAGGCACGCCACCTCAGACGTCACCTATTCGCGCAGCAGAGCCATTGGACTAGAACTCACACTCACATGAGTTCCAAGCTGCACCGAGTTCCGTCATGGAAGACCATCTGCGGGTGGAGGACACGTGACGGTTACCTGACCGCGGGTACGTCACTCTCCTGCTCCCGTCGCGGCCGCGACCGCACGCGCCAGCCACGCCGGGGCGCGGCCGTGACGCTGGGGCGGGATCAGTTCACCGGCCTCGCAACACGCGACGAGTTGATGCGCCCGCCGCTCCCGCGTGGCAAACTGCTTCGCAGACATGATCCAGTGGCGAACCGTCTTGCGGTACCCCGGTGTTGCCGCGTCGAGAAACGCAACGGACCGCGGTGACGCGTCGATGATCGCCTGCAGCACAGGAGCGAGCTCCGCATCGGCGTTCTCGTGCGTGTAGACACCCGATCGGTCTGTGGAACGCTGCTCGTACGCCGCGATTCCCGCCGGATGCATACGACCCTGCGACATCAGCCGCTCGACATGCGCGATGTTCACGTTCGACCACGTGCTCCGGGAACTGCGCGGTGACCAGCGTTGACGGCGTGAGTCGTCGTCGATCTTTTGCGAGACCGAATCGATCCACCCGAAGCACAGTGCCTCGACCACCGCGTCAGCCCAGGTGAGACCGCGATCAGCGACATGGGCGAGACGGAGTTCCATCCACAGTTCGCTCTCGGTGTCGTGATAGTGATCGAGCCACGCGCGGAATTCGTCGGCGTCACGGAAGAAGACGGCCGGACGCTCGGCCGACCCGCCGGGGGTCCCCGGTCCGTGCTTCATGCGCACACTCCACTCGCCACGTGCGCGCGGCGTGCGAGAGCCGCGAAGGCCTCGGCGAGAGGAGGAGGTTCGACGTCGCCGATCTCGGCCTCGAAACGGAGGAACGCAGCGGCAAGCGCGCCCCATGACCACGATCCTGCGCGCAGTCGGCATCGCTCGTCGCCGAGTTCCTCGACGATTCCGTCGCCGGCGAAGGGACGCACGTCGCGTGCCGGCATCTCGAGGACCACCGCTCCCTCGCACGGCCAGCGATCGACGTGGTCCGAGCCTTTGAAACGCGCCGAGACGAACGCGGCAACGGAGCCGCCAGGAATGGCCCGCGGAGTGAAACGCGTCCCGTGCGGAGGGCGCAGCACCAGACGGTCCGCACGCAGCGTGCGCCAGTCGTCCAGATCGACGTCCCACGCGAGCAGGTACCACCGCCCACCAACGGTGACGAGACCGTGAGGCTCCAGGCGATACCGCTCGAGCGTCGCGTCCGCCCTGCTGTAGTCCACACGGAGGATCCGACGGTCGCGAACCGTGGCCGACAGCTCGACGAGTGCCTCGGGCGGCACGACGGGCGGAGGAGCATCGCCGGGGCGCACCGACAGCGACGTGACCGACATGCCGTCGAGCCGATGGCGCAGCCGGCTCGGCAGCACTTGACGCAGCGTGGCGAGTGCGCGCGCCGCACCCTCTTCGATGCCGCTTCCAGGGAAGACGTTGGACTCGAGCGCGATCGCCAGGGCGACCGCCTGGTCGTCGTCGAACAGCAGCGGTGGCAGGTCGGCACCTCCTTCGAGGCGGTAACCGCCGTCCGGGCCGGTGAGCCCGCCGATCCGATACCCCAGCGCGCGCAGCCGCTCGATGTCGCGACGTACGGTGCGCTCACTGACCTCGAGCCGCCCGGCCAGTTCGGACCCCGACCAGTCACGGCGCGCCTGCAGGAGCGAGAGGAGTTGCAGCAGTCGGGATGTTTGTTCGGCCATGACACCACGGTAAATCGAATTGCGGACAGAAGCTGACCTAGTTGGGGCGGATCGTGATCTGGTGCCGGGACAACCCGGCGGAGAACTCTCAAGGAGCTGAACCATGAGCATCATCACCACCACGCACCTGAACTTCCGCGGCGATGCCCGTCCGGCGCTCGACTTCTACCGGTCGGTGTTCGGCGGCGACATCACCGCCTCCTCATATGCCGACTTCGGCATGCCCGCCGATGCGCCCGGCGCAGAAGGACTGGTGTTCGGCATGCTCGCTTCACCGTCAGGCTTCCGGCTTATGGCGTATGACATCCCGAACCAGACGGGCGACTCCGTGGCCCATGCCGGCTCGACGACCCGAGAGAACGGGATGACCATCACCGACCAGCCCGCCTTCGTGTCCGTGCGCGGCGAAACTCTCGACGAGATCCAGCACTACTGGGGCAGCCTCACCGAGGGTGCAACGGTGATCGAGCCGCTCGCTACCTCCCCATGGAGTGCCGGATTCGGCATGCTCACCGACCGTTTCGGCGTGACCTGGATCCTCGACGTCGCTGCCTGATGCTGCGAACTCGTCGTCGGGGCACCGCACAGAGCGGCCCCGACGACCAGTCGTTGGGATCAACGATGCCGCGACCTCCACCGCACTCTAAGGAGGAGATCGCGTTGATCTTGCCACGGCGTCGGGCGTGAGGAACGGATCGGTGACAACTGATCGTTAGTGCCGGGAGGCGCTGGCGGGAAAGATGTCATCATGCCCGGTCCCTATCCGAGAGAGTTCCGCGAAGACGTCGTCGCGGTCGCCCGCCGCCGTGAGAGCGGCGTCACCATCAAGCAGATCGCCACTGACTTCGGAGTCAGCGAGGCGACGCTGCAGAACTGGCTCCGCCAAGCAGATGTCGAGGAAGGCAAGCGTCCCGGTCAGACGGCAGACGAGGCCGCCGAGATGCGAGAGCTGCGCCGCCGTAACCGTCTCCTCGAGCAGGAGAACGAAGTCCTCAGGAAGGCAGCGGCATATCTGTCGCAGGCGAACCTGAAACTGGGTGGCTCCCCAAAATGACGTACCCGCTCGTTGCCGAGCTCGCCGAGGCGGGGATCCCCGTCACGGTGTCGTGCCGGGTCCTGAAGCTCACAAGACAGCCCTACTACCGGTGGCGCAATGACCCGATCCGCGACGCGGACGTCCTCCGCGCGTATCGGATCAACGCCCTCCACGACGCGCATGAGGACGACCCGACGTTCGGTTACCGATACCTCGCTGACGAAGCACGCCGCGCAGGGTGGCGGATGAGTCGCCGGACGGCGTGGAAGCTGTGCTCGCAGGCTGGGATCCTCTCCTCCGCGCAACGCCGCCGGCGCGGGAAGGGCAAGAAGGCCGGCCCACCCGTGTTCGACGACCACGTGCAACGCGTCTTCCGGGCCGATGCCCCGAACCGGGTCTGGCTCACCGACATCACCGAGCACCGCACGACGACCGAAGGCAAGCTTTACTGCTGCGCGATCAAAGACGTCTTCTCAAACCGGATCGTGGGGTACTCGATCAGCGACCGGATGACCTCGAAGCTCGCGGTCGACGCACTCCGCAACGCCGTCGCCCGCCGCGGCGATGTCGCCGGATGCATCTTGCATGCCGACAGGGGCAGCCAGGGCGGATTCAACTGGTCGTCGCAACACCTCGAATCGGAGGTGTGTGATGGTACGTCGTCAGCAGGATTCGGATCGGGCGATCAGACCCAAGCTCTGCTCGCCGGGGCACCCGAAGTTCCAACGCCACGTCGAGGTCGCGTTCTGGGAGCAGATCGCGAAGGGTCTGCTTGCGGAGGAAGGCGCGGCAGTCGTCGGCGTCGCGCAGGCGGTAGGTGCACGGTGGTTCCACAAGGCTGGCGGCATGCCGCCATTCGACATCAAGCAGCAGCATTCGGGCAGGTATCTCTCCTTCGCTGAGCGTGAAGAAATCGCCCTGCTGCACGTCCAGGGCAAGGGCGTTCGCGCGATCGCCCGCTCCATCGGACGTGACCCAGGGACCGTGTCACGGGAGCTGCGTCGCGACGCTGCCACCCGCTACGGATCGAGCGGCTATCGGGCGTCGGTGGCGCAGTGGAAGGCCGACATGGCCGCCAAGCGCCCGAAGGTCGCCAAGCTCGTCGCCAACCCTCGACTACGCGCCTACGTCGAGGAGCGCCTGACGGGTCAGATTTGCTTGCCCGACGGCACGGTCGTGCCTGGCCCGACACCACCGCGCTTCACCGGGCGGGGCAAGCCGCACCGCAAGGATCGGGCGTGGACGCGTGCATGGAGCCCCGAGCAGATCTCGAACCGTCTGCCGATCGACTTCCCCGATGATGATTCCATGCGCATCAGCCACGAAGCGATCTATCAGTCACTGTTCATCGAAGGGCGTGGTGCGCTCAAGCGCGAGCTGGTGTGGTGCCTGCGCACGGGGCGGCCGCTGCGGGTGCCTCGCGAGCGGTCGCGCCGCAAGACATGGGCCCACGTCACCCCGGAGACGCTGATCAGCGAACGCCCTGCCGAAGCCGACGATCGGGCTGTACCCGGCCACTGGGAAGGCGACCTTCTCATCGGGCTCGAGCGGTCCGCGATCGGCACCGTCGTGGACCGCACTACCCGGTACACGATGCTCGTGCACCTTCCCCGCGAGGAGGGCTACCGGCACAAGGAGACACCGAAGAACGGGCCCGCGCTGGCCGGCTACGGTGCACTCACGATGGCGAAGGCCCTGACGAACACCATGTCGACACTGCCCACCGAACTGGCCCGGTCGCTTACCTGGGATCGCGGCAAGGAGATGTCCGCGCACGCCCAGTTCAAGGTTGCCACTGGCATTCCTGTCTTCTTCGCGGACCCGCAGTCGCCGTGGCAACGCGGCACGAACGAGAACACCAACGGGCTGCTGCGCCAGTACTTCCCCAAGGGCACCGACCTGTCGCGCTGGTCCGCCGACGAGCTCGCGGCCGTCGCGCACGCCCTCAACACCCGGCCCCGCAAGACCCTCGGCTGGAAGACCCCGGCCGAGGCCTTCAACGAGCAGCTACTGTTGCTTCCACAAGCCGGTGTTGCATCGACCAGTTGAACCTGGTCAGTTTCGGGCTCGGAAGACGATCCGGGCGCTCGCCCGTCACGGGCTGGTCGGATCGATGGGGCGCGTGGGCGCGGCCGGCGACAACGCCGCGATGGAATCGTTCTTCAGCCTGCTGCCGAAGAACGTTCTGAACCGCCGCTCCTGGGCGACCCGTGCCGAGCTCCGGATCGCGATCGTGACCTGGATCGAGCGCACCTACCACCGGCGCCGCCGTCAGGCCGCGCTCGGGCGTTTGACGCCCATCGAGTTCGAGACCATGATGAACCCACCCCTGGCCCTCGCGGCCTAAACAACAACTGTCACCCATTCCTGCATCAGACCCCGGTCCACCAGACCGTCGCTGGATGCCTGCTCGTCACGAGATCGAACGCATCATTGGCGTATGGAAGGGGAGGCTCATCAGGGTCGGCGACCACCACGACACCTCGCGGATGCAGTTTTCGAGCCGCCTTCGCGACATTAGGCGGCCATGATTCGGTCGCCACCGCTGTGCGAGGGAAGACCTCTGCCTCGGCGAGAACCTCTCCCCCGCCCGTTTGGATGTCGAGGCTCGCGTACGCGCGCCCCAGACGCTTCGACAGCTGCCGAGCGTAACCCCACGGCGGCCGCTCTTCGGTCGCGCGCCCATCAAGCCAGGAGAAGTCTCAGCCCGACACGTCTGCTGATTCGCCCAGGTCGACGAGCCTGTCGAAGTGATCCATCACTCCATCATGACACGTCGGGGACGATCAGGTCCGTAGCGCCATCGCGCCCCAACACAACCACACGAGAACAATGAATTGCACTGACAAGACATTGAATCCGAATTCAACCACGTTCCGGCACGGAACAACGTTAGCGGGCTGGACAGGCGGGCGTGCCCATCGCTCCGACCGGTCGAAGCATCTGTCGAATGTGCAACGCCGCCTAGGATCGCCATGAAGGATCTAACGCTGCCCCGCTGCTCGCGCTGGGCTAAAGACGCAGCCCTGAAGCCCTTGCTAAAATCCTGCCATGCGAAGGCGTCTGAGTACTGCTGACGAGCTCGTCACGGCACTACAGAACGCGTCGGACCCACGTGAGACCGAGCGGATTCGAACCCGAGTCGCAACTAATGAATCGGTCATCGGTGTCCGGATGAGCACGTTGTTCGCGACGGCGAAGCTTGCCACCGACATCCCCGCAGCAGAACTCGAAAGACTATTCATCCATCCTGCGTATGAGCCGCGCCTCGCCGCATTCTGCATCCTCGATTTTCGCGCCCGTCGGCGCCTCTCCGCCAAGGAACGTGAGGACCTCGCCGCAATCTATCTCGACCACCACGACGCCATCACGACATGGGACATGGTTGATCGAGCAGCACCCCGGGTAATCGGGTGGCCGATCCTAAGCGACGTGATCGAGTTTAGGGTCCTCGAAGACCTTGCACGATCCGACGACCCACTTCGACGACGGTCTGCGATCACCGCGCCATTATGGTTCATCAAGAAAGGAACAGATGGCGACGTCGCGCGTGGACTTGTCATTGCAGACCTGCTTGCTGACGACCCGCACCCTCGCGTCGCCGCCGCCGTCAAGATCTACCGCAAGCATGCAGCACGGCGCGATCAATGAACCGGGCAACTAAACGGGCTCTTCGGACATCCGGTGGGGGGAGGGCGCGCCGGGTGAGGTTCGGCGGGTAGGGGTCGAGGTCCCCGAGGATCAGAAGCGCTAACTCCCTGATCTATCACGAGGACCTCGACGTGCTTCACCCTACTTCGGGGTGCGCTTCCGCGCGCTCTGCCGCTGATTCGTGTTCCCGCTGCGACGTTCTGCTGGGTCTTCCCGATGTCCATGTCGAGCGCGTCGACCGTCGCGACGGGCTGCTGGTGGTGACGGTCTCGACACCAGCGGCGCCGACCGGCTGCCCCTCGTGTGGGGGCGTCGCGACCGGCCGCGGACGCCGCCGACGGGTGCTTCACGATGTGCCCGCGACGACGCGGGTGCGGATCGTGTGGCGGCAGCGGGTCTGGCGATGCGACGAGGTGGGATGCGCGCGGCGGACGTTCGTGGAGCAACTCCCGGGTCTGGTCGCCCGGCGCGGGTCGATCACCAACCGAGCCATCGGCTGGGCGATCGGACAACTGCGGCGCGAACACGCCACGATCGCAGGACTTGCCCGGCAGCTGGGGACGTCGTGGAAGACGGTGTGGCGCGCTGTCGAGCCCGAGCTCGTCACGTTGGCGGCCGATGAGTCCCGGTTTGATGGGGTCACCACGCTCGGCGTCGATGAGCACATCTGGCATCACGTCGACCCCCGCAAGCGCGGCCCGAAGGAGCTGACCGGGATGGTCGATCTCAGCCGCGACGAGCGCGGAAAGACGCGGGCGCGGCTGTTGGATCTGGTGCCCGGCCGGTCGGGGAAGGCGTATGCGTCCTGGCTCGAAGGCCGCGGCAACGGCTTCCGGCGCAACGTGAAGGTCGCAGCCCTTGATCCGTTCGCGGGCTACAAGACCGCGATCGACGACAAGCTCGAGGACGCCACCGCGGTGCTCGACGCGTTCCACGTCGTGAAACTCGGCACGCAAGCGGTCGACGAGGTGCGCCGCCGCGTCCAGCAGGACACCCTCGGACATCGCGGTCGGAAGGGCGACCCGCTCTACGGGATCCAGACCATCCTCCGCGCCGGCGCCGAGAACCTCACCGAGAAGCAGCGGATCAGGCTCGCGACGGCGATCGAGGCCGATCCCGCGCACGACGAGGTGTTCGTCGCATGGCAGTGCGCGCAGCAACTCCGCTCCGCCTACCACCAGAAAGACCTCGCCGAGGGGCGGCGGATCGCGCAGAAGGTCGTCGACTCGTTCCGCACCTGCCCGATCCCGGAGATCGCGAGGCTCGGCCGCACCCTCCGCCGCTGGCGGGCTGCGTTCCTGGCCTACTTCACGACCGGGAGGTCATCGAACGGCGGCACCGAGGCCGTCAACGGGATCATCGAGCTGCACCGCCGCCTCGCCCGCGGCTACCGCAACCAGCACAACTACCGCCTCCGCGTGCTCCTCGCCGCCGGCGGACTCACCCCATGACCCCCACCCAATGTCCCAAGAGCCACTAAACGTTGAAGCGGAGCTCCACCGAGTTCCGCTACAAACCAACCTCTGACGATGAGTAGTCAAGTTGCCAGCGCTAATCATCCCGCGGGTCAGAGCGTTGCTCTGATCCGTTCGTACAGTGCACGGCCGAGACCAGGTGCGCATAGCCGCCGGCGACGCAAAGGAGCATTCTCACCGCGATGCGGTCGGCCAGCTATGACCGAGGATCGCAGTTGAAAAGCAAAGCGCGTCGCTCGCTCCTGAGCACCGCGATCGGGCGCAGAAGGATCTCAGATAGAGTTTGCCAGGTCATCGCCGGTTATCGAGCGCCGACTGTTTCGATGTCGTGTACGCGGTGTGGGCGGCGAGAATAGCCGTCACGGAGAGTACAGCGACGCTCAACGCAATCACCGGCAGGTGATCGATCAGCAGCATCGCGGCGATCATGATCCCCACCAGCACGGCTGCTGCGATGAATCGTGACCGTGCGAGGCGTCCGAATCGGGACCGGAGGAACAGCAGGTTCCCCGCCAGGTAGACGAGCGGACCTGCTGCCGTCACGACAACGATTGCGGGCGTGAGGTGGTCATGGGAGAGCCGCAGCTCGATGGAGACGGCGACGAGGATCGCGCCCAAGACCATAAAAGCATGCGCATAGGCGTAGGCCGATCGGAGAGCCCCAGTTGACGAGTCCCCGCCGTGAGTATCAGGGCCAGCAAGGGCGAAGTAGTTCCACCAGAGCACGAACAGGGACGCGAAGCCGACGATCAAGCTCAGAGCGAGGCCGGGGGTGAGCTGCCCGTGGGACACGATGCTGCCGCCCATGAGCAGGATGGACTCGCCCAGGGCGATGATGAAGACGAGACGGTTGCGCTCGGCCAGGTGCTCGGCGTCGGTGTCCCACTGGTGCATGGGGGCTGCACCGATACCGGGGATCCGGTAGTGGGCGAGCGGGGCCGCGTAGTCGATGAGCACCGCGATCAACCAGAGACCCAGCCGCCACTCGAGGGGCAGTGCCGCACCGAGGACCCAGAACATGCCGGCCAGCAGGGTCCACAGCAGGAGCATGCGGTAGTTGGCTGCGAGCTGGTGGCCGCGGTAGGCGATCATCATGAAGACTGGACGAAGGATGCCCATGAACAGGTAGCAACCGACGAACAACCAGGCTCCGTCGCCGAAGGCACTAGGAATGGCGATCGACATGCCCAGCGCGGCAAGCATGAGCACCCCGGAGAGCAGCTGCACCGGAGTGCGGCTCGGATCCAGCCAGTTCATCGCCCAAGCGGTGTAGTTCCAGCCCCACCACACCGCGGCGAACACCACGATGGTCTGGGCTGCACCCTCCCAAGAGAGGTGCTTGATGAGCAGGTGCGAGAGCTGGATGATGGCGAAGACGTAGACCAGGTCGAAGAAGAGCTCGACAGGGCCGACCTCGGATCGACGTTGCCCGGTGCGGGCGAGCGGGACGGTAGTCATGGTTGACGAACCTCGTATATGCGTGTCGTGCGTTTGCTTCGAAGGCGACAACACCGAGCGGGCGTCCATCTGGCTGGACGCCCGCTCGAGATGCCAGTGTCGGTTCTAGCCTTCGCGGATCGTCATCTTCGCGAGCTTGTCGCCGTCGACGTCGAAGATAAATTTCGAGCGGCCGTTGGCGTGGTTGGAGCGCCAGTCGCCGACGACGGTGACCGTCTCGCCTGCAGCGTCTACCTCCTCGACGGCAAGCGTGCCGCGGGAGCCGATGAACTCCCTGTCGCTCCAGGCCTTGATTGCATCGCGGCCGGTGAAGATCCGCCCCCAGTCGTCGACCGCGCCGGCGGCGGTGAAGGCGTCGAGGAACGCGGCCTCGTCATGGCGATTGACGGCGTCGATGAAGGACGCCACTGGCTCGGGAATAGTCTGATCGGTCATGAGTCTGCTCCGTTCTCAGCGGGTGGTGTAGCCGCCGTTGGCGAAGATCGTCTGGCCGGTGATCCACCAGCCCTCGGAGGCGAGGAAGCGGACGATCGGGGCGATGTCCTCGATCTTCGTGAGCTGACCGCCCATACCCTGCGACTTGTGGAACTCGACCCGCTCCGGGGTCTCCTGGCCGTAGAAGAACGGCGTGTCCATCGGACCGGGCGCGATCGCGGTGACGGAGATGCCTCGGTCGGCGAACTCCTTGGCCGCGGCGCGAGTGAAGTGCTCCACCGGCGACTTGCCTCCGGCGTAGGTGGAGTAGCCGTCGGTGAACGCGGCCAGCAGCGCGGTGACGATGGTGATGATCTTGCCGCCGTCGGCGAGGTTCTTGCCGGCCTCCTGGATGAAGAAGTAAGCGGCCTTGGAGTTGATGTCGAACATCGAGTCGTACTCGTCCTCGGTGGTCTCCACGATCGGCTTGCGCAGCACCTTGCCCGCCGTGTTCACCGCGACATCGATCGTCCCCAGAGCCGCCTCAGCGTCGGCGAACAGTTCGGCCACGTTCGCCGGAACCGTGAGGTCCCCCTGAAACACCGCGCCCTTGCCTCCAGCCGCTTCGACGGCGGCCAGCGTCTGCTCCGCGTCCGCGCGACTGGAGTCGGAGTTGTAGTGGATCGCGACGTTCGCGCCGGCCTCGGCTGCTTGACGAGCGACCAGCCCGCCGAGGTTCTTCGCGCCGCCCGCGATCAGAACGTTCTTGCCCTTGAGTGTGTGCTCAGCCATGAAGCCCCCTCTGTATCGTCACTATGCAACTGTATCTCTCTGATACATAAGCTAACGTAGCACTATGACAGGAGCACCGACAAGCGATACACGGGAGCGACTGATAGCGGCAGCCGCCGACCTCATCGCCGCCGCCCCCGGCGAGGAGTTCTCCCTGCGCGCGGTGTGCGACGCAGTCGGGGTGAAGATGCCGACGCTCTACCACTTCTTCGGCTCCAAGCAAGGGCTGATCGACGCTGTCATCGAGCACGGGTTCGACCTCTACCTGAATGAGAAGTCGTCGATGGAGTCCTCGGGCGATCCCATCCAGGACATCCGTGCCGGCTGGGATGCCCACGTCGCCTTCGGTCTGGCCAACCCCGGGTTCTACACGCTGATGTACGGGAAGGTCCGCCCTGGGCACTCCCCCGAGGCGCAGTCGCGTCCCAGCGAGATCCTACGCGCGCTCACGGCGCGGGCCGCCGAGCAGGGCAGGCTTCTGGTGCCCTCTGAGCAGGCTGCCGCGCACATCCTAGTGACCAACATCGGCGTCACCCTGCGCCAGATCATCCTGGCAGCGCCGGATCCTGCCCTGTCTCAAGCTGTCCGTGAAGGCGCTATCTCGGCGATCACCGGCAAGGGAACACGAGCCAACGACTCGCTCACCACTGCCATCGAGCTCGCTGCAGCACAACCAGATGTCCTCGGCAAGGCGGAGACCCAGCTCCTCATCGAATGGCTCGGCCGGTTGAGCAGGGTTGAGAAGCTGCAGTAGGCGAGTGCCACGAGCTTCGGAGAGGCACAGCGGTTCAGGAGGTAGACAAGAGACCTTCTTCGATCAAACCAACGCCGTGCCAGCGGGCAGGATTCGCGCCGCGCGTACAGAGTGCCTAACTCAACACTAGGCCGTCGTAGATGCGCTCGGACGGCTCGACGTCCCAATCGACGGGGACGTGGAGTGTGGCGATGTGCAGCCGTTGCCCGTCAGACCTCACCAGACGTTAGTTTGAAAAGCGGAACTCCACCGAGTTCCGGCACAGACCAACCTCTCGACTTTCACGTCAGGTCGAACCGCATCTGCGGGATCTGCCGCCCCGGGATCGACCCGCTTGCGACGCTGCCGATCGTCTCTGCTCCGTATTTCGCATAGAAGCTCTCCGCGCCCGGATCCGCGTCGAGAACGAGGCATCGAAACCCCAGCTCAGCGGCTTTCGTCAGCGCGTGGCGCAGGAGCGCACCTCCCACACCCGCGCCGATCCACACAGGATCTACGAACAGCGCTGCGAGCTCGCCCTCAGGAGGTGAGCCATCGAGGAGGTAGAAGCCAACGATGCACCTGTCCGACTCTGCGACGATCAGCGCACCTGACCTGCATTGCTCCGGCGTGAAAGTGAGCTCCGCACGACACGCCGCCAAGAACGCGTCCGAGCAGCCCCAGTAGCCCTTCGAACGCAACGCGACGGCTGAGACCTCTTCCGCTTCGTCCGACTGTGCTTTCCGAAGCTCGATGCCATTCACCGCTCCGATATGCCCACACCCCGTCAGGCCGACTGCAAAGGCGCGATCGCGTCGATCTGATCGCGCAGCGCCCGACGCTCGAGCCGCAGCTCGTAGTTCGACTGCAGGTTCATCCAGAACTCCTCTGACGTGCCGAAGTAGCGCGCCAGTCGGATCGCCGTATCAGCGGTGATCCCCCGCTTGCCGTGCACGATCTCATTGATCCGCCGCGGCGGGACGCCGATCGACACCGCCAGTTTGTTCTGCGTGATCCCGAATCCCTCGATGAAGTCCTCCATGAGGATCTCCCCTGGGTGGATGGGCTCGATCAGGTCGGTCTCAGTGGTAGTCGACGAGTTCGACATCTTCCGCACCTCCCTCTCTCCAGACGAAGCAGAGACGCCATTGCGCGTTCACGCGGATGCTGTGCTGTCCGCGACGGTCGCCGACCAGACGCTCCAGGCGGTTGCCTGGCGGAACCCGGAGGTCTTCGACATCCTTCGCCGCATGGATCAGCTCGAGCTTCCGCAAGGTCGCGCGCTGCACCGTCCGGTCGACGCGCTTGACGTACTGCTCATGCCAGATGCGCTCGGTGTCCTTGCTGCCGAACGATCTGATCACGAGACGAGCATATAACGCGGACCGTCATTAACGCTAGACGTTAAACCGGAATTCCACCACGTCGCCGCAGATACCAACCTCTGGAGAAGTTAGCTACTCCCCGGGTTTGACCTTGTCGTAACGGCAAGGTTTACCGTCTCTTGCTATGACTATTTCAGTGATTGACAGCGCGTCGAGCATGCGCCGAGTGCTCGCAGCGACACCCGATGACCGCGCCGATCTGGTCCGTGAGATGTGGTCTCCCCTGGCTGGGATGTACCACTTCATCCCGGGAGGGATCGACATGGCCACCGTGCACCGACAGAACTTCGGCTTCGACTGGGAGGGCGCAACCGAACCGATCCAGGGGGCCCTCGAGCGTCTCGTCGAGGCAGACGCCTGGAACCGCATCACTACGGCGCTCGAGTCCGGAGCCGCGGCACTCCGGGCAGCTGCCCCGGGCATCGAGGTGCCCGATCTGCAGGTGCTCCTCGTGTTAGGCGATCCCGACAACAAGCACTTCGTCGACGAGATCCAGGGGCTGTCCGCATTCGGTGGAATCAGCGGCTACATCACCATCACCGTCTGGCCCACGCCCCAGGTTCTGGAGCGACTCGAAGCGATTGCCGTTCATGAACTGCACCACAATGTGCGGTACTCGCCGGGCGGAGTCGTATGGGACCCGATGACGGTCACCGTCGGCGAGCAGGTAATCTCGGAAGGGCTTGCGGACGTGTTCGCTGCGGAGCTGTTCGGCGACCGCGGGTACACGCATTTCGTCAGTGAAAGCACCCACAACGATGCCGAAGTCCTTGCGAAGGTCGCAAGCGGGCTGCACGTCACAGGCATGCAGAACTTCACGGCGTGGGTGCATGGTGACGCGAGCGCGCGCCTCCTCGGCGCAGAGCCAGTTGGTCTGCCCACGGGTGCTGGCTACGCAGCCGGCATACGACTAGTTCGCGCCTACCTCGATGCCACAGGAGCCACCGCGGCACAGAGCATTGCCGTGCCTGTGGACGAGGTTCTGCGTGTCGCCGCGCCTCAACTGGGCTTGCGCCTCAATCGGGAAGAATGAGAACGACGTCAACCAGCTGGAGGCAGTCCGTGGAGTGGACCGTGCACGAGCTCGCAGAACGTGCGGGCATCAGCGGGCGAACGCTGCGTCACTACCACCAGATTGGGCTGCTCGAGCCAGACCGCGTCGGGTCCAACGGTTACCGGTACTACGGGCCCGACGCAGTCTCCCGCCTGCAGCGAATCCTGCTGTTGCGAGAAACGGGCATGCCGCTGGCCGACATCGCGGACGTACTTGATGTGCCCACAACTCCTGAGGTGGAAGTCCAAGCGCTCACCGGGCACTTGGAGCATCTCGCTAGGGAACGCGTCTCTCTGAATCGACGCATCAACGCGGTGGAGCACACCTTGTCCATGCGTCGCCAGGGCCGCGAACCTCGCATGGATGTCATGCTCGAGGGATTCAACGACCGATATGAGGTTGAGGTCGTCGAGCGCTGGGGCCGCGACGCATTCGACGCATCGAATCAGTGGTGGCACGGGAAACCGGTCCAGCAGCAAAAGGCATGGAAAGTCAGAGCCGACGCCCTACTCACCCGGTGGCGTGTGATCCAGCAGGAAGGACATGAACTGGACTCCGCGATAGCGCAGGAGCACGCGGCCGTTCACGTGGAGTGGTTCAAGGAGATTCCGGGAACTCCTACCCATGCAGGCGACACGGCGAAGTCCGTCGACATGATCCGTGGTCTCGCAGACCAGTACGAAACGAACCCCGACTTCCATGTCGCCTTCGGAACCCCGGAGGCCGCAAGTTTCGCTGCAAACGCGTTGCGACTTCACGTGCGAGGACTAAAGCCTTCTCCTGCGGATGACCTCAGAGGTTAATTTGAAAATCTAAACTCCACCGAGTTCCGGCACGGAGCAACCTCTGCACAGCTGACAGCCGCGCAGAACCGTCGAATGCGACCGGGCATTCTGTTTCACTGGAGATCATGAACCTCGAACCGACGGATCCTTTGACGCGCGTCCCGTTCCCCTTGAAGGGCAAGTCCGCTGTCGTGACCGGGGTCAGCCGCCGCGCGGGAATCGGGTACGCCATCGCATGCAGACTCGCCGCATACGGAGCCAACGTGTTTTGTCACCACTTCTCCCCACATGATGCCGAGCAGGAGTGGGGCAGCGACGACATCACCGCTGTACTCGAAGGCGTTCGATCACACGCCGTGGGCGATGCACGAGTTGCTGACTTCCACGCCGATCTGACCGAGCCAAACGCCGCCGAGCAGGTGATCGACGCAGCCGTGAGCGAGTTCGGCCATGTCGATGCATTGGTCTGCAATCAAGCGCTATCAGGATCCGACGGCCCCATCGGTGAGTTGAGTGCCGCAG
This sequence comes from Brevibacterium sp., assembly GCF_022712115.1. Classification (GTDB taxonomy): domain Bacteria; phylum Actinomycetota; class Actinomycetes; order Actinomycetales; family Brevibacteriaceae; genus Brevibacterium; species Brevibacterium salitolerans. The sequence continues at coordinate 3,511 of NZ_JALAHB010000076.1, read as the reverse complement.
ATCTCGACCAACACTGGGCAGTCGACGCACGCGCTTCGATTCTGCTCGCCCAGTCCTTCGCTACACATCACGTCCCGGGGACGCCGGCGTCAATCGTCTTCCTCACATCGGGACAGGACCTCGGCCCGATGCCCGGCGAGGTCGCATATGCAGCAGCCAAGGCCGCGATTGCCGGAGTGACGACGACGATCGCCGATCAACTCGCCGACGACGACATTCGGGTGAACACCATCAATCCAGGCCCCGTCGACACCGGGTATCTCACCGACGACATGTAGCAGTTCGTGAAGCCCATGTTCCCGTTCGGGCGATACGGACAACCGGACGACCCTGCGCGCCTTATCGCGTGGCTCGTAACCGACGAGGCATCGTGGCTCACAGGCCAGATCATCAATACCGAGGGCGGGTTCGGGCGCTGGCGTCCCCGCGGAAGCTAACCTTCAGACGTTGAACCGGAACTCCACCGAGTTCCGGTACGGACGAACATCTGGCACACCTGCCTCGCAATCCGATACACTCGTATCGATTAGGAGGTGCCAGTGAGCCGAGGTGTGGGGCGGGACCACGAGACAGTGCGCGACACTATCGCTGCCGCAGCGTGCGTACTGGTGGCGGAGGAAGGTGCCGGCGCGTTGACGGTGCGACGAGTTGCTGCCGCTGCTGGGGTCTCGCCCGGCCGGGTTCAGCACTACTTCCCCGACCGCACTGCTCTGATGCTCGCGGCCTTCGACTCGGTACAGCACGCCGTTGCCGCAGAGGTGGCCACGGCCGTCGGGGAAGCCGCCGCGCCGGAACAGGTGTTGACCGCCGTCCTGCGCGCGATGATTCCCACCGATGACACAGCGATGCGACGACTGCGGGTGGTGGCGCAGTTCGAGTCGCTGGCGCTCACGGAGGACATCCTGGCGACGAGGATCCGCGAGGGGCACGCCGAACTTCTCGCCTTCCTCGAACGCCTCCTGGAATCCAGCAGGATCCGCCTCGACTCGAACAACACCGAAGGCACTCTTCAGGGACTCCTTGCTACGGCCGAAGGGCTCAGCGGGCAGGTTCTCCTCGGCCAGTCCTCGCCCGATCGGGCGCTCGCGCTGCTGCAGACATCCATCGACGACATGTTTCGAGGAGTCGCATCGTGACCACGCAATCATCAACGACGCTGAGGCCCCTCCGGTGGGGAGCCGGCCTCATCCGGGGGAGATTCGAGGTGCACCGGAACGGACATCACTACGTCGTCGACTCCGGGTACCTCGATCTCGATGAGCGCATCTCCCTGTACCGCGACGGTCGCCTCGTCGACACAACGCGACGCAAGGCCTCCTTCGCCATCGAAGACGGCGCGCACATCGAGGCAGCTGTCGCAAAGCTCGGGATGAAGTACGTACGCATCCGCGAGGCGAAGGCACGGGAGACCCAGCCGCTGACCCCTGCTGCGGGCACCGCCGAGGCTTGGCGAGCGAACCTCGACCGACAGCACCCCGCAACCAGTCGAGCAGTCGGAATCGTCGCCACCCTCATCGTCATGGGGGTGCTTCTGCTCGAGCTTCCTCAGCTGATCAACCTCGTCGGTCTGCTGACGTCGTACGTCGGGCTCCCAGTATTCGAGATCCCGGCGATCCGCCTCGCGGGTTGGCAGAACCTCCTCGTCATCATCGCCGGAGGCCTCGCGGCGATCGAACGAGGGCTGAGCATGAGATACAACCCACTCTTGGACGACTGAACCCCCGCTGGTCAACGCGATAGGCAGCCAATCGCCTCACACATTGAAGCGGAACTCCACCGCGTTCCGGCACGGACCGACCTCACGGCTTCACGGCGGACGTCCGCCACGTGTCTGCGCCCGTGCGCCCGATCAGGTCACGCCCGCTCGATCGGGAACCACAGCTCACACGCGGCCGTGCGGAAGTCGTCGGCATGCTCCAGAATCGACACGATCGACGGGCCGGGACGCAACCGCCACGGATTCGACGGGAACCATTCCGACGCCGACGCCGCGTAGGCGTCCTGCAGGGCGGCCGGGTGCGGCCCCGAGGTACGGAACACGACCCACTCCCCCTCGTCGACGTCGATCACATCCAGGCCCGCCGGGGTCTCGGTGCCGTGCTCGACCGCGACGCCGTGGAGATAGGTGAGTTCGCTCCCCTCCTGATAGTCGGGCTCGACATCGGCGCTCACCGCGAGGATCCCACGGGGGTCCGTGCTGCTCATCGCCTTGAGTCGCTGATGCTCTTCCGCCGGAAGCGACGCGATGTGCTGCTGGATGTGCGGATTGACGCCCTCGTAGATCAGCGGCACGCGCGCGGCGTGACCGATCAGGCGGAAAGCGGGTCGTTCGATGATTCGGGCATCCATGGGGACGCTCCCTTCGACAGTCAGGCGGAACCTGAGGGTGGGTTGAGTACGAAGGGGGCCACCATCACGACGAACGTCTCCGTGACTTGCGCCGTGTACGGAGCGGAACGCACGCCCGAAGGCTTCGACGGATCCATACCCATACCGCACCGCGATCGTCAGCAGATCCTCCCCACCGACCACGTCCGCCGCCGCGACAGTCATCCGCCGTCGGCGCACGTACTCGGAAATGGGCATGCCCGCCAGCGACGAGAACATTCGTCTGGCGTGATAACCCGTCGTGCCCATCGACTCAGCGAGCGCATCGACGTCGATGTCCTCGTCGATGCGGCGCTCGATCTCATCGACCAGCCGATTGAGGATCTCGATCATGGTTGCTCCCTTCGCCATCCACTCTCATCCCGATGACATGACGCCCGCCCGATCGTTCCGGTCCGATTCTGTCGGGTTCACGACCACACCGAGCGCACTGGACAGCGAAAGCCCCGCCGATCACGAGGATCGACGGGGCCCACAGTGCAGGATCAGCTCACGTCACACATTGAAGCGGAACTCCACCACGTCCCCGTCCCGCATGACGTAGTCCTTGCCCTCCATGCGCACCTTGCCCGCAGCTTTGGCATCGGCCATCGATCCAGCGGCCACGAGGTCGTCGAAGCTCACGATCTCCGCCTTGATGAAGCCGCGCTCAAAGTCGGTGTGGATGACGCCTGCGGCCTGCGGTGCGGTCGCGCCCTGCGGGATCGTCCAGGCCCGCGACTCCTTGGGACCCGCCGTCAGATACGTCTGCAGCCCGAGCGTCTTGAAGCCCACGCGCGCCAGCTTGTCCATGCCGGACTCGTCCTGGCCCGTCGACTCGAGCATCTCCTTGGCCTCGGCCTCATCGAGCTCGATCAGCTCGGACTCGAACTTGGCATCCAGGAAGATCGCCTCCGCCGGCGCCACGAGCTCGCGCAGCTCCTGCTGCATGGCCTCGTCCGCCAGCCCGTCCTCGTCCGTGTTGAACACGTAGATGAACGGCTTGGCCGTCATCAGCTGCAGCTCCCGCAGCTCGGAGACGTCGATTCCCGCACCCGCCGCACCGTGGAAGAGCGTCGTGCCGTCCTCCAGGAGCGTCTTGGCCTTCTGCACGTTCTCCAGCACGCTCGGCTCGATCGTCTTG
>NZ_JALAHB010000075.1 GCF_022712115.1 Brevibacterium sp. | reverse complement strand
GCACCTCCGCCCCCGCACCGGCGCGAACGGCCACGGTGCGAACTCCGGCTATCAGTTCCGGTTCCCCACAGAATGGCCGCGCAGTGCCGCCGCGCTCAGGCCTCGGTTCGAACGCGGCTTCGCCAGCGTCTTCTCAACCGCACACATGCCCACCGAGGCGAGGATCGGCTACTGGATCTGGCTGGTGCTCGGCTGCCTCACGATCGTGAGCATGATCGGCACCTATCTCTTCGTCTTCATCAGCGCACTCACCAATCCCGTGGTGCTGTGGGGCACCGGAATGGTGAGCCTCTTCGGCACGGTGCGCTGGGGACTGATCATCGCCTTCCTCGCCGCCGGTGTCATCGGCCTCATCATGCAGATCGTCCAGCTCTACCTCACGCTGCGCCTGCGCGAGGCCTCGGAATGGGCGCGAATGGCACTGACGCTCCTCACTCTCGCCGCCGTCGTCTACCAGATCCTCACCGCCGTCGTGATCCCCGGACCGGGCACGGGCGGCACCGTCGCCGCTGCGGTGCTCTCGGTCGTCCTCCTCGTCCCCTTCTGGCTCCCCCGGGCCAACGCCTGGTTCCTTGCGCAGCCGGATCGGGGGTCTCGGAGCAGGCACTGAGAGCCGGCGCTGCGCGTCCGCGGGCCTGCGTTCGCACAGAATCCCCGTCGCACATGTGACCGTCCGCGCTCACACGCATGAGGGGCGGAGCGCCCCATCCCGGCGCTCCGCCCCTCACACGCATCGTTCAGCCATTCACATGCGGAGTTCCACCCACGGCCGTCCTCACCGCAGCTCGTGCTCGCGGTCCGCACCGCCGGGCTTGTTGGACGTGGCCAGGCCGGCCGCCTTGAGATCCTTGCGGAGCTCGCTGGGCAGCGAGAACATGAGGTCCTCCTCGGCCGTGCGCACCTCCTCGACCTCGTGATACCCGTAGTCCGCCAGCAGACGCAGCAGATCCTGGACGAGAGTGTCCGGCACGCTGGCCCCGCTCGTCACCCCCACGGTCGCCACGTCGTGGAACCATTCCTCATCGACCTCACGGGCGAAGTCGACGCGATGCGCCGCCTTGGCCCCGTGCTCCAGGGCGACCTCCACGAGCCTCACCGAGTTGGAGGAGTTCGCGGATCCCACCACCAGCACCAGGTCGGCGGCAGGCGCCACCTTCTTCACGGCCACCTGACGGTTCTGCGTGGCGTAGCAGATGTCGTCGCTGGGCGGATCCGTCAGCGCAGGGAACCGCTCGCGCAGGATTCCCACCGTCTCCATCGTCTCATCGACGCTGAGGGTGGTCTGCGAGATCCACACCAGCTTGTCCGTCTCCGGCAGCTCGACGGTGCGCGCCTCCTCCGGATTCTGCACGAGCGTGATCGCCTCCGGAGCCTCGCCCATGGTGCCCTCGACCTCCTCGTGGCCCGCATGGCCCACGAGGAGGATGGAGTATCCCTGCTTCGCGAAGCGCACGGCTTCGCGGTGCACCTTCGTCACGAGGGGGCACGTGGCGTCGATGGTGCGCAGCTCCAGGTCCGCCGCCTCCTGGTGCACCTGCGGCGAGACTCCGTGCGCGGAGAACACCACGCGTGCCCCCTGCGGCACCTGGGCCGTCTCCTCCACGAAGATCGCCCCGCGCTCGGAGAGCGTCTCCACGACATGGCGGTTGTGGACGATCTCCTTGCGCACGTAGACGGGAGCGCCGTAGTGCTCCAGCGCCCGCTCCACGGCGATCACCGCACGGTCCACCCCTGCGCAGTAGCCTCGCGGGGCGGCGAGGAGCACCTTCTTCTCCGCACCTTCCGGATCGCGGATCTCGGTGGGGTCCTTGCGGCGGCGCGGCATGGTCGGCACAGGCACGGTCACGGCAGTCATACGGCAAATTCTACGGATCCAGGCTCCGGAAGCGCTGGACACCGCGCGGAGCCCGGCGGACACGCCCCGGAACCCTGCGTCCGTGCCCTCGTCTAGGATCGTCCACGAGTTGGGCCGACGTCAGCGAACCCGCGAGGAGGACGAGATGGCGGAGCGCATCACTGGCACGCCCGGCACCCTGGGCGAATCGCCGCAGCAGGCACCGCTGGCGCCCACAGCGGCGGAGACCAGTGCGGAGAATCCCTGGCCGGTCAGTCTGCTGGCGCACAAGATGAAGGCCTACATCGACCGCATGTCCACCGTGTGGGTCGAGGGCCAGGTGATCGAGCTCAACAACCGGGCCAAGGCCAGCTACCTCACCCTCCACGACACGACGGAGGACATCTCCCTCCCCGTGCAGATCTGGGGCAACGTCCGCGACCGGCTGTCGTCTCCGCTCACGGAGGGCTCCCGCGTGGTGGTCCAGGCCAAGGCCAACTACTGGCTGGCCAAGGGCCGCCTGACGATGCAGGCCTACGACATCCGCGCCGTCGGCCTCGGCGAACTGCTCGCGCGGCTGGAACAGCTCAAGCAGATGCTCGCAGCGGAAGGACTCTTCGACCCCGCGCACAAGCAGCGCCTGCCGTTCCTGCCCCAGCGGATCGGCCTCATCACGGGCCATGACTCGGACGCGCAGAAGGATGTCATGAGGAACGCCGGCCTGCGCTGGCCGGCCGTGGAGTTCGAGGTCCGCAACGCCGCCACCCAGGGCACACAGGCGGTCCCCCAGGTGCTCGAGGCGCTGCGCGCCCTCGACGAGGATCCGGCCGTCGACGTCATCGTCGTCGCCCGCGGCGGCGGCAGCATGGAGGACCTCCTCCCCTTCTCCAACGAGGCGCTCGTGCGGGCCGTGTACGCCGCACGCACCCCCGTCGTCTCCGCGATCGGCCACGAGGCGGACCGGCCCCTCCTCGACGAGGTCGCGGACCTGCGCGCCTCCACCCCCACGGACGCCGCCAAGCGGATCGTGCCGGACGTGGCGGAGGAGCAGATGGGGATCCTGCAGGCGCGCGCCTCCCTGGACGGCGTCCTCGACCGCATGCTCACGGCGGAGCTCAGAGCACTCGCGGACGTGCGCAACAGACCCGTGCTCGCGCAGCCGGAGTCCATGCTCACCGCACGCAGGCAGGACGTCGCCGCCCTCCGGGGGCGGGCATGGCAGGCACAGGCGGGGCTTGTCTCACGGGCCGGAGCCGAGGTGGAGCACCTCCGGGCGCAGGTGCGCAGCCTCTCGCCGCTCAACACTCTGGCACGCGGCTACGCGGTGGTGCAGGCACCGGACGGCAGCGCGGTGCGCAGCCACGAACAGGTCTCTCCCGGGGACCAGGTGTCCATCCGCGTGGCCTCCGGCCGGATCACCGCCACAGTGGACGAGACCGCGCCCGCGCCGCACGGCACCCAGGAGACGTCCGGCGCCCAGGAGACACACGGCGCAGAGCACACGCACCCCACAGACGACCACAACTGAACGCAGGAGTGAGAACCATGTCGGAAGCAGCGGCAACCACACAGCAGGACGTCGGCCAGCTCAGCTACGAGCAGGCGCGTGAAGAGCTCGTCACCACCGTCCGCACGCTGGAAGCGGGCAACCTCAGCCTCGAGGACTCTCTGCAGCTCTGGGAGCGCGGCGAAGCGCTCGCTGACAGGTGCCAGGCATGGCTGGAAGGCGCCAAGGACCGCCTCGAAAAGGCCCGGGCCGCAAGGGAGGAGAACGCGGAGGCCTGAGCGGGAGGCCCCGAGGCGCTGGAGAGCTCAGCCGGCCTCGGGCTCGCCTGCGGGTGCAGGCTCCCCCGCGTCACCCAGCGAAGCGAGCGCGTCCTCGACAGTCGTCTCGACCTGTTCCCAGGAGGTCGAGCCCGTCACCAGCAGCTGTGTGCCCTCGGCCTCGCCGAGCAGGGCATGCCCGGGGCCGTCGACGGCCTCGTAGCGGGCGAACTGCACGCCGGCCAGAGCGGACTCTCCTGTGTGGGCATAGCCTTCCAGGGCCCCGTCGCTCCACGTCTCCGGCGCTTCCGCTCCCACCTGCCGGAGTGAGAGCCACAGGTCCTCCTCCTCGTTCACCCAGGAGATGTACCAGGTGGGCACCGCCGCAGAGCCGTCCTCGCCGAACGTCGCGGTGTTGGAGTGCCAGCCCTCCGGCACCGCGGGCGCGGCGAGCGGGAAATCTGCGGTCGGCTGTGCGGTGGCCGCGACCTCCATGTAGTCCACCTCGCGGGTGGGGTCGCCCTGGGGCTGGGGTGCGAACATGAGCGCAACGGCCACCACCGCTGCACAGGCCAGCAGTGCGATGACCATGTTCACCCAGTTGTAGTGCCGCCGGATGGTCCGCATCTCCTCGCGCGAGCCGGCCTTGGTCCGAGCGATCGCACGCTCGCCGGGGAACAGCTCCGGCCCCTCCTGCGGGACGGAGGGGCCGTCGAGGGTTCCGTACCGTGCCGTCGAGGTGGGCAGCGGTGTGCGCGCGTCATCATGCTGGTCAGTCACAGGAGCATTCTCCCCGCTCCTGTGTGCGGCGGCCAAGTCCGCAGGTGGTCTCCCGTCCGTGAGGCGCATCCGCCAGGTGCATCCGCATGCCGGAGCACGCGATCGTGGTGGCACAATGAGAGCCATGCCTGAGAACTCCGCGTCCGCTGAGGCGCCAGAAGCCAAGCAGCACCACAACGGCGGCCGTCCGGACCCGGACGCTCCCCCCGTCGCCGTCACCGATTCCTGGTCCCAGCGGCTGCGCACAGCGGAGGGCGAACCGGACCGCAATCTCGCCCTCGAACTCGTACGTGTGACCGAGGCCGCGGCGATCGCCGCCGCCCCGTGGGTGGGCCGCGGCGACAAGCTGGCAGCGGACGGTGCCGCCGTCGCCGCCATGCGCAACGTCCTCTCCAGCGTGAGCATGGAGGGCACCGTGGTGATCGGCGAGGGCGAGAAGGACGAAGCCCCGATGCTGTTCAACGGCGAGCGCGTGGGCGACGGCACCGGCGCACAGGTGGACGTGGCGGTCGACCCGATCGACGGGACCACCCTCACCGCTCGCGGCATGCCCAACGCCATCTCGGTGATGGCCGTGGCCGAGGCCGGGAGCATGCTCGACCCCTCCGCGGTGTTCTACATGGACAAGCTCGCGGTGGGTCCCGAGGCCGCGGACTCCGTGGACCTCCGCCTCCCGGTCGCGGAGAACATCCGCCGGGTCGCGAAGGCCAAGGGCACCGACACCTCCAGCGTGACCGTCGTCATCCTCGACCGCCCGCGCCACGAGCGGATCATCTCCGAGGTCCGTGAGGCCGGTGCCCGCATCCGCCTCATCACGGACGGCGATGTGGCCGGTGCGATCGCAGCGGCCCGCCCCGGCACCGGCATCGACATGCTGCTGGGGATCGGCGGCACCCCCGAGGGCATCATCACCGCCTGTGCCATCAAGGCGCTGGGCGGCATGGTGCAGGGCAGACTGCATCCCCAGGACGAGGCCGAACGCCAGGCCGCGGCGGCGCAGGGCCTGGACGTCGACGCGGTCCTCACCACCGATGACCTGGTGAGCGGCGACAACGCCTACTTCGTCGCCACCGGCATCAGCCACGGCGATCTGCTCGACGGCGTCCGCTACGAGGGCGACCGCGTCCTCACCCATTCGCTGGTCATGCGCTCCAAGTCCGGGACCGTCCGCAACGTCTACGCGGAGCACAGGCTCGACAAGACCCACTCCTACGAGGAGGCCGCGCGCGAGGCCTCCAGGAAGGGACTGATCTGATGCCGAACAGCGCAGCGGACGCCGTATCACCGGCGCGGCGCTTCACCACACCCGGCGAGGCCTACGCAGCCCTGATGGAGGGCAATGCGAGGTACGTGGACGGCAACCCCGCCCACCCCAATCAGGACGTCTCGCGCCGCTCCGCGCTCGCCAACGTCCAGGAGCCCTTCGTCACCCTGTTCGGGTGCTCGGACTCCCGGGTCGCGGCGGAGATGATCTTCGATGTGGGCCTCGGCGACATGTTCGTGGTCCGCACCGCCGGCCAGGTGAGCGACTCCGCCTCGATCGGCACCCTCGAATACGGGGTCGAGGTGCTCGGCACCCCGCTCCTCGTCGTGCTCGGCCACGACTCGTGCGGTGCCGTCACCGCCGCCGTCGAGTCGTACACGACCGGGGAGACCCCCGGCGGCTTCATCGAGGATCTGGTCACGCGCATCCTGCCCTCCGTCGTCCATGCCCGCAGCGAGGGCTTCTCGGATCTGCAGGGCGCGGTCGTCCAGAACACCATCGACACCGTCATGCGTCTGCCCCGCAGGTCCACCCTCATCCGCCGGGCGCTGCGGCGTGGGTCCCTCGAGATCGTCGGCCTCACCTACCACCTCGCGGACGGCCGCGTGAACCTCGTCTCCCGCCTGGGGGCCGCGGTCAACGACAACGGCAATCCGGTGGACCTCGTCCGCGACCGCTGACCGGACTGATCCGCTGCCGTCTGCTCCGGTGCCCGCCGGTGCGGACGACGGCCGCGATGTCCAACGGCTTTCACCACTGAACCCAGAACCGACCAGGAGCGAAGAAGAGATATGACGCAGGAATACCGCATCGAGCACGACACCATGGGCGAGGTCAAGGTCCCCGTCGACGCCCTCTACCGTGCGCAGACCCAGCGCGCCGTGGAGAACTTCCCCATCTCCGGCAAGACGCTGGAGCGTGAGCACATCGCCGCGCTCGGCCAGGTGAAGAAGGCCGCCGCCCGCGCCAATGCCGAGCTGGGCGTCCTCGACTCACAGCGGGCCGAGGCCATCGCCTCCGCCGCGGACACCGTCATCTCCGGCGAGGTCGACGCGCACTTCCCCATCGATGTCTTCCAGACCGGCTCCGGCACCTCCTCGAACATGAACACCAACGAGGTGCTCGCAGAGCTGGCCAACCGCGCGCTCGAGGGCTCCGACGTCGAGGTCCACCCGAACGACCACGTGAACGCCTCGCAGTCGTCCAACGACGTCTTCCCCACCTCGGTCCACGTCGCCGTGACGAACGCGCTCGTCAATGACCTCAAGCCGGCGCTCGACGTCCTCGCGTCCTCGCTGGAGAAGAAGGCCGAGGAGTTCTCCGGCATCGTGAAGTCCGGTCGCACGCACCTCATGGATGCGACGCCCGTGACGCTCGGCCAGGAGTTCGGCGGGTATGCGGCACAGGTCCGCTACGGCATCGAGCGCATCGACGCCGCGCTCCCCCGCGTCGCCGAGGTCCCCCTGGGCGGCACCGCCGTGGGCACCGGCATCAACACGCCTGCCGGGTTCGCCGCACGGGTCATCGAGCTGCTCTCGGAGCAGACCGGCCTGCCCATCACGGAGGCGCGCAACCACTTCGAGGCACAGGCCAACCGCGACGGTCTGGTCGAGGTCTCCGGTCAGCTGCGCGGCATCGCCTACAGCTTCATGAAGATCAACAACGATCTCCGCTGGATGGGATCGGGCCCCAACACCGGCCTGGGCGAGCTGCACATCCCGGACCTGCAGCCCGGCTCCTCGATCATGCCCGGTAAGGTCAACCCGGTGATCTGCGAGGCTGCGATCCAGGTGGCCGCGCAGGTGATCGGCAACGACACGACGGTGTCGCTGTCGTCCACCAACGGAGCGTTCGAGCTCAACGTGGGCATCCCGGTCATGGCCGCGAACCTGCTCGAGTCGATCCGCCTGCTGGCCAACACCTCGCGGGTGATGGCGGAGAAGATGATCGACGGCCTCACCGCCAACGAGGAGCGCGCCCGCTTCCTCGCCGAGGCCTCCCCCTCGATCGTCACCCCGCTCAACAAGGTGATCGGCTACGAGTCCGCCGCGAAGATCGCCAAGCACGCCGTGGCGAACAAGCAGACCGTCAAGGAGGCCACGATCGCCCTGGGCTTCGTGGAGGACGGCTCCATCACCGAGGCCGCCCTCGACAAGGCGCTCGACGTCCCCACGATGGTCGGCGACTACCGCTGATCTGAGCTTCTCGCAGAACCCCGCGGCGGCGAAGGACAGACCTGAACACGCCCCGCGGCCGGAACCGGAGGAGACGCGGGCAG
>NZ_JALAHB010000074.1 GCF_022712115.1 Brevibacterium sp. | reverse complement strand
TAGAGGTTCTCTCCCCCGCGGATCACCATGTCCTTGATGCGGCCGGAGACGCTGAGGTAGCCCTCGGCGTCCATCGTCCCGAGGTCTCCCGTGTGCATCCAACCCGCCTCGTCGAGAGCCTCGGCGGTCTTCTCCGGCTCCCGCCAGTACCCGCGCATCACCGAGTACCCGCGCGTGCAGACCTCTCCCTGCGCACCACGCGGCACGGTCTGGCCGGTCGCGGGGTCGACAATCTTCACCTCGAGGTGCGGCATCACCCGTCCCACCGTCTCGGTGCGGCGGGCCAGGGTGTCGTCGACCCGGGTCATGGTGGACACCGGGGACGTCTCGGTCATGCCGTAGCAGATCGCCACCTCGGACATGTGCATCTCCCCGATGACCCGCTTCATCACCTCGACGGGGCACGGGGAGCCCGCCATCACACCGGTGCGCAGCGTGGACAGGTCGTACTCTGCGAAGTCCGGCAGCGCCAGCTCCGCGATGAACATCGTGGGCACCCCGTAGAGCGAGGTCGCGCCCTCCGCCTGCACCGCGCTCAGCGCCGCCGCCGGCTCGAAGGAGGCCGAGGGGATGACGGCGCACGCGCCGTGGCTGACGATCGCCAGCGTGCCGATCACCATGCCGAAGCAGTGGAAGTAGGGCACCGGGAGGACCACCACGTCCGTCTCGGTGTAGCTCAGCAGCTCGCCGATGAAGTAGCCGTTGTTGAGGAGGTTGTGGTGCGTGAGGGTCACGCCCTTGGGGAAGCCCGTGGTGCCCGAGGTGTACTGCAGGTTGATCGGGTCGTCGCAGCTGAGGGAGTCGGAGATCTGCTGCAGGCGGATGTCGGCTTTGGCGGCCGGGTCCTGCAGGAGCGCGTGCCCCCGCTCCTGCAGCTGCGCGAAGGACTCGCCCGGCTGCAGCCGGGCCTCCGCCTCCGCGCCGAGCGGGCCGGGGACCGTGTCGAGGAAGATCAGCTCCGGGCGGGCGCCGGGACCGCCCGTCTCACCGGCGGCCTCGGCCGCGGCCTCCCGCGCGAGCGTCACGAAGTCCGAGTGGGGCGGTGCCGCGATCTGGCTGATGAGCAGGCGGCAGCCGGACTGGCCCAGCACGTAGGCGAGCTCGTGCGAGCGGTAGGCGGGATTGATGTTCACGAGGATGACGCCCAGGCGGGCGCACGCGTACTGGACGAGCGTCCACTCCGGGACGTTCTGGGCCCACAGGCCCACGCGGTCCCCCGTGCCGATCCCCCGGTCCAGCAGACCGGCGGCGACGGCGTCCGCGTCCCGCACCAGCTCCGCATAGGTCCACCGGCGGCCCGAGGGCCGGTCGACCAGAGCGGTGCGCTCACCGTGGGCGCGCGCGGCCTGGTCGAGGGACTGTGCCAGGGTCTCTCCCAGCAGCGGGGCCGCGGACGGACCCGAGACGTACGACAGTTGCGTGGTGGTCACGACGGTGTGCTCCTTCCGACGGTCCTCACTCCGGACCGCCGGAACTCACTGTGCCACAGATCGCACCGTGTGAGCAGGAGGATCAGTGGAAGAGGAAGATCACGAGCACGGCACCGACGATCGCACAGGCGCACAGTCCGAAGCAGAGGTAGGCGAAGCTGAGGACCGTGCGCTTCTGCCGGTCCGTGAGCGGCACCCGCTGCGCGGCCTTCTCCGCCTTGCGCTCCGCCTTGCGCCGGGCCTTCTCCGACATCACCGTGATGGCGTCGGGGAACTCCTGCGGGGGCACGACCGGAGGCCTGCCGCCCGTCACGAGCAGGCGCAGCCCCAGCGAGTAGAGGCCCACGAGGACCGCCGCACCGGCGAGGGCGGCGAGGAAGACCTGTCCGAAGGCCAGCCAGTCGATGCTCATGCGTTCTCGTCCTTCCGGTCAGCGGTGGTGGCGGGATCCGCCGCGGCAGGCGCGGCCTCGGCCGCAGCGGCCTCGTCGGTGCGGACCTTGGAGCGCAGGCGCGCCCCCTTCTTCAGCCGCACGGCCTTGGCCGATTCCGCGACGTCGCTGGTGGCGGCGGGCACATCGCTCATCGCGTTGTCGGAGCCCACCTGGTTCTTCAGCGAGCGGAGGAAGAGGCCGCCCACCACCAGGGCGGCGAGCACGGCGTCGAGGAGCAGGCCCCACGGACCCATCCAGACCACGATGAGCGCGGCGAGGCCGCCCACCAGCCCCGCGGCCGGCAGTGTGAGGAGCCAGCCCACCACGATCTTGCCCGCGGTCGACCAGCGGACCTTGGAGCCCCGGCGGCCCAGCCCGGAGCCGATCACCGAACCGGAGGCCACCTGCGTGGTGGACAGCGCGAAGCCCAAGGCGGAGGAGGCGAGGATCGTCGCCGCCGTCGAGGTCTCGGCGGAGAAGCCCTGGGCGGGCTTGACCTCGGTGAGGCCCTTGCCGAGGGTGCGGATGATCCGCCAGCCGCCCATGTAGGTGCCCAGGGCGATGGTGAAGGCGCAGGAGAGGACGACCCACAGCTGCGGTTCGTGGTGCGCGCCGGACTGCCAGCCCACCGTGATGAGGACGAGGGTGATGATGCCCATCGTCTTCTGCGCGTCGTTGGTGCCGTGCGCCAGAGCCACGAGGGAGGAGGTGAGGATCTGCCCGATCCGGAAGCCGTCGCGTCCGTTGGGCCCCTTGGAGTAGCGGCGCGTGGTGGTGTAGGCGAGCTTGGTGCAGAGGAAGGCGATGACGGCCGCCGTGAGCGGCGAGAGGAGCGCCGGCAGCACGATCTTCGACATCACGCCGCCCACGTTCACCGCGGTGAAGCCGATGCCCACGATGGTCGCGCCGAGCAGTCCTCCGAAGAGCGCGTGCGACGAGCTCGAGGGCAGGCCCAGCAGCCAGGTGAGCATGTTCCAGAAGATGGCGCCCACCAGCCCGGCGAAGATGAGCATGGGGAAGATGTCCCCGCCGATCCGGTCCTCGTGGAGGATCCCCCCGGAGACGGTCTTGGCCACCTCCGTGGACAGGAGCGCGCCGATGAGGTTGAGCACCGCCGCGAGCGCCACGGCCGTCTTGGGCTTGAGCGCGCCGGTGGCGATGGGGGTGGCCATCGCGTTGGCGGTGTCGTGAAAGCCGTTGGTGAAGTCGAAGAAGAGCGCCAGTGCGATGACCAGCACGACGGTGAGGGTGACGATTTCCACAGGCTGCCTATGTGTCGGTGACGGGTCTGCCGCCCTCCCCGCAGCGAGAGCGCACGCCTTCGTGGCCACCTCCGCCGCCACCGGCTCAGCACCGGATTGCCGCAGCATGACGTGTGGGTGAAAGACGCTCGACTGTGAGTTTAACGCCGGGTGGCGTGCCGTCCAGGCCATTACGCCCCAATGTGATGCACTCAGCTCCGCGCGGCGGCCCCCGATGTCATCCTCTGGTATGAGTCCCGGCAGCTCACAGATCCGTCTCCGGGGTGAGGCGCGGCTGGGCCCTGCCTGAAAGACTGCGCAGGAACGCCTGACACCCGCCTGCGCATCCGGAAGGACTTCAATGACCGTACTGACGAGGATGAGCCTGCTCAACCGGCTCATCGTGGGGATGATCACCGCGGCGGTGATGGTGTTCGGCATCGTGGCGACCACCAAGCTCAACCAGGAGACAATGCCCTCGATCTCCACGCCCGGCATCATGGTGTCCGCCAGCCTCCCCGGGGCCTCGCCGGAGGTGGTCGAGGACTCCGTCACCGCACCGCTGGAGACCGCGCTCATGGCGGTGCCGGAGGTGGACGAGGTCACGACGGAGACCTCCCCCGGCTCCATGTTCGCGACCGTGATGTGGCCGTTCGACGCGGACGAGGACCAGCTCACCGCGGAGGTCCGCCAGGCCGTCGACGGCGCTGCGAGCTCTCTCCCGGAAACCGCCGAGACCGAGGTCGTGCCCGCCTCCATGGACAGCGCGCCCGTGGTGAGCCTGGCGGTCTCCTCGTCCTCCGGGGAGGAGGACCTGAGCGAGCGCGTGGAGTCCGGTCTCGTCCCGGAGCTCGAATCGCTGTCCGGCGTCGCGAGCGTGGACCTCAGCGGCCAGCGTGAGCAGGAGGTCTCGGTCGTCCTCGACGCGGCCGCGGCCGAGGAGCACGGGATCGCCGCGCCGCAGATCATGGAGGCCGTCGAGGCCGCCGGCACCGTCACTCCCGGCGGCAGCACGACGGAGGACGGCCGCTCCCTCAGCGTCGAGGTGGGCTCCGAACTGGATGCCGTCGAGGCCGTGGGCAGCACACCGCTGCAGACCGAGGACGGCCCCGTCGTCCTCTCCGACATCGCGGACGTGGAGCTCGCCCAGGTCGAGCAGACCTCGCTCTCCCGAGCCAACGGTGAGGACGCCCTCTCCCTCTCCGTCGTCAAGACCCCGCAGGCCAATGTCGTGGAGGTCTCGCACGCGGTCGCGGACACCCTCGACCGGCTGGGCCCACAGCTGGGCGACGACGTCGAGTTCACCACCATCTTCGATCAGGCACCGGACATCGAGCAGTCGATCCACGACCTCTCCGTGGAGGGCGGCCTCGGACTGCTCTTCGCCGTCCTCGTGATCCTCGCCTTCCTCGGAACCTTCCGCTCGACGATCATCGCGGCCATCTCCATCCCGATGTCCCTCCTCATCGCGATGATCGGCCTGTGGGTGGGCGAGTACACGCTCAACCTGCTCACGCTCGGCGCACTCACCATCGCGGTGGGCCGCGTGGTGGACGACTCGATCGTCGTCATCGAGAACATCCGCAGACGGCAGGGCACGAGCGAGCTCACGGTCGAGGACATCGTGGCCTCCGTCCGCCAGGTCGCCGGCGCCGTCACGGCCTCGACGCTCACCGCCGTCGCCGTGTTCCTGCCCATCGCCTTCGTCTCCGGCATCGCGGGCCAGCTCTTCCGTCCCTTCGCGATCACCGTGAGCCTCGCCATGCTCGCCTCGCTCCTCGTCTCCCTCACGATCGTGCCGACGCTGAGCTACTGGTTCCTCCGGCACAGCCCCAAGCCGCTGAAGCCCGCCAGGCAGGAGCGGACGGACGCGCGCTACGCGGCATGGCAGGAGCGGCAGGAGGAGAAGGCGCTCGCCCGGCAGGAGCGGGCGAACGCCCGGATCGAGAAGCGCAACGCCAAGCGGGAGGCCAAGGGCCGTGCCCCGCTGCCGCCGGTCGCCGCACATCCGGTGGCACGCCCCGCCGCCTCGGGGGAGGCCTCCGGTCCCATCGACCGGCTGCAGCAGGGCTTCCTGCCCACCATCCAGGCCGCGCTGCGTCACCCGGGCCGGACCGTGGGCATCTCCGTCCTCGTGCTCGTGCTCACCCTGGTGCTCGCGACCTTCCTCAAGACCGATCTGCTGGGCGACCAGGGCCAGAGCTCCCTCTACGTCACGCAGGAGCTCGAGGACGGCACCGCGCTGGAGACCAGCGACGAGGCCGCGCAGAAGGTCGAGGAGGTGCTCGCCGCCGACGGGGACGTCGCCGACTACCTCTCGACCATCGGCGGGGACATGTACGGCGGCGGCAGCGCCTCCAACTCCTTCACGGTCACCCTGCGGGAGGACGCGGATCCGGAAGCGGCCACCGCGCGGCTGGACGCGGAGCTCTCCGCGCTGGAGGACGCCGGTGAGGTCTCCGTGGGCGGAGCCGCGCAGGAGCTCTCCGAGGACGTGACGATCAACCTCACCGGGCAGAACCCCGAGGGGATCGAGGAGGCGGCGCAGGATCTGGTCGAACGGGCCCGCGAACTGCCCGGCGTCGCAGAGGCGAGTCACGACCTCGCCGGTGAGCAGCCGGTGCTGAGCGTGGACGTGGACCGCGAGGCGGCCGCGGAGTACGGCTTCACCCAGGCCGAGGTGGGTCAGGCCGTCGCCGCCGCCCTGCAGGGCGTGCCCGCCGGCACCCTCACGCTCGAGGGAGCGGAACGGGACATCCGGATCGCGCCCACGCACCCGGACGCCTCTCCCGAGGACATCGCAGGTCTGGAGCTGCCCGTGACCCAGCGGCAGACGCAGCAGGCGCAGGAGGCCGCGCAGGACTCCCTCGACGAGCGCACGGACGCCCTTGCGGAGGAGGGCGAGCGCGAGGCCGAGGAGGCCAACCGGGAGGCGAGGGATCAGGCGGTCGAGGCACGTGATCAGGCCGCGGATCGGGTGGAGGAGCTCGAGGACCAGCTCGAACAGCTCCGCAACCCCGGCTCGGGCCCTCCCCCGGAGCCGCAGGACCCCGTCGAGGAGCTGGAGAGCGCACTCGACGACGCGCGTGACGGTCTGCAGGAGGCCGAGGACGGCATCGTCGAGCTCGAGGAGACGCAGGAGCAGCAGCGCCGCGACCAGGACGAGCAGGAGGCGATCGCGGACGAGCAGGAGGCCATCCCGGACATCACCGGCGACGCGATCACGGTGGACACGATCGCGGATGTCGAGGAGGTCCGGACCGCTCCCAGCATCAGCCGGATGGACGGCGAGCGCCAGGCGACGGTCTCGGTCACCCCGGAGGCGGGACAGCTGAGCGCGGTCTCCGCGGCCGTGGCGCAGCTGGAGGCCGAGGCGGATCTGCCCAGCGGCGTGAGCTTCGCCGTCGCCGGCGCTGCCGAGGACCTCACCGAGTCCTTCTCCCAGCTGGGCCTGGCGATGCTCGCGGCGGTGGTGCTGGTGCTCATGGTGATGATCGGCACCTTCCGGTCCATCGTGCAGCCACTCGTGCTGCTGGTCTCGATCCCCTTCGCGGCGACGGGCGCGGTGCTCCTCCTGGTCATCACGCAGATCCCGCTGGGCATCCCGTCGATGATCGGTCTGCTCATGCTCATCGGGATCGTGGTGACGAACGCGATCGTGCTCATCGACCTCATCAACAAGTTCCGGGCCGAGGGCATGGAGCTCATGGACGCGGTGATCCACGGCACCCGCCTGCGGCTGCGGCCCATCCTCATGACGGCGGCGGCGACGATCTTCGCCCTCGTCCCCATGTCACTGGGGCTCACCGGCGGCGGGGTGTTCATCTCGCAGCCGCTGGCGATCGTGGTGATCGGCGGGCTCACGACCTCGACGCTGCTGACCCTCGTCCTGGTGCCGGTGCTGTACTTCCTCACCGAGCGCTCCAAGGAGCGGCGTCAGGCACGGCGGGCCCAGCGGAAGGCGCTGAAGGAGGCAGGCACCCAGGAGGCGTCACCGCTAGGCTGAGTCACCGTGACCACCGCCCTCGCCCTGAGCGTCCTCGGGCTCGCGCTGTTCGACAGCACGAGCGCCGGCACCTCGCTCGTCCCGCTCTGGCTGCTGCTCGCTCCCGGGCGGGTGCGCGCGGCGCGGATCGCGGTGTACCTGCTCGCGCTCGCGGGGCTGTACTTCGCCGGCGGCATGCTCGTGGCCCTCATCGCATCCCCGGTGCTGGACTTCGCGGCCGGGGTGCTGGAGAGCTGGTCGCCGGTGACGGCCCCGCTGGTGCTGGCGGCCCTCGGGCTCGTCACCGCCGGGATGGGCGCGCTCATGCTCACCCGCACGTTCGCGGCCCATGCGCAGCTCATCCCCTCCCAGCTCCAGGACTGGCGCAGACGCACGCTGGAGGCGGACTCGTCCCGCCGCATCGTGGGCGTGGCGCTGCTCGCCTTCGCCGTCGAATTCACCGGGATGCTCCCCTACCTGGGCGCCATCGCCCTGCTCACGCGCACGGATCTGGGG
>NZ_JALAHB010000073.1 GCF_022712115.1 Brevibacterium sp. | reverse complement strand
GTCGAGGAAGGTCGTGGGCTCGTCCAGGAGGAGCAGCTCGGTGTCCTGGGCGAGCGCGAGCGCGATCCACACCCGCTGGCGCTGCCCGCCCGAGAGTGTGTCCACGAGCCTGTCCGCGAGGCCGCTCACGCGGGTGAGCTCCATGGCACGGGCGACGGCGGCCTCGTCGTCCGCCGACCACTGCGCGAACAGCGTCTGGTGGGGATATCGGCCCCGTCGCACGAGCTCCGCGACGCGGATGCCGTCCGGCACCGGCGACTGCTGCGGGAGCATGCTCATCCGGCGGGCCAGCGCGGCCGTGCGCAGGGCGGAGATGTCCCTCCCGTCGAGCAGGACACCGCCGGAGGCGGGGGCGAGCAGACGGGTGAAGGCGCGCAGCAGCGTGGACTTGCCGCAGCCGTTCGGCCCGATCACGGCGGTGAAGCCGCCGCGGGGCACGGCGGCGGCCACCGCGCGGAGGACGGGGTCCTGGGAGCGGTATCCGGCGGTGAGGTCCACCGCCTGCAGCGCGATCTCCGCGGAGGGTGTGTGGGACATGTCAGCTTCTCCGGTTCTCTGTGAACAGCAGCCAGACGAGGTAGGCGCCGCCCAGGCAGACGGTGACGGCGCCCACGGGGAGCGCGGAATCGGGCAGGGCGTGCTGGGCGAGGAGGTCCGCACCGCTGAGCAGGACCGCGCCCACGAGCGCCGCTCCCACCGCGTCGAAGCCGCTGGTCTCGCGCCGGATCCTGCGGGCGATCTGGGGAGCCGCCAGTGCGATGAAGGCGATGGGTCCGGTGACGGCGGTGACGAGGGCGGTGAGCGCCACTCCGACGAGCACGAGGACGGCCTTCACCGGTTCGGCCCGCACGCCGCGGACGCGGGCTGCGTCCTCCCCGAGCTCGAGCTGTGCGATCCTGCGGCTGAGCCACGGGAGCACGCAGAGGAGGACGAGGGCCGCCGTCCCCGCGGCGAGGAGCTGCGGCCAGCGGATCCCGTTGAGGGTCCCCGCACCCCAGACGGCGGCACGCATCGCCTCGTCGAGGTTCGCCTTGACGACGAACCACGAGTTCGCGGAGCTGAGGAAGGCGCTCACGGCGATGCCCACGACGATGAGGCGGAACCCCTGGAGGCCGGAGGAGTACGCGAGCAGGTACACGAGCCCGGCGGCGAGGACGCCGCCGCCCACGGCTCCGGCGGCGAAGGCCGCGTAGCCGCTGCCGCCGAGGAGGATCACGCACAGCACTCCCGAGTACGCGCCGGTGTTGAGGCCGATGATGTCCGGGCTGCCCAGGGGATTGCGGGTGAGCGCCTGGAACAGGCCTCCGCTGATCCCCAGGCACGCACCGAACACGGCGGCGGCGAAGGCACGCGGTGCGCGCCATTCGACGACGACCATCCGATCGAGCGCCTCGGCATCCGGGAGGAAGGCCGCGAGCACGCGGTCCGCGCTCACCGGCCGCTCTCCGAGTGACAGCCCGAGCAGGGTGAGGACGGCCACCAGGAGGAGCAGGGCGGCTGCGATGCCTGCGTCCCGCGGGGAGAAGCGCCGGCTGACCGGGCCCAGGCGCAGGACGCCGCTCACAGTCCGCCCCTCTCCGCGCGGCGGACCAGCAGGACCAGCACCGGGGCGCCGAGGAAGGCGGTCACGATGCCGGCCTGCAGCTCCGCCGGCCACACGAGGAGCCTGCCGAGGATGTCCGCCAGCAGGAGGAGCACGGGGGCGAGGACGGCGGAGAGGGCGAACACCCAGCGCTGGTCCGGGCCGGTCACGGCGCGGACGGCGTGGGGGACCATCAGTCCCACGAAGGCGATGGGCCCCGCCGCGGCGGTCGCCGCCCCGCAGAGCACCGCGATGAGGACCGTCATGAGCCAGCGCAGGACGCCCACGGGCACGCCGAGCGTGCGTGCGCGTTCGTCGCCGAGCGCCATCGCATTCGCGGCGCGGCCCGTGAGCAGCGCGCACACGACGCCCGCCGCGATGAACGGCAGGACGGCCGTGAGCGTGCCCTGCGGGCGGTCGGCGAGCGTGCCCGCTCCCCAGAAGCGCATCTGGTCGAACACCTGCGGACGCAGGAGCGCGAGCGACTGACTGGCGCCGGTGAGCACGGCGGACAGCGCCACGCCCACGAGCGTGAGGCGGACCGGTGTGGCGCCGTGGGGTCCGCGCAGCGCGATCGCGTAGACGAGGGCGAAGGCCCCGAGGGCGCCCGCGAACGCGAACCACCTGTAGTCCTCCACGCGGGTGAGTCCGAGGAAGGCGACGGCGAGGGAGACCGCCAGGCCCGCGCCGGCGCTCACCCCCAGGATCCCGGGGTCCGCGAGCGGATTCCGGGTGACCGCCTGCGCCAGCGCGCCCGCCGTTCCCAGCGCGACCCCGACGGCGATGCCCAGCAGCGTGCGGGGGAGCCGCAGGCCGGACACCGTCATCCGGCTGATGAGGTCCTCGTCCGCACGTGAGAGTGCGCCCACGACCTCCGCCGGCGAGAGCGCGGCGGAGCCGACGAAGAGGCTCAGCACGGCGACGGCCCCGAGCAGGAGGAGCGCGGCCAGCAGTGCCGCCGTCAGCGCGGCCGGCCGCGGAGCGGAGGGGGCGTTCATCCGCGGACGAGCTCCGTCGCGTGCAGGCCCCAGCCGAGGCCGCGTGCGGACAGAGCGGTCCACCCGGCCTCCTGTGCGAGGGCGGCGACGTCCGCGGGCGTGCGCGGAGGCGTGCCGCTGGTCCCGAACTGCACGAGCGTGCGGAGGGCCGCGTCGGGGGAGAGGGCGTCCGGTGCGGGGGAGTCGAGCAGCAGCGCACGCGATGCGTGTGCGGCGAGCGTCCGCAGGTGCGCGAGCGCAGCCGCGTCGTCGAGGTGGTGCAGCAGGAGGGCGGACACGATCACGGTCCCGCCGTCCGTCGCGGCCGCAGGGGAGGCCTCGGGCGCGGGCGTGCGCTCCTCGCCTGCCGCGAGCGGACGGACGGCGATTCCGCCGCGGGCCGCGACCTCGGCGAGGACTCCGGCGGCGGGTCCGACGGCCAGGAGGCTGTGCGCGTCCAGCTCCGCGAGCCTGCGCACCAGGCCGTACTGGAGGAACGCGAGCGACTCCGCCTCGTGGGCGAGATGCGCGGCGGTCGCCGGATCCGCGAGCGTCCGGGCGAAGGGGGTGCCGTGGGCCAGCTCCCACGCGGGCGTCCCGCCGCGGACGGCCTCGGCGGTGTGCGCCAGGGCCAGGATCTGTGCGGCCTCGGGCCCGGTGAACTCCTCCTGCGCGTGCGGATCGTCGAGCAGATCACGGCCGAGCGCGGACAGCCGCCATGCTCCGGCGTCGTCCCGCTCCAGGAGGCCGGAGGGGACCAGCGCATCCAGCAGCGGCCGCAGCCGTACGTGCGGCACCCCGAGCGCCGCCGCGATCCCGTCCGCCGTGCGCGCTCCGGCGGACAGCACCGGGAGCAGCCCGAGGTCGAGCGCCGCACGGATCGCGAACCAGGCCGCCGGCGCCTCCGGGAGGGCCGGGGCGACTGCTGCGGCCTCGGCTTCCTCCGTCCGGTGCCAGTAGCCGGTGATGCTGCGGTCCCCGCGTGCCACGAGACCGGAGAGCCTGCGGCGCAGCGGCAGCAGCGAGGAAGCCTCGCCCGCGGCCCACACGTACGGCCGCTCCCCGAGGTCGCGGTCCTCGACCAGCTCGTCGAAGCTGCGCGCGATCGCCTCGCCGTCCGGGTGCGGCATGTGCTCCCACCGCACGGAGTCCTCCGGACCCAGTGCCAGCGGCTGGTGCGCCGCGGGATCCGCTGCGAACGCGAGGACGTGGGCAGGCGCGGGAAGCGGGCGTTCGTCGAAGAACCTGCCCAGGGCCGGCAGCGCGGTCTCGTCGCCCACCAGCACCAGCGCGGTGGCGTCCGCGGGCAGCACGAGGGAGGACTTGGGCCCCACGAAGGTCAGCGGATCGCCCGGCGCGGCGTCCCGCGCCCAGGTCGCGGCCGGCCCGTCGCCGTGCATGACGAAGTCGAGGACGAGCTCGCCCGCCTCCGGGTCGAAGCTGCGCGGCGTGTAGTCGCGGGTCTCGCGGTGCGGTGCGGGCGTCCACTCGATGCCGTCGGGCAGCTGGAGCGGCAGCGCCGTCTCGAGGGGGCCTCCCCGGGCGAGGACGAGCTTGACGTGGTCGTCGAACCCGGGGGAGGAGAAGGGCGGATGCGCGTGCCCGTCGCGGGTGAAGGCGCCCAGCTCCTCTCCCGTGAGGCGGATCCTGCGCATCCGCGGGGTCACGTCCTCGACGGCGGCGACCGTGACGGTGCGCACCACGAGCGGGTGGATGCGGAGATCGTGGAGGCTCACCTGCCGAACTCCTCCTCGACGAGGTCGAGGACCTCGAGCGACTCGTCGAAGTCGTGCCGCAGCGCCCAGTAGGGCAGATCGTACGCACGGTGGTGGGCGAACGCCGGCAGCCCGGACCAGGCCGGATCGTCCGCGAGCGCCTCCGCGCTGGCCGTGTCCGCGTTGAAGCCCATGACGAAGAGGGTCTCGCTGTCCACGAGCTGCCCGAGCTGTTCGGTGGAGAGCTCCGCGAGGTCGCCGCCGGGCTGGTAGGGCTCGAGCCCGTTGCGGGCCGCGATGTCGTTGACCTCGAAGCCCAGCGCGTCGAACATGCGCGGCAGGCCCTGGTCCTCGAGGACCAGGTAGGGGGTGCCCTCACCCGTGACGGAGACGAACGAGGTGGGCTGCTCCGGCACCTCGATCGCATCCCTCACCTCCTCCAGGCGGGTCTCGTACTCCGTCACCATCTCCTCGTAGGCCTCGGGCCGGTCGAAGACGTCCACGGCGAGGAACTCCGCCTGTCCCTGCCAGTCCGGGAGAGCCTTGTCGACGACGACGGTGGGGGCGATGGCGGAGAGGTCCTCGTACGCCTTCTCCGCGTGGAAGCTCGGGAAGCCCCAGCCGCCGCCGATGATGAGATCCGGGTCGACCTCGAGCACCGCCTCGAGGTCGAAGCCGTCGGTCGACCACGGCAGGAATTCGGTGCCGTCCTCGTCCGGTGCGGATCCCCACAGCGGTGAGTACTCCTGGTTGCGCTGGTCGGCGTCCTCCGGGATCGTCGCCGTCACCGGCACGTCCATGTCGTACAGATAGCCGGCGAGTGCGTAGTTGAGGACGACGATGCGCTGGGCGTCCGTGGGGACCTTCACATCACCGTAGGGCGTGGAGACGGTGCGCGTGCCGCCCGCTGCCTCCTCCTCGCTCCCTTCGTCCGCCGCGGAGCCGCCGCAGGCGGTGAGTGCGAGCAGGCCGGCGGCGAGTGTCGCCGCAGCCAGGGTGCGGGACGCGCGGCGAGGGGATGTGCGGAGCGGGTGGGATGTGCGGATCACGGGAACCTCCGATTGGGATAAGGGCAGCCTCACTTAAATGCCAAGGACCGACCCTAGGTGCGGTTTCGCGGGCGGGGCGGTCCGGAGGCGACATCGTCCGGGTCCGGAGCCGACACGTCCTGCAGTTAGGGCATAATTGCTTTGCGAAATGGAGTGGACGGCGCCGGAGCGGTGGGCCGTGCGGCTGTGACGGGGAGGCGGATGATGGGCTTCAGGCGGGAGTTCGCCACGGTGGTGCCGGAGACGGCGATGCGGTTCACGGGCCATCCCATGCATGCGCACGACCGCCCGCACCTCGTGCATCTCGTGATGGGGCGGGGCAGGCTGACTGCGGACGGGACGGACATCCTCCTCGAGCCGCGCACCTCGGTCTGGCTGGCCGCGGACGTGCCGCACGCCGTGCGGCTGGAGGAGCACTCGATCGTGCTGGGGCCGGTCCTCGCCGGGCACGTCGCGCCGGCCGTGCGGGTGCAGCGGCTGGGCGCGGTGCCGGGCATCACCCGCCTCATGCTCGCCCGGATGGCGGCGGAGCCGCGCACGCCCGAACAGTGCGCGGTGTTCACCGACGGTCTGGAGGAGCTGCTGCTCCAGCTGCGGGTCGAGGCCTTCCCCGCCGTCATGCCGGTGCATCCGGTGGCGGCTCGGATCGCCGAGGCGGCCGTGAGCTCCCCGGCCCCGCTCGCAGCCCTCTGTGCGCGGGTGGGGATGAGCGAGCGCCAGGTGCAGCGCATCTTCGCGGACGAGACGGGAATGAGCTTCAGCCGGTGGCGGACGCGGCGGAGGCTGAGCGAGGCCGTCCGCGGTCTGCGCGGCGGCGCGAGCGCGACGAGCGCGGCACGGGCCGCGGGCTTCGCCACCCGCGCCGGCCTCCTGCGTGCGCTGAGCAGAGAATCCGCGGTGCCGGTCGAGGTGCTGCGGGAGGACCCGCTGGCGGCGGTACCCCGGCGCGGGGACTCAGGTCTCCGGCAGCACCACGGTGAGTGAGGCGGCCTTCCGCGCGGTGGGCTGCGCGTACTCGACCTCGTACCACCGTCCGGCGGCCTCGGCGATCCCCTCCGGCGTCTCCGGCAGCGGTGCCTCCGCCCGCAGGAGCCGCCCGGCGAGCTCGCCGCGGGTGTGCTTGGCGAAGTGGGAGACGACCGTCCGCTTTCCGCCGCGCACCTGCACGACGTCGACCGTGACGGTCTGCGCCGGGCGGCCGGGCCAGGAGGCGCGGTAGTCGGCGGAGCGGCAGTCGAGCAGCAGCTCGCCCGCGAACGCCTCGTCGAGGACCGGCGCCAGCCGCTTCCGCCACCAGGTGCGCATGCGGCCGAGAGGCGGGAGTGCGGTGCCCATCGAGAGGCGGTAGGCGGGGATCGGGTCCGTGAGATTCACCACGCCGAAGAGTGCGGAGGAGACGAAGACGTGCGCGAGCCGCTCCGGGGCGATGTCCGCGGCACCCATCGCGGAGTAGAGCACCCCGGTGTAGACCTCGTGCGCGGGCGCGGCGGGTGCGGTGCACAGGCGGGTGTTGGCCTCGACCTCGGCGGCCAGCGACTTCCCCACGCCGAGGGCGGTGAGCGCGTCCTCGGCGGCCGAGGCCGTGCGCAGGGACGCGAGCACCTCCTCACGCGCATCCGCGAGCTGGGGGAACGCGAGCGCCCCGACGTCCACGGCGGGGCCGGCGGCGGGCGCGGTCTTTCCTTCGGACGGGGGAAGCAGGATCTTCACGGGTGGAGCACGTCTCCTTCAGCTGGGATGCGGACTGCGGTCGGTGGGGGAAGGCGCGCGGTGCGTGCGCCCCGGTGTACAGTAGCGGGCTGAGGGCAGGTCGCCGGACGACCGCGGCGGGGAAACGGCGAAAGCCTCTCCGCTGAGGAACGTCCGGGCTCCGCAGAGCAGGGTGGTGGCCAACAGCCACCCGGGGTGACCCGCGGGACAGTGCCACAGAGAACAGACCGCCCGCCGTGTGCGTGCACACGGCGGGTAAGGGTGAAACGGCGGTGTAAGAGACCACCAGGGCCGCAGGTGACTGCGGCTGCTCGGTAAACCCCACCCGGAGCAAGATCGGACAGACGGCGTTCGAGGGCTGCTCGCCCGAGCCGTCGGGTGGATCGCTCGAGGCCGCTGGCAACAGCGGTCCCAGACAGATGGTCGTCGCGTGCACAGGGGTGACCCGGTGCACGAACAGAACCCGGCGTACAGGCGGCCTGCCCTCACTCACACATCAGCCGCCGCTCACTTCCGCTTGCGGCCCACCTTCGCCTTGCCCTGGTTGGCCCCCAGCAGCCCGGCGCCCACGATCCCGGCGTTGTTGAGCAGCTTCGCGACCCGGATGGGGGTGTCCACCGCGATGTGCGGGAGGAACTCCGCACTGCGCTTGGAGATGCCCCCGCCCAGGATGAACAGGTCCGGGAAGAACAGACGCTCGAGCTCGCGATAGTAGGCGGTCAGCCGTGCGCCCCACTCCTCGAAGCCCAGGTCGAGGCGCCGCATCGCCGCGACGGACATCTGCCGCTCCGCGACCTCCTCGCCCATCATGAGATGGCCCAGCTCCGAGTACGGGTACAGCCGGCCGGAGGTGAACAGCGCAGTGCCGATCCCGGTGCCCAGGGTGGTGACGATGACGCTCTCCTTGCGATGCTTGCGTCCCGAGCCGTAGGTCATCTCCGCGAGCCCCGCGGCGTCCGCGTCGTTGGCGATGTGGACCGCCGTGCCCACCGCCTCGCTCAGCATGTCCACGATGGGAGCGCCGATCGCCGCGGTGAGGTTGCCCGCGAAGGCGACGGTGCCCTTCTTCACCACGCCGGGGAACGCCGCACCCACCGGGAGCTTGGACAGGTGCTCCGGCGCGGAGATGACGCCTGCCTCCGCCGTCTGCGCCGCGAGATCGTCGAGTGCCGCGCGGACGGTGGCGACGATCTCCTCCGCACGGGCGTCGCCGGGGGTGTCGAGCCGGCAGCGCTTGCCGATCAGCGCACCCTCGCGGACATCGACGAGACCCACCTTGGTGCCGGTCCCGCCGATGTCGATGCCCACTGCGAGATGCTGGAGATTCGGCTGCTGCTCCTGAGCCATGGTGGACCTCTCTCGTCTGGCCGTCCTCCGCCCGGCGGTCTGCCCGCCGGGCGGCTGCGGCGTGCTTCTCTCAGCTGATCGTAACGCCCGCGGACGGAAGGGTGAGGATGTCCGTGCCGGTCTCCGTCACGACGAAGGTGTGCTCGAACTGGGCGGAACGCCTGCGGTCCTTGGTGACGATGGTCCAGCCGTCGTCCCACTGCTCCCACGCGACGGTGCCCAGGTTGAGCATGGGCTCGATGGTGAAGACCATCCCCGGCTCGATGACCTCGCTGTGCGCCGGAGCCGCGTCGTAGTGGGGGACGATGAGGCCGGAGTGGAACTCGCGGCCCACGCCGTGGCCGGTGAAGTCGCGGACGACCCCGTAGCCGAACCGCTTGGCGTACTTCTCGATGACCCGGCCGATCACGTTGATCTCACGGCCCGGACGCACCGCCTTGATCCCGCGCATCATCGCCTCGTGCGTGCGCTCTACGAGGAGCCGCGACTCCTCGTCGACGTCGCCCACGAGGAAGGTGAAGTTCGTGTCGCCGTGGACCCCGTCCTTGTAGGCGGTGATGTCGACGTTGACGATGTCGCCGTCGGCGAGGACAGTCGAGTCCGGGATGCCGTGGCACACGCACTCGTTGACGGAGGTGCACACGGACTTGGGGTAGCCGCGGTAGCCCAGCGTCGAGGGGTAGGCGCCGTGGGCGACCATGAACTCGTGCGCGACCGCGTCGATCTCGTCCGTCGTGATGCCCGGACGGATGATCCTCCCCACCTCCGCGAGGGCGTCCGCGGCGATCCGGCCGGCAGCGCGGATGCGCTCGACCTCCTCCGGGGAGTGGAAGTCGCCGCCGCGGCCCTCGTCGGGCTCCTTCCGCCCCACGTACTCCGGGCGCGGGATGGACTGCGGGACGGGACGCTGGGGGGAGAGCGTGCCGGGCACGAGGGTGCCCAGCGGTGCGGTGGTCGGGAGGGCGGAGTTCTGCGCAGCGGTGGTCTCAGTCATGATGGGTCCAGTCTATCGAGAGCCGTGGGTGCCGCCGCGGCCGCGCGGCTATGGTGGGTCCGAGCGGAGCACGGCCGGGAAGGGAGGGCGCATGGCGCAGACGGAGCCGGAGTTCGACGCGGGCTACGCGGATCTCGCCGGGGTGGTCTCCCAGTCCTCCACCCCGCGGCAGATCGCCGACCACATCATGGCCTCGATCGCGGTGGGTGCGCTGCCGGAGGGCACCTGCCTGCCGCCGGAGCGCAGGCTGGCCGACGAGCTCGAGGTGTCCCGGTCCAGCGTCCGCGCGGCACTGGCCACCCTGGAGCGGGCGGGCTTCGTCGTCCGTCGCCGAGGCCGGGGCGGCGGGACCTTCATCTCCCGGGTGGAGCCGGCGCGGGTGGAGGAGTACGCCGAGCGGCTCGCGGAGTTCCGTGAGACGCGGCGCGATCTGCTCGACGCGCGCGCCGTCGTCCAGAATCGCATCGCCGCCGTCGCGGCCCAGCGGCGCCGGGCCGAGGACACCGCCCGCCTGCGTGAGCTCGCGGGCCGCTACGCGCAGGCGCAGACCGCCGCTGAGGCGCGCACGGCCGACGCCCGCTTCCATCACACGATGGCCCAGGCCGCGCGCAATACGCACCTCGTGGAGATCGCCGCGGACCTGGACCGCCGCATCAACGCGGGCTTCCGCCATGACCCGTTCTCCGAGCGCCTGTTCGAGCAGGCGGCCGCGGACCACTTCGCGCTGGTCGAGGCGATCGCGGCGGGGGACCCGGACCGTGCCGGCGAACTCTGCGAGACCCACTTCCGGAGCACCACGATGGGCGACTGAGCGGGTCCCGCAGCCGGTCGCCTCAGCCGGCGAGGACGGCCTCCGGCTGGACGGAGTCGAGTCCGAAGGCCTCCGCCACGGCGGCGTTGGTGAGCGTTCCGCCGTGGGCGTTGAGACCGCGGGCGAGCGCCCGGTCCGCCCGCAGCGCCTCCCGCCAGCCGCCGTCCGCGATCCGCAGGATGTACGGCGTGGTGGCGTTGGTGAGCGCCTTCGTGGCGGTGACGGGCGCACCGCCGGGCATGTTCGCCACGCAGTAGAAGAGCGCGCCGTGCCGCTCGAAGGTGGGCTCCGCATAGGTGGTGGGCCGGGAGCCGGCGAAGCATCCGCCCTGGTCGATCGCGATGTCGACGAAGACGCTGCCGGGCTTGGCGGCGGCGACCATCTCGTCCGTCACCAGCTTGGGTGCGCGGTGGCCCGGGATGAGCACGGAGCCCACCACGAGGTCCGCCCGGGCGACGGACTCGGCGATGTCCAACGGCGAGGAGGCCTTCGTCTGCAGCCGGCCGTCGAACACCTCGTCGAGGTAGCGCAGGCGCGGGAGGCTGATGTCGAAGATCTCCACCTGCGCGCCCATGCCCACCGCGGCCCGTGCGGCGGAGGCGCCCGCCACTCCGGCGCCCACGATGGTGACCTTGGCGCGGTCCACGCCGGGCACACCGGGCAGCAGCACGCCGCGGCCGCCCTGTGCGGCGAGCAGGTGGTGCGCGCCCTCCTGGACGGAGAGGCGGCCGGCGATCTCGCTCATGGGGGCCAGCAGGGGGAGCCCGCCCGCATCCGGCTGCACCGTCTCGTAGGCGATCGCGGTGGTCCCGGCGGCGAGGACCGCCCGGGTGAGGTCCTCGGCGGCGGCGAGGTGGAGGTAGGTGAAGAGGATGAGGTCCTCGCGCAGGTGTGCGTGCTCCTCCGGGAGCGGCTCCTTGACCTTCACCACCATGTCGGACTCGCCCCAGGCCTCGGCGGCGGTCGCGACGATCCGCGCGCCGGCGGCGGCGTAGTCCTCGTCCGCGAGGTGGGAGCCGAGGCCGGCGCCTGCCTGCACGCGCACCTCGTGGCCGTGCTCCACCAGCTGATGGACCCCCGCGGGGGTGAGTGCGACGCGCTTCTCCGCGCTCTTGATCTCCGTGGGTACGCCGATGCGCATGGGTGCCTCCTCGGGCCGGGGTGTGCGACGTGGTGTGCGCCACGAGCCTAGACCGGAAAAGGTCTGTCTGCCAAACCTTTAAAGCGGCGAGCGCCGGTCGCAACGGCGCGCCGCGCGAGCCTCCCCGCGATACTCTTGGGAGCCGGGGGAGCAGCCCCCGCGCAGACGTCCGCACAGGCACCGGGAGGCGACCATGGTCGGTGAATCGCAGTCGAACGACGTGCAGTACTGGTACAACACCCGGACCCACGAGGTGGAGAAGGGTCCGCAGAGCAGCTGGCAGTTCCGGATGGGCCCCTACGCCACCGAGGCCGAGGCCCGCGCCGCACTGGAGCGCGCCCGGGAGCGCAGCGCGGACTGGGACGCCGAGGACCGCAGCTGGGAGGAGGGCTGAGCGATGGCCATGAGCAAGCAGCAGGAGTTCGTCCTGCGCACCGTCGAGGACCGCGACGTGCGGTTCATCCGCCTGTGGTTCTCCGACGTGCTGGGCCAGCTCAAGTCCGTCGCCATCGTGCCGGCGGAGCTCGAGGGCGCGTTCGCGGAGGGCATCGGCTTCGACGGCTCGTCCGTCGAGGGGTTCTCCCGCGTCTTCGAGTCCGACATGGTCCTCCGGCCGGACCCGGCGACGTTCTCCCTGCTGCCCTGGCGCGGTGAACAGGAGCCCACGGCGCGGATGTTCTGCGACATCCACTCCCCGGACGGCGGTCCGGCGCCGGCGGATCCGCGCCACGTCCTCAAGCGCGCGCTGGAGCGCGCGGCGGAGTCGGGCTTCAGCTTCTACATCCATCCGGAGATCGAGTTCTACCTCTTCACGTCCGGCGACCTGAGAGGCGGCGCCCCCGTGCCGGTGGACACTGCCGGGTACTTCGACCACGTCAACGGCGGCACGGCCAACGACTTCCGCCGGGACGCGGTGCAGACGCTGGAGTCCATGGGCATCAGCGTGGAGTTCTCCCACCACGAGGCCGGTCCCGGCCAGAACGAGATCGACCTGCGCTACGCGGACGCGCTCACCATGGCGGACAACGTCATGACCTTCCGCGCGATGGTGAAGGAGGTGGCCGTCGAGCAGGACGTGTTCGCCTCCTTCATGCCCAAGCCGCTGGTGGACCAGCCGGGCAACGGCATGCACACCCACGTGTCGCTCTTCGAAGGCGAGACCAATGCCTTCTACGATCCGGGCGGCGAGTACCAGCTCTCCGAGGTGGGGCGGCACTTCATCGCGGGCATCCTCCACTACGCGCCGGAGATCTCCGCCGTGACGAACCAGTACGTGAACTCCTACAAGCGGCTGTGGTCCGGGCACGAGGCGCCGAGCTACATCTGCTGGGGCCACCGCAACCGCTCCGCGCTCGTGCGGGTGCCGCAGTACAAGTCCGGCAAGGCCTCCTCCGCGCGCATCGAGTACCGCGGGATGGACTCCGCCACGAACCCCTACCTCGCCTACGCGGTGCTGCTCTCCGCCGGCCTCCGGGGCATCGAGGACGGCCTCGCGCTGCCGGAGGAGGCCGAGGACGACGTCTGGTCGCTCACCGCCGCGGAGCGGAGGGCGATGGGCATCCGCGCCGTCCCGCAGAGCCTCGACCACGCGATCTCCCTCATGGAGGACTCGGAGCTCGTCGCGGAGACCCTGGGCGAGGAGGTCTTCGACTACTTCCTCCGCAACAAGCGCGCGGAGTGGGAGGCCTACCGGGACCAGGTGACGCCCTTCGAACTCGACCGCCTCTACCGCTCCCTGTGAGACGGCGGTGACGGGCATGCAGCGCGGCGGCTGGGGCGGCAGGACCGCGCGGGGGACGGACCCCTCGCGCGCACGGGCGCGGCCCAGCCGCGCGCAGCAGTTCCTCCGGGAGGCCGGTGAGCTGCTGGGCACCGACCCGGGCGCGGTCGCGGACGAGACCGGCCTCCTCGGCACGCTCGTGGACGCCGAGGCCGCCGCGCTGGGCCTGCTGCGGATCGTCGAGGCCGCGGGGAAGGAGGGCGAGGCGGGCGCTCGCGCTCTCACGGCCCTCCGGGAGGGCACCCGGCCGGCCGGCCAGCGGCAGGAGACCGCCGGCGCCCTCCTGCCGCGGCTCCTCCAGATCACCGGGGCCTCGGAGGCCCTCACGGACCACCTGGTGCGCCATCCGGACTCCGTGGCCCTGCTCGGGGGCCACGGGCCCCTGCTGCTCCACGGCGCCTCCTCCAGCGCGGAGTCCCTGCGGGCCACCCTCGTCGAGGCCGTCGAGGGCCTCACTGGCGAGACCGCCGTGGCCGCCCTGCGGCGGGCCTACCGGGATCGCGTCCTCGCCCTCGTCGCCGACGACCTCGACGCGCCCGAGCCGACGGCGGTCGTGGACGAGGTGAGCCGGGTGCTCTCCCGTCTCGCCGCAGCGGCGATCGAGGCGGGGCTCGTGATCGCCGCTGCGGAGCTGGATCCGCAGGCCCGGGTGCGCATGGCCGTCGTCGCGATGGGCAAGTGCGGGGCCGGCGAGCTCAACTACGTCTCCGACGTCGACGTCGTCTACGTCCACGCGGGCCCGGACGGCGCGGATGGTCCGGCACCGCCCACGGAGGAGGCGACCCGGCTGGCGGAGTCGATGGTGGCCCGTCTCACGGAGATCGTGGGCGGACCGGATGCGGAGCCCGCGCTGTGGGAGCTCGACGCCGCGCTGCGTCCGGAGGGCCGCGCGGGCCGGCTGCTGCGGACCGTGGACGAGTTCGAGGCGTACTACGCCCAGGTCGCGGAGTCCTGGGAGTTCCAGGCGCTCCTCAAGGCGCGCCCGGTCGCCGGCGACGCGGAGCTGGGCCGGGCGTGGGCGGAGCGGATGCGCCGCTTCGTCTGGGAGGCGAACCGGCGTGAGGGCTTCGTGGAGGGCGTGCGCGCGATGCGGCGCCGCGTCGTGGACCTGCTGCCCTCGCAGGAGGCCTCCCGCCAGCTCAAACTGGGCGTGGGCGGCCTGCGCGACGTGGAGTTCTCCGCCCAGCTGCTGCAGCTGGTCCACGGCGAGCTCGACGAGGCGATCCGCGTCCGCGGCACCCTGGACGCTCTCGCGGCGCTGGGCGAGCGCGGCTACATCGCCCGGGAGGACGCCGCGGGCCTCGACGAGTGCTACCGCTTCCTCCGCGTCGTCGAGCATCGCCTCCAGATCCCGCGGCTGCTCCGGGCCGCGCTGCTGCCGGACGCCGAGGACAAGCGCCGGCTGCTCGCACGTGCGGTCTACCGGTCCGGCGAGCGGACGCCGGCGCGGCTCGACGCCCAGCTCGCGGACGTGCGGCGCAAGGTGCGCAGGTACCACGAGCTCATCTTCTACCGCCCGATCCTGGATGCGGCGAGCAGGGACTCCGTGCTCACCTCGCTCAGCGAGGCGGATGCGCGTGCGCGGCTGGCGGCCTTCGGCTACTGCGACCCCCGGACCGCGCTCACGCACATCCACGCGCTCTCCGCCGGGGTGAGCCGGGCCGCGGTCATCCACCGCCAGGTGCTGCCGGCCATGCTGGACTGGCTGGCGGCGGGCGTGGATCCGGATGCGGGACTGCTCGCCTTCCGCCGGCTGGGGGAGAGCCTGCGGGACTCCAGCTGGTACCTGCGGCTGCTGCGGGACTCCGGTGCGGCCGTCCACAGCCTGGCCGATGTCCTCTCGCTGTCCTCGTACACCACGGGCCTGCTGCAGAACAGGCCGGACGCCGTCGCCTGGCTCGACGACACGGACCGTCTGCAGCCGCGGGCGCCGGAGGCTCTCCGTGCGGAGTCGCACCGCCTGGTCTCGCGCCACGGCGCGCGCGCCGGCGCGTCCCTGCGCGGCCTCTACGGCCGGGAGCTGCTGCGCACGGCGCTGGCGGACGTGCTGCGGCAGCAGGATCTGCCCACCAGCTCCGCGGCGCTGTCCGCGGCGGCCGATGTCTACCTCGACGCGGTGCTCGCGTGCGTCCGCGCGGAGCTGGACTCCGCGGAGATCCCGGGCTATGAGTTCGCCATCATCGCGATGGGTCGGCTGGGCGGGGCGGAGATCGGCTACTTCTCCGATGCGGACGTGATGTTCTGCTGGCGTCCGCACGATCCCGCCGATGCCCGCAGCACGGCCCTCGGCGCGCACGTGAAGAAGGTGGCGCTGGCCGTGGCGCGCGAGGCCTCGCGCACGGACCGGATCCCCGGGATCGAGGTCGATTCGGACCTGCGGCCGGAAGGCCGTTCCGGACCGCTCGTGAGGACGCTAGACTCCTACGCCGCCTACTACGCGAAGTGGTCCGAGCCCTGGGAGGCGCAGGCGCTGCTGCGCGCGCGGGTCATCGCAGGGGAGCGGTCGCTGGGGGAGGACTTCACCGCCCTCATCGACCCCCTGCGCTATCCCGCCCGGGTGCCGGAGAGCTCCGTGCGCCAGATGCGCAGGCTCAAGGCGCGGATGGAGTCGGAGCGGCTGCCGCGGGGTGCTGATCGCAAGACGCATCTGAAGCTGGGCCACGGCGGCCTCAGCGACGTGGAGTGGGCCGTGCAGCTCATGCAGCTGCGGCACGCGCACTCCGTGGCCGGGCTGCGGACCACGTCCACGCTGCCGGCGCTGGCGGCCGCGGAGGAGGCCGGGCTCGTCGAGGCCGAGGACGCGCAGACGCTGCGGGAGGCGTGGAGCCTCGCCTCCGGCCTGCGGTCGGCCGCGATGCTCTACCGGGGCCGGACGGCGGCGAGCCTGCCCGTGGACCGGGCCGAGCTCGAGGCCTGTGCCCGGCTGCTGGGCTACGCACCCGGATCCGCACAGCAGCTGGCGGAGGACTACCGCAGCACGGCCCGGCGGGCCCGCAAGGTCGTGGAGCGGCTCTTCTTCGCCTACGAGGACTCGAAGGTCGAGGACCCCTGGGCGGACCGCCGGTACTGAGGCGGCCAGCCCGGAGGCTCCGGCGGCCTCAGCGGAGATCGAGGTCCAGGAGTGCGTTCTCCACGACCTCGGGCAGTGCGGGGTGGATCCAGTACTGGCCCTTCGCGACCTCGTCCGCGGGCTGGTCGAAGGCGATGGCCTGGATGAGGGGCTGGATGATCATCGAGGCCTCGGGCCCCATGAGGTGCGCGCCCAGCAGCAGGCGCGAGGAGCGGTCCGCGACGACCTTCACGAAGCCCGTGGTGTCCTCCATCGCCCAGCCGTAGGCCACGCCGCCGTAGTCGCGGGTCCCCACCACCACGTCGTGCCCGGCGGCACGCGCCTCCTCCTCCGTCATGCCCACATGGGCGACCTGGGGCGAGGAGAACACCGCCGCCGGCACGCCTTTGTGGTTCACCGGCGTGAGGGCGGAGGCGGGTGCGCCGCCGGGCGCGCCGGCGTCGAGGTCCGCGACGAGGTTGGCCTTGACCACGCGCGCCTCGTGGTTGGCGACGTGCTTGAGCTGGTGCGGGGAGGAGATGTCGCCCAGGGCGAAGACACCGGGGACCGGCGCGCCGTCCGCGAGCACCCGCAGGTACTCGTCGACCGCGATCCGCCCGTCGGCGCGGGTGTCGATGCCCGCAGCCTGCGGGCTGAGCCCTGCCGAGGCGGGAGCGCGCCCGGTGGCGAGGAGCACCCGTTCCACGATGAGGGGTGCGGGCACCTCGGCTCCGGGCACTCGGCCGGTGGCGCGGAGTGCCACCTCCACACGACCGTCGTCGAGGACGCGGACGGAGGCGGCCTCCACACCTGGCCGGACGTCGTGGCGGGCGGAGAACTCCGCGGTGAAGCGGTCGCGGATCGCGGCATCGGCGCCCGGCAGCATCCGATCGCCGCGGATCGCGACGACGGTGCGGGTGCCCAGGCCGGAGAAGATGTGGCCGAACTCCGCGGAGATGAAGCCGGAGCCGAGAATGAGGACCGATTCCGGCTGGGAGTCCAGGCGCATGATCGTGCGGGAGGTGTGGAAGGGCGAGCCCGGTGCGTCGACCCGTGCGGGGTCGAGGCCGGGGATCTCGGGCACGACGGGGGCGGAGCCCGCGGCGATGACGATGCGGTCGGCGGTGATCTCCCGGCCGGAGGCGGTCACGAGGGAGTGCGGCCCGGTGAACCGGACGTGCTCGGGGAAGACGGTGACGTTCTCCTGCCGCTCGGTGCGGTAGGCGCGGCCGTCGGCCTCGATCGCGTCGATCCGGGCGAAGATGCGGTCCCGCAGGGCCGGCCAGTCCGCGGAGCCGTAGGAGGTGGAGAGGTTCACCGCGGAGGAGTCCGCGGCCTCCTCCGCGCGCGTGGCGGGGTAGACGTACATCTTCGTGGGGATGCAGCCGGCGTTGAGGCAGGTGCCGCCGAACCGGTCCTCCTCCGCGATCGCCACCCGGAGACCGTCGAAGCGGTGGTTGATGATGCTGTTGCCTGAGCCGGTGCCGATCACGAGCACGTCGAAATGCGTCATGCGCGCCAGTCTAGTGACATCCGTGCCCAGTGCGGACGGGCGTGGTGCGGCGCATGCGCGGCCGTGCGACGACCACGCGCACCACGGATGAGCTCATGGGTCTGCTGCGCGATGGATGAGTCGACGCTGGTCGATTCGAATGTGCTGCTGGACGAGCTCCTCCCCGCGAGTCATTTCGCGCGGGAGGAGCTGCCCTGGCCCGCGGGGTTCCTCGCCGGCAAGGCCTTCCTCGCCTACCGTCGTCGGGGCGGGGCGAAGGCTGCGCCCCTGCACGACTTCTACATCGGCGCCCATACCGCCGTCGCGGGTCATCGCCTGCTCACCCGGGATCGCGGCAGGTATGCGACCGCGTTCCCCACTCTCGAGGTGGTCGCGCCGTAAGCACGGTGCGTGTCTGCCGGGGAGCGGCGGCGAACGGCACGACGGCGGCCGGTCTGCGGAAACGTCGGATGACGTCTCCGCAGGCCAGCCGCCGTTCTCGGTGTCTCTCGGAAGAGGGCGGGAACCCTCGGCTCAGAGCGAGTAGTAGAGCTCGAACTCCGTGGGGGTCGGCCGCAGGCGCGCGACCTCGATCTCCTCCGTGCGCTTGTACTCGATCCACTTCTCGATGAGATCGGGGGTGAAGACGTCACCGGCGGTGAGGAAGTCGTGGTCGTTCTCCAGCGCGTCGAGGGCCTCCTCGAGCGAACCGGGGACGAGCGCGATGTCCTCGAGCTCCTCCGGGGGCAGCTCGTAGAGGTCCTTGTCGACCGGCTCCGGCGGCTCGATCCGGTTCCTGATCCCGTCCAGCCCGGCCATGAGCTGCGCGGAGAAGGCGAGGTAGGGGTTGGAGGACGGGTCCGGCACGCGGAACTCCAGGCGCTTGGCCTTGGGGGAGGAGCCGGTGACGGGGATGCGGATCGCCGCGGAGCGGTTGCGTGCGGAGTACACGAGGTTGACCGGCGCCTCGTAGCCGGGCACCAGGCGGCGGTAGGAGTTGATGGTGGGGTTCGTGAAGGCCAGCACCGCACCCGCATGCTCGATGAGGCCGCCGATGTACCAGCGGGCCAGGTCGGAGAGGCCGCCGTAGCCGTTCTCGTCGTAGAAGAGCGGCTCGCCGTCCTTCCACAGCGACTGGTGGCAGTGCATGCCGGAGCCGTTGTCGCCGTACATGGGCTTGGGCATGAAGGTCGCGGACTTGCCGGCTGCCAGGGCCTCGTTCTTCACGACGTACTTGAAGTCCAGCAGCTGGTCCGCGGCATGCTTGAGCGAGTTGAACTTGTAGTTGATCTCCTGCTGTCCGGCAGTGCCCACCTCGTGGTGCGCGCGCTCCACCTCGAAGCCGATCTGCTTGAGGGTGAGCGAGATCCTGTCGCGGATGTCCGCGAAGTGGTCCTGCGGAGAGACCGGGAAGTAGCCGCCCTTGACGGGCGTCTTGTAGCCGAGGTTGCCGCCGGGCTCGTCCGCGCCCGTGTTCCAGGCGGCCTCGACGGAGTCGAGCTTGTAGAAGCTGTGACCCGGCGTGGTGTCGTACTGGATGCTGTCGAAGAGGTAGAACTCCGCCTCCGCGCCGAAGAACACGGTGTCGGCGATGCCGGTGCTCTTGAGGTAGGCCTCCGCCTTCTCCGCCACCTGCCGCGGATCGCGGGAGTACGGCTCGTCCGTGAACGGATCCACGATGGAGTGGTTGACGACCAGCGTCTTCGCATCGCGGTACGGATCGATGTAGGCGGTGGTGACGTCTGCGAGGAGCTTCATGTCGGACTCGTGGATGCCCTGGAAGCCGCGGATCGAGGAGCCGTCGAAGAGGAGTCCCTCCGTGATCTCCTCCTCCCCGTACGCCTCCGCCGGAAGGTTGAAGTGCTGCACCACCCCGGGGAGATCGCAGAACCGGATGTCGACGAAGTCGACGTCGTTCTTCTTGACGTACTCGATGAGCTCCTGTGCCGTTGAGAACACGCGCACTCTCCTGATCTCGTGGGTGGGTCGTGACTCGAGTCTATAGTGACGTGGATTTCACGTCTGTGACCCGGATGTTTCCTGCGTGTTACGCGGAGCGCATCGACTAGCCTGGGGGCATGGCAGATCGTGGTGAGCGTGCGGCACGGCGCGCGGAGTGGCTGACCGGTCCGAGACTCCCCGACGGCCAGTGGCCGGGCCGGCGCCTGGGGCTGCCGGAGAGCGGCACCGGGTCCGCGGCGACGCTGCTGCGGCGGGCCGGCGGGATCATCGTCGACTGGTCGCTCGTGGTGCTGGTGGTGCGCCTGGCCATGGAGGCGGACGTCCTCGCACAGAACATCGCGATCCAGTCCGGCTTCGCGCTCCTCTACTTCCTGTGCGTCTGGCTGCTCGGCCGCACCCCCGGCCACCTCCTGCTCGGCATCGGGGTGGTCGACGTCCGCACGCACGGCACGCTCGCCTCCACCGGACCAGTCGGTGCGCTCAGGGCGATCGTCCGGACGCTGCTGGTGTGCCTCGTCATCCCCGTGGTCATCGCGGACCCGGACGGGCGCGGCCTCCACGACAAGGCCTCGGGCGCGGTGGTCGTGCGGACGCGCTGAGGCCGGCGTGCGCAGAGACGGAGAGAGGCCCTGTCCCGGGAGCGGGACAGGGCCTCTCTGCGGTGCGCAGGTCTCAGCGTCCGCGCAGCGCGCGCCGGTCCGGACGGGCGTTGTTCGGATCGACGCCCTTGGGCACGGGCGGGCGCGAGGCCATCGTGCCGATGCTCGTGAGCCGGTTGCGGACCGCGAGGATCTCCGCCTTGTTGAGCTTCTTCGGCAGCTTGTAGAGCTCCTTGGTGATCTGCTCCATCGAGAGCTGGCCCTCGGCCTCGCCGCCCTCGAAGGTGTGGATCGGCACGCCCTTGACGATCTGGGAGTGGCGCTTGGCCTCCTTGGCGAGGAGCTTCTTCACCTTGGTCCGGTTGCGGCCCTCGCCCACGAGCACCACACCCGCCCGGCC
The DNA here is from genome assembly GCF_022712115.1 of Brevibacterium sp. Classification (GTDB taxonomy): domain Bacteria; phylum Actinomycetota; class Actinomycetes; order Actinomycetales; family Brevibacteriaceae; genus Brevibacterium; species Brevibacterium salitolerans. Next base: position 4,751 of record NZ_JALAHB010000073.1, on the reverse strand, counting down.
GGTGGTGCGGAACACCATCTCCTGCGTGCGCATGTCGAAGGCGATGGGCTGTTCGTCCATGAGCCATCCGCGGCGGGCGGTGTTGAGGACCGCGCCGATCGCCCCGGGCTGGCCGCGCATCTGATCGAACGCCGCGGCCTCCGCGAACCGGCCGAGCATGAACATCGCGAGGACGGCGCCCAGCATGAGGCCGGTCACGCCCCAGAGGATGACGCTGAGGACCGAGCCGGAGATGAGGAAGCCCGCGAGCACGCCGAGGGCCGTGAGGCCCACGAGCGCGGCGGCGACCAGCCACATGGAGGCGGGGTTGTGCTTGCGCGCCAGCCTGGCCACCTGGCGTATCTGCGCGATCCGACCGGGGTTGTTCGGATCGGCCTTCTTCTTCCTGCGGCCGAAGAGGCCCTTCTTCTCAGGTTCGCTGCTCGTGGACATGCTCTCGCTTCGACGCGGGTGTGCGGGGGACTGTGCTCCCACCGTTTCTGGCGATGGGTCGACTCAGTATTGTACCTCCTGGCCCTCGCCGAACGTGTCCACCACCGCCTGAGCCTCCTGGCGGGCGGGGACGTCCTTGTCGAGGTGCCGCAGGTGCGCCGGGATCTCGATCCCCCGGTGGCGCATGGCCTGCGCCCAGAGCTTGCCGGCCCGGTAGGACGAGCGGACGAGCGGACCGGACATCACGCCGAGGAACCCGATCCGCTCCGCCTCGTCGCGCAGCTCCACGAAGGTCTGCGGGCGCACCCACCTCTCGATGGGATGGTGCCGTTCCGAGGGCCGCATGTACTGGGTGATCGTGAGGATGTCGGTGCCCGCCTCGTGCAGGTCGCGCATCGCCTCGACCACCTCCTCGTCCGTCTCGCCCATGCCCAGGATGAGGTTGGACTTGGTGACGAGGCCCGCGTCGCGGGCCTTCGTGAGGACGGAGAGCGAGCGCTCGTAGCGGAAGCCGGGCCGGATCCGCTTGAAGATGCGCGGCACCGTCTCCACGTTGTGGGCCAGGACCTCCGGCCGTGAGGAGAACACCTCCGCGAGCTGCTCGTCGTCGGAGTCGAAGTCCGGAATGAGCAGCTCCACGCCGGTGCCGCTGCCGTCGGAGTAGGTGAGCTCGTGGATCTTCCGCACCGTCTCCGCGTACAGCCATGCCCCGCCGTCGGGCAGGTCGTCGCGGGCCACGCCCGTGATGGTCGAGTAGCGCAGGCCCATCTGGCGCACGGAGTCCGCGACCCTGCGGGGCTCATCGGCGTCGAAGTCCGCGGGCTTGCCGGTGTCGATCTGGCAGAAGTCGCAGCGCCGGGTGCACTGCTCGCCGCCGATGAGGAAGGTGGCCTCGCGGTCCTCCCAGCACTCGAAGATGTTGGGGCAGCCGGCCTCCTCGCACACCGTGTGCAGGCCGGCGCCGCGGACGAGCGACTTGAGCTCCGTGAATTCCGGGCCGATCTTCGCCTTCGCCTTGATCCAGGCGGGCTTCTCCTCGATCGGGGGCTGGGAGTTGCGGGCCTCGATGCGGAGGAGCCGTCGGCCTTCGGGTGCCAGTGTCATGGGGCGGTGTCCCTTCACTCGGGGGCTGCGTGCGCGCGGGCGGATCAGGCGGTGATGTGCTGCTGGAGCAGGGCGGTCATGCGCTCTGCGACGTCTGCTGGGGTGACCGTGCGGTCGAGCTCACGGCTGAGCGAGGTCACGCCGGCATCGGCGATGCCGCAGGGGATGATCCCGTCGAAGCCGGTGAACGCGTTGGAGCAGTTGAGCGCGAGCCCGTGCATCGTCACGCCCTCGTGGATGCGGATGCCGATCGCGCCGATCTTGCGCTCCGGCCTGCCGCCCGAGGCGGGGAGCCAGACTCCGGCGCGCCCGTCGACGGTCTGCGCGTCGAGGCCGTACTCGCCGACGAGCTCGATGATCGCGTCCTCGATCTGGCTGACGAACAGCCGCACCTCCTTGGGATCCCGGAGGCGGTAGATGAGGTAGCAGACGAGCTGACCGCGACCGTGCCAGGTGATCTTCCCGCCGCGGTCCACGTCGATGACGGGGGTGCCGTCCGTCGGCCGCTCTAAGTCCTCGGTGCGCTTGCCGGCCGTGTACACGTCCTCGTGCTCGAGGACGAGGAGGGTGGAGTCGCGGGTGCCGGCGACCACCTCGTCGTGCAGCGCCGTCTGCAGCTCCCATGCCTCCCTGTAGTCGACCAGCTGAGGGTCCAGTCCCAGTTCTCTCACAGCGAATGCCATGCGTCCACTGTACGCGGCGGTGCAGGCACCCGCCCCTGCGGGGAGCCTTGTGTGAGCCGTGTCTCTGTGCAATCATTCTCGAAATGCATCAAAAATCAGCAAACACGCTCAAACGACGCTCATGCGTGACACGGAGCGTCATACGAGGAGAGGGGTGGGCTGTGATTGAGGAGCACTGGGTGGTGGAGGCCGAGGCCGGAAGCGGCCTGCTGCGGGTGCGTCGGGGTGCGGAGATCGCCTGGCTGAGCGTGCCCGGAGAGGACGGGCCCGTGGGGGAGGCGGTGCTGGAGGCGGAGGCCGAGGCGTGGGGCTGCCAGCTCGCCGCGGTCGACGACGCCGGCGGCGCGCGGACGGGGCTGCTCGTGCCCCGGTGGTCCGGTGGGCTGCTCGCCGACGTCCTGCGGCGCAGGGGAGGGCTGCCCGAGGGCCAGGCGCTGGGCGTGCTCGAGGAGGCCCTGGAGGCGGTGCTGGCCTCCCCGCGGCCGCCGGGAGGCCACTCGCGGGTGAGCCTCTACGCCTTCGCGGTGCGGAACGACGGGCGCATCGCGGTGGTGCCCGGACGGCTGCGGCCGGAGGCGCGGACGACGGACTCCGCGGCCTGCGGGGAGATCCTCCATGCCGCGCTCACCGGGAGGGAGTGGGCTGATGCCGGAGGGCCGCTCTCCGTCACCGCGCCCGCGGCCGATCCCCGCGTCCGCGAACTGACCGCCGCACTCCTGGAGTCCTCGGCCTCCTCCCCGGGGCTGCGGGGTGTGCTCCGGCGGGTGCGGGAGCTCGGCCCGGACCGCGCACGGGGGTTCCTGCCGGCGGAGGCCGGGGTCGAGGTGGACGACGCGCCCACCGGGGTCCTCGCCGCGGAGGTCGTCAGCCGTCTCCGGGAGGTGCCCGCGGAGAGCTCCGCAGAACGCAGGGACCGTCATCCGGCAACGCGCGCGGCCCGCTCCTGCAGGAGCGGGCGAGTGGGCAGGCTCGTCCGGCGGCAGTGGCGCAGTGCGGCGGGTGCGGCGTGCGCCGTGCTGCTCGGCACGGGGGCGTGGCTCGTGGTCGCCGGGTCCTCGGACACTGGGCGCAGCGCGGAGACCGCGGCGCCGGCGCCGGCACACAGTGCGACGCCGCCGGAGACGCCTCGGGAGAACCCGCTCGAGGCGTTCGCCGCACTCACGCAGAGGCGCAGCGCGGCAGTGGCGGCCGGGGACGCGGAGGCACTCGCGAGGCTCACCGTCCCGGGCTCTCCCGCCGCCGCTGCGGATGCCGCCGTGGAGCTCACGCCCTGCCCGGACTGCGGAGAGGTGAAGCTGGAGGGACTGGAGAGCGTCGGCGATCCCGCGAGCGGCGAGCCGGATCCGGACACCGCACACGTCCGGGCGCGGATGCGGACCGGGGACGGGCGGTGGGCGGACGTGGAGGTGGAGCTCCGGAGGCACGAGGGCCGGTGGAAGGTGCATGCGGTGCGCGGCTGACGCGAGCGCATGCGGAAGCGGGCGGGGAGGCCGGTGGTCCCGGCTTCCCCGCCCGCTTTCGGCTCAGACCCTCAGAGCTCCAGATCGGCCTCGAAGTTGGCCTCCTCGAGGCGCTGACGGATGGTCGTGAGGAAGCGACCCGCGTCTGCACCGTCGACCAGCTCGTGGTTGTAGGTGAGCGGCAGCTCGACGATGTCGCGGATGACGATCGCCTCGTCGCCGTCGGCGGTCCGCCGGACCACGGGACGGCGCACGATCGACCCCACACCCAGGATGCCGGACTCCGGGTAGTTGATGATCGGCGTGTCCATGATCGCGCCGAAGCTGCCCAGGTTGGTCACCGAGAAGGTGCCGCCGGAGAGCTCGTCCGGCTTCACCCTGTTGTTGCGCGTGCGGTCGGCCAGATCGACGATCGCCTTGGCGATCCCGGCCAGCGACAGGTCGCCGGCGTTCTTGATCACCGGCACGATGAGGCCGCGCGGGGTGTCGACCGCGATGCCCACGTGCTCGTGGTCGAAGTGGACGATCTCCTTGCCGTCTGCGGAGATCTGCGCGTTCACCTGCGGGTGGAGCTGCAGGGCCTCGACGACCGCCTTGATGAAGAACGGCAGGTAGGTGAGCTTGACGCCGTGCTTGGCCTGGAAGGCGTCCTTCGTGGCCCTGCGCAGCTTCGCGATCTCCGTGACGTCCACCTCGTGGACCTGCGTGAGCTGCGAGGTCGACTGCAGGGACTCGCGCATGCGCTTGGCGATGGTCTGCCGGATGCGCGAGGTCTTCTGCGTGGTGCCGCGCAGCTTCTTCGCCTCCTCGGACAGCTCCACGACGTGCGGAGCCTTCGCGGCGGCGGAGCCGGCGGAGGCGGCGGAGGCGGACGCAGCCGCAGCGGTGGCCGCAGGCGCAGCGGCAGCCGCATCGAGCACGTCCTGCTTGCGGATGCGGCCGCCCACGCCGGTGCCGGTGACCGTCGCGAGGTCCACGCCCTTCTGCTTGGCGAGCTTGCGCACCAGCGGCGTCACGTAGGCGGGGTTGGCGCCGGAGACGCTCGAGGCGATCGCCTCGCCCGAGGCCGCGG